>CAYFWE010000021.1:0-29014 GCA_964346745.1 uncultured Actinomyces sp. | reverse complement strand
GGGGTCATCCCAGAGAAGTCACCGTGGTCGTAGCGGTATTCGCCTTCAGTCAGTGACGGGCAGGCTGCCGGCTCCGCGGCGATCACTTCAACCTCTGCGTCCCCAGACAGGACGTCCTTCAAGAAGGGGAACGCCAGTCCGGCTAGGTTCGACCCGCCACCAGCGCAGCCAACGACCACGTCGGCGCCCTCTTCACCGGCTTCTTCCAGTTGGGCGAGTGCTTCTTGACCGATCACCGTCTGATGCAACACCACGTGATTCAATACCGATCCCAGCGCGTAGCGGGCTTTCGGATCTTTCATAGCAACTTCGACGGCTTCGGAGACGGCCATGCCGAGACTGCCGGTCGTGTCGGGGTCTTCCTCCAAAATCGCCCGGCCCGATTCAGTCAGGTCAGACGGGCTGGGGTGGACTTGCCCGCCGTACAGTTCCATGAGGTAGCGGCGGTACGGCTTGGATTCGTAGCTGGCTTTCACCTGCCACACTTCCACATCCAGGTCGAACATCGCCCCGGCTAGAGCCAGCGAACTGCCCCACTGGCCGGCCCCAGTTTCAGTGGTTAGCTTCGTGATGCCCTCTTCCGAGTTGTAATACGCTTGGGCAATCGCAGAGTTCGGCTTGTGCGAACCAACTGGGCTGGCGCCCTCAAACTTCAAATAAATCCGCGAATTCGTGCCCAGCGCCTTCTCTAACCGGCGGGCCCGCAGCAGGGGAGTGCGCCGGTAAGACGCATACGCCGCCCGCACTGGCTCGGGAATAGGAATGTAGCGCTCCGTGGAAAGCTCTTGCTCGGCAAGTGCTTTGGGGAACAGCGCCTCTAAGTCTTCCTCAACGACCGGCTCCCCAGTTCCGGGGTGCAGGTGAGGCGGAATCGGCTCTGGCAAATCTGCGGCAATGTTGTACCACGCGGTAGGAACTTCTGGATAAGTCATAGGGCAAGACTAGTCACAGTTCCACATCCCGCAGCTGGCGTTCCACAGCGCGAGTGCGTCGGCCCGCCTCTTCCACCGTGTTTTGGGCGGTGCGCAGCTGGCGTTCCAACTTTTCCCAAACCTGGCCGTATTTCACCAGTTCACTCTTCGCCGCACCCAACACTTGCCACACTTCGGAGGAGCGTTTTTCAATGGTGAGCGTCTTGAACCCCATCTGCAAACTGTTCAACAACGACATCAACGTCGTGGGTCCAGTCACCAGAACCCGCAGATCGCGCTGCATTTCCGCCGCGAATCCAGGCATGCGGATCGCCTCGGCAAACAGGCCCTCAGTCGGCAAATACATGATGGCGAAATCCGTGGAATGAGGTACCGCGATGTACTTCGTAGAAATCAGTCGCGCTTGAACCCGCAGGGCGCGCTCCAGCTCTTTTACAGCCGCGGCAATCGCATCAGGGTCGCCCTCTTCCTGAACGTGCAGCAGACGCTCATAGGGTTCTTGCGGAAACTTGGAGTCAATCGGCAAATAAACCGGGTGATCCCCAGTCCCGGGCAGGCGAATCGCAAATTCAACGCGTTCGTTTGAGGACGGGCGGATCTCCACATTTTCGGCGTACTGATCGACAGTCAAAATGTCTTCCAATTGGCGCGCCAACTGCGTTTCCCCCCAGGTTCCGCGCGTCTTCACATTGGTGAGCACCTTCTTCAAGCCACCCACGTCACTAGCCAACGTCTGCATTTCCCCCAGGCCCCGCTGCACCTGCTCCAGCCGGTCAGAAACCAGTTGGAAAGATTCCCCGAGGCGTCGCTCTAACGTTCCCTGCAGTTTTTCATCCACGGTGGACCGCATTTTTTCCAGTTCGAGCGCGTTATCCCGCCGAATCGCCAGCATTCCCGCATCCAGTTGGGCGAGCCGGTCATTCAGGGTGCGCTGCAGTTCTTCCCGGGTCGCCACATCCGTGCGTATCCGCATTGCCGCATCTTCACTGTTGCGCGTCGCAATCGCATTCAACCGCGCTTCCAAGACCTGTTGCAAGGCAGCCAACTGCATACTTTGATCAGACGGGCGCCCCCGCATCAACACGACCACGAGAGTAGCGATGCTGACCGCCAAGGCCGCTATTAGGATCACCGTTTCCACGGCCACCTCTTCCTTTAGTTCCCAACCACCTTGCCACGCAAGACCCGTTTCGTCTGCGAACACGCAGCCACATCGGGGCCTTCCGCCCAATATGCTCACCACCATGCCAAAGCGTTCCGACATTTCGAAAGTGCTAATCATCGGGTCCGGCCCGATTGTGATTGGCCAAGCCTGCGAGTTCGACTATTCCGGGACGCAAGCGTGTAAAGCACTGCGATCCTTGGGGTACGAGGTCGCCCTCATCAACTCAAACCCCGCCACGATCATGACCGACCCGGTTATGGCAGATGCGACGTATATTGAGCCGCTCAACCCGCAGACGCTACGCAAAGTCATTGCGGACGCGCGCCCGGACGTCCTCCTCCCGAATCTGGGTGGACAGACCGCGCTGAACCTAGCCACCCAAGTGGACTTGCCGATGATTGGGATCACCCGGGATGTCATCAAACGGGGGGAAGACCGGCAAACTTTCAAGAAACTGATGGGCGATATTGGCATCGATACGCCGCGGTCAGTGATCGCGAATTCGGTGGAGGACGCCCTCCAAATGAGTGGTCCCGTGGTCGTCCGCCCCGCATACACCATGGGAGGGACCGGCGGGGGATTCGCCAATACCGAGGACGAACTGCGGGACCTGGTTTCCCGCGGTTTGGATGCCTCCCCCATCGGGCAGGTGCTGGTTGAAGAGTCGATCCTCGGGTGGCAAGAAATCGAAGTCGAAGTTATCCGTGACCAAGACGACCAGATCATTACCGTGTGCACCATCGAAAACGTGGACCCGGTCGGCGTGCACACGGGGGATTCATTCTGCGTGGTACCCATCCGCGATCCTGAACTGGGGCGGCGCGCCGAAAAAATCGCCCACCGCATCGTCCGCGAAGTAGGCGTAGTCGGCGGGACAAACGTGCAACTAGCCCACGACCCCCGGACCGGGCGGATCGTCGTCATCGAAATCAACCCGCGCACCTCCCGAAGTTCGGCCCTCGCTTCCAAAGCGACGGGACTGCCAATCGCCCACGTATCCACCCTGTTGGCTGCGGGTTTAACACTGGATGAACTTCCATATTGGAAGGGCGGCTCGCTCGCCGACTACACGGCCGAGGACGACTATGTGGTTGCCAAAATGGCGCGGTGGGCATTCGAAAAGTTCCCCGGCGCCAAAGACGAACTCGGCACCCAAATGAAGGCCGTCGGCGAAGTGATGAGCATCGCCGCGACCTTCCCCGAAGCATACGGAAAAGCAGTGCGCAGCCTGGAAACCACGCCCGCCCCCTTCCCCGAAGACTTAGTAGAGGCAGTGAAAACGCCCTCGTCCCAAAGATTCCCGCAGATTTACGAGGCACTCCGCCAAGGAATCTCGGTGGACACGCTGGCGGAAGCAACCTCGATCGACCCGTGGTTCCTAGAGGGAATCCGTGCAGCCCTGCCCACAGGCGACCTGCGGAAAGCCAAAGAAAACGGCGTGTCAGACGTGCAGTTAGGCGAACTACTCGGCATTTCGGAAGCCGAAGTGCGCCAGCGCCGCCAAGAACAAGGCATCACCCACCAGTATCGAGCCATCCCCGTCGCGGGGGTGGAAGAGGGCGAATACTACTATTCGACCTACCAGCCGGGCGGCCTCCCCGCTCCAGAAAAGACGAAACCCCGCGTAATCGTGCTGGGCGGAGGGCCGAACCGCATCGGGCAGGGAATCGAGTTCGACTACTGCTGCGTCCACGCGTCCTACACTCTGCGCGACCAGGGCTACGAGTCGATCATGGTGAACTGCAACCCGGAAACCGTATCCACCGACTACGACACTGCAGACCGCCTCTACTTTGAGCCACTCACGGTGGAGGACGTCCTCGCCATAGTCCAGCGCGAACAGCCTGACGGGGTGATCTGCCAGTTCGGCGGGCAAACCCCACTCAATATTGCCCAAGACCTGAAGGCTGCGGGAGTGCCCATTATCGGCACCAGTCCCGACACGATCGATTTGGCGGAAGACCGGGATCGCTTCCGCGCGTTGATGGAAGAACTCGAGATTCCCATGCCGCATTCGGCGATCGCCACCACGGCGGATGAAGCGGTAGCCATCGCGCAGTACCCGGTGATCGTGCGGCCTTCCTACGTACTGGGTGGGCGGGGAATGGAAATCATTCACGATGACGCGTCCCTGCGCCGGTATATGGAGGGGGCCGAGGGCGAAATACTCATCGACCAGTTCCTCGAAAACGCTTTGGAATGTGAGGCCGACGCGCTTAGCGATGGGGTCGAAGCGTTTGTTCCCGCGGTGATGGAACACGTGGAATACGCCGGTATCCATTCGGGGGATTCGGCGGCGATTATTCCCAGCGTGAGCATTCCCGACGACCAGCTCGAAGTGATCGAAGATTACACGCGACGCATCGCCCTCGCCCTTGGTGTGGTGGGGCTGATTAACATCCAGTTCGCCATTCAGGACGGGAAGGTTTACGTGCTGGAAGCAAACCCGCGGGCATCCCGCACGGTACCGCTCGTTTCCAAAGTTTGCGATGTGAACATGGCGTCCCTGGCGACCAGGCTGATGCTGGGCCAATCCCTCGCGTCGTTGAACCTGCAGAAACGTCATGTTCCTTACTACGGCGTGAAAGAAGCGGTTTTCCCCTTCAACATGTTTCCCGAGGTCGATCCACTTTTGGGCCCCGAAATGCGTTCCACGGGGGAAGTGCTCGGCATCGCCGCCACCCCGGAACTGGCGTTTTACAAGGGGCAAGAAGCAGCCGGTGGCACACTCCCCACGCGTGGCACCGTACTGATCACCGTGGCGAAGCGGGATCGGGACAAACTGGGTGACACCGCCAAAATTCTTGCCGACTGCGGGTTCAACATTATTGCGACTGCCGGGACAGCCGCTGACCTGGGCGTGGAAGCAGTCAACAAAATCCACGAAGGCAGCCCCCATGCCCTCGATTTGGTGGAGGACGGCAAAATCGACCTCATCATCAACACCCCGGCTGGCCCCGAATCCGAACATGACGACAGTGCGATCCGCAAGGCGGCAATCCGGCGAGGCATTCCCTATATAACGACTACTGCGGCGGCGCGCCTTGCCGCCCGAGGGATTGCTGCCCAGCGGGCCGTGCGACCACTACAGGGCTGGCACCAGTCCTAAGTGGACCAGCGCGTTGTGCAACCCGTTGTCCAGCACGCTGGTCGTAATGTGGTTGGCGCGGGCCTTCACGCCCTCATCCGCGTTTTCCATGGCCACCGCATCCGCAACTAGGTCGAACATTTCCACATCGTTCCAACTGTCACCCACCCCCACGGCATCCTCGGGTGTCATCCCCAGGTGGTCCAGCACCTTTTGGATCGCCGCGCCCTTGGTTACGCCCGCCATAATCACTTCGGCGCTGGAGCCCTGATAAAGAGGCATACTGCCTGGAATCAAGTGAAACCGGGGCCCCATGTCCTCTTGGAGTTGCTCAAAATCCACCGGCGTATCGGACACAAACAGAACTTTCGCCGCGTTGGTCAGGTCAGCGCCCTCGGTGTCGGGTAACTCGGGCAGTAGGGGAGGGAGGTTCTCATCCCCCGTGCGCACCCGCATCGCCGCATCATAGGCTTGCATCAACTCCCGGGCCCGCGCCGACGCATAAGTTTGTTCATGGGTTTGGATGAGGACGGGCAAACCATTGGATTCAAACAGGTCGGTCAAGAAGTGCACATCTTCAGGATTCATGGTTCGCGCCACAATTTCTTCGTCCCCAATATGGGCAAATGCGCCACCGTTAGTGATCTCACCATCGAAGCCTAAAGCGCGGATTTCAGGTTGCACATCAACCGCCGCGCGACCTGTGCAAATAAAGACTTTATGCCCGGCTTCCCGCGCCTGGCGGACCGCGATCTTAGTGGATTCTTGGATGGGATGGCCGTGCTCAACCAAAGTGCCATCCACGTCAAGGAAGATGATGCGCTTTCTCATAGCACTAGTGTGTCATGTTACGGTAACCAGGTGCCTTGTCGCCCCATCGGTGGCGTGATAAGGCTGTGCGTCGGTGTCTCGCGATGCCAGGCGTGGTCCGACCCTTGCAGAAGGGGAAGCTACCTAACTGTCTTTATGCCGTCTAAGAAAAACCGCACTGACCTTCTAAAACCACGCGCCCCGCAGACGCTTAGAGACTTGGTAGGAGCCGACGGAGTCCTCCACCCCGCCCTGCTGCCCGGCATTGCTGTAAAAGAGGATGAGCGGCGCTTTCCCATTGACTGGTGGGTGTCCCTCTCGGCTCTAGTCGTTGTGATCGTCCTCGTCATCGTGGGCCTGCTCAACTCCGAGGCGCTCGGAAATGCGGCGGCGGTCGGTGTTCGTTGGGTATCACTGAATACCGGCTGGCTCTTCACCATCCTCACCATTGCCGTATTCGTCTTCATGATGATCGTCGGATACTCCTCTAAAGGGGATATTCCTTTGGGTACTGACGATGAGAAGCCAGAATTCTCCACCACCTCTTGGGTGGCGATGCTCTTCTCCGCTGGAATGGGAATCGGCCTGCTCTTCTTCGGCCCGTACGAGCCGCTTACCTTCTTCCTCGATGTTCCGCCCGCATTCTCAGACGCGGCCGGCAGCTCTCAGGCGATGAACGACGCTATCGCCCAAACCTTGCTGCACTGGGGGCCGCTCGCATGGTCGTACTATGCGCTGGTGGGTGGGGCGATAGCCTACGTTGCGTATCGACGAGGGCGTTCCCCCCTGATTTCCTCCATTTTTGACCCGATTTTCAGTGAGCGACTCGCCATGCCAATGGGGCGCGTGATCGACGCGTTCGCGATTTTGGTGACCCTCTTCGGAACCGCAGTATCCCTGGGCCTGGGCGCCCTCCAAATCGGGCACGGGATCGAGATCGTCAGTGGAGTGGGCCCGCTTGGCAACGGGGTAATCGTGGCGCTCATGGTGGTGCTCACGATTGCGTTCATCTTTTCTGCTGTTTCCGGCGTGAAGCGCGGGATCCGCATCCTGTCCAATATCAACATGTTCCTCGCCTTGGGGATCGGCCTGTTCGTCTTCCTAGCGGGGCCAACCCTGTTCTTACTCGACTTCATTCCGTCGGCCGTAGTCGCGTTCATCTCCGAAATTGGGGCGATGCTGAAAGTGTCCGCATCGCTGTCACCAGACGCGGCGGACTTCATGGAATCGTGGACCACTTACTACTGGGCGTGGTGGGTTTCCTGGACGCCCTTCGTCGGCATGTTCATTGCCCGAATTTCACGAGGACGTACGCTGCGTGAGTTCGTCACCGTCGTCATCATCGTTCCCAGTGTGGTGTGCCTGCTGTGGTTTTCCACCATGGGCGGTGCTTCCATGTGGTTTGAGGCCAATGGGGGAAACATTTCTGGGGCGGAATCAAGCCAGGAATACCTCTTCAGACTGTTTGATAACCTGCCGTTCACCTTCATAGTTTCGATCATCGCCATGTTCTCACTGCTGATCTTCTTCGTCACCAGTGCTGACTCTGCGTCTCTGGTGATGGCTACCATCAGCCAGCAGGGGAAGAGTAACCCGAACAAGCGCATGACCATCGTGTGGGGTGTGGCCCTTTCAGCCACTGCGATTACGTTGCTGCTTGCCGGTGGGGAAGAAACAGTAAGTTCCCTTCAAGCGCTGGTAACAATATCGGCCTTGCCATTTGCCATCATTCTGATCGTCCTCATGATCGCCTGGTGGAAAGACCTCTCTACCGACCCGATGTCTCTGCGCCGCAAGTACGCAAGCGTCGCCATTGACGAGGGGATCCGCAAGGGAATCCAGCAGTACGGTGACTCCTTCGCGTTCTCTGCCGGAGTGGTTGAACCGGATAAGGGTGCGGGCAGTTGGCTGGACCGCGACCCATCCCAGACAGACTGGTTCGAACACGTGGCACTAGACCAAAAAGATCAGGGAAATCCCTGATTCAAATCGGGCGGTGACACTGCCAGACTGAATACATGAGTATTTCTAGTCTGCGCAATGTAACCAAACTTTACGGACAGGGCGAAGCCCAAGTGGTGGCCCTTGATGGGGTTAGCGTCGATTTCGAAGCTGGCCAATTCACCACCATCATGGGGCCATCCGGGTCGGGTAAATCGACCATGCTGAACGTCCTAGCCGGGTTGGACACCGTGAACTCGGGGGTGGTTTCACTTGAAGGCATCCCTTTTCAAGGCCTGTCTGACGATAAGTTGACTCGCTTGCGGCGTGACCGCATCGGCTTTGTCTTCCAAAGCTTCAACCTGATGCCCACCCTGGATGCGGAAGAGAATATTTTGCTGCCCTCCCGACTAGCGGGCCGCAAAGTAAACAAAGAACTGCAGGCAATGATCATTTCCAGCCTGGGCATCGAAGATCGCCTGCACCACTTGCCTTCTCAACTATCCGGCGGCCAGCAACAAAGAGTGGCTTTGGCCCGCGCCCTCGTTATGGAGCCGGCCATCGTCGTGGCGGATGAGCCCACCGGGAACTTGGATTCGGCCTCAACCGCGGAAGTCCTTACCCTGCTGCGCGCCGCGGTAGACGACTTGGGACAAACCCTCATCATGGTCACCCACGACCAGAGCGTTGCCGAGTTATCCGACCGAGTGATCATCGTGCGCGACGGGCAGATCCACGCTGATCTGTGGAAGCCCAGCGCGGCCGAAATTGAGGGGGCTTCCAAGTGAAAGCCCTAATCAGAGCAAATCTGAAGTACCACGGGCGACGATACGCCGCGACCATAGTCGCAGTGGTCATCGCCGTCGCTTTCGTTGGGGCGGCCCTAGTGTTGGGCGGCTCGTTGAACCGGGGTGTCCGCGACCAAGTAGCCGGACAGTATCAGGGTGTTGCCGCAGTCGTCAGTGGGGAAAACCTGCGCGAAGAAATGCCAACGATTGAGGCCCTCCCCGAAGTCACTGAGACGTACCCCGCGACATATAGCGGGATAGAAGAGGATGGGCAGTGGCTCGCCGTGGCCCTTGCTGGGGAAGGTTCCCTAGGGGGTGTCCCTCTGGTTGAGGGCGACCTTCCCACCGGCGCTAACCAGGCTGTCATTGGTGAAGCCGCCGCTGACAGGTTGGGTGTCGAAATCGGCTCAACCGTTGGTGACTTCCAGATAGTTGGCCTAGCAAGCGACGCCCAACATTCGGTCACCCTCCTGGTAGAGGACTTCTATGTAACGGAAGCCGGACTGGCCGCGATCGACCCCGAATGGCAACCACACGAGATTCTGGTAGCCAGCGACAGTCCAAACATCGTGGCCGAAATCCAAAACGCGCTTCCAAATGCCGAAGTGATTAGCGGAACCGAAGCGCTCAACAATGCGCTGGCGGCGGTGAACACTTCCGACGCGGCTTTGACGGCCATGGTGCTGCTCTTCCCCGTTATTGCTGGTACGGTCGCACTGATCGTCGTGGGTACTACGTTCCAGGTGATTTTCCGCCAGCGTGAACGTGAACTGGCACTGCTGCGAGTCGTTGGGGCGACCGCCAAGCAGGTGCGCCGCCTCATGATGGGTGAATCCCTGGCGGTCGGCGCTATCGGATCGCTTGTGGGTATCGTCATCGGCGTCTTTGGTGGGGCTGCCATTGCCGCTGGTCTAGGGGTTGTCTCTTCCTACGGTTTGGCGCTCTCGTCCGTTCGCCCCATTCAAATGCTTGTGCTCTTCGTGCTGGGCACGCTGCTCACCGCATTTGCCGGTTATCGGCCGGCCTTGCGCGCTTCGAGGGTTTCCCCGATCACTGCCCTGGGCGGCCCGAAAGCACCCCCGGTTGGTAAACGTCGGGTGGTTGCCGCGACGATTAGCGGGGTAGTGACGCTAGCATTTGGGGTTGAAGCAGCTTATCTGGCCCTGCTGGGTGGCGATATGGATGACAAGATGGGCCGCTTCGGCGCAGTGCTGTTGTTTGCCGTCCTCACCGTAGTCATGATGATCGTCTTCCTTTCCTACGCGCTGCCAATGATTACCAAGGCGGCCGGCAAGTTCAGTAAGTCAGAAACCTTCACTATTGCTGCCGCTAATACCGCGCGTAATCCGGGTCGCACCGCCGCTACTGGCGTCGCGATTTTCATTGGGGTAGCGCTGATTTCGATGGTCACTTTGGGTGCCCAGTCACTGCGTGCCACCGCTATGGAGGGCTTGGATTCGACGGCGCCTGTTGACTTGGTCGTCTCGTCCCCCGATTTTACGGACCAGCAGCTCACCGCCCTCCAGAATATTCCGGGCGCATCTGAATCAGTGGTGGTTGAGGGCGCTCCGGCGACAGTTGGGGGTGACCTAGAAGGGACGCTCCTGGTGGATGACGGGCTCGACCGTGTTACGCGGGGCGGCTTGGTGGCACCCAAACCAGGGGTCGCCCTCGTCCCCGCTTGGTGGGCAGAGGAACTTGGGACAGCGCCGGTGTGTGTGGCTGATAACTGCGTCGACCTCGAACTGGTAGATGGGGGAGCGGTCGCGGCCTATGGGCGGATCATTGTGTCTCAGGAAACGGCTGCTCAACTGGATGTACAGCCCACACAAGTGTGGCTGCAACTAGAAAACCCGGCCTCGTATGCCGATGCACTGCGCGACGTAGAGTCGATCAACCCTGAGTTCGGGATTGAGGGCGCCGTGGCGATCCGCGCGGCGATCAACCAGGTTGTCAACGTATTGGTGATGGTCGTCGTGGGCTTGCTGGGGGTCTCGGTGCTCGTCGCTTTGGTGGGCATGACGAATACGCTGTCACTGTCTGTTGCCGAGCGAACCAGGGAAAACGGGTTGCTGCGGGCTTTGGGTATGACGCGCAAACAGGTGCGCGGGATGCTCACGTGGGAGGCACTGCTGATTTCCGTGGCTTCCACAGTGCTGGGCATCGCTGCGGGTGGCTACTTCGGTCTGATTGGCTTCCGCTCTCTGCCGATTGGGGTGAGCACCTACGTGGTTCAAGTTCCTTGGCTGCAGTGGGTGGTTATCTTCGCCGTCGCAGTCGGTGCCGCATTGCTGGCCTCGATAGTTCCGGGGCGGACCGCATCGCGCGTTTCCCCGGTGGAGGCGCTGGCGGCTGAGTAGTTTTCAGGCGCTCACTCGGATTATCAGTTCCGTGGATCGGCTGGCAAGGTCCGGCTTCTTCCCGGCAATGATCTGGGTGAGCGCCTGAATCGCACCTTCCCCGAGCCCCTCGAAATCCTGTTTGACCGTGGTCAGGGCGGGTTCAAAGAACTCGACCCCGTCTTGGTCGTCAAAACCAACTAGGCGTACTTGGTCGGGCACGGCGACCCCCGCCTCAGTCAGCGCTTTCAGTGCGCCGAGCGACATTTGGTCATTAGCCACAAAAATCGCGTCCGGAAGCGGTTCCTTCAGGAGTGTGCGGGTTGCTTCATAACCGCTTTGGGCGCTCCAGTCCCCCCGCACACAGGGGCCCAGTCGCATGCCGAGTTCGGCAGTGTGCGCCAGCCAGGCTTCGTACCGCTCCATAGCATCAAAGTTGTCGGCTGGCCCCGCGATATGACCCACCGATTCACAACCAACCGCTTTGAGGTGATTGAGGGCCGCCGCCACGCCGGAGCGCTGGTCGATACCCAAGCGCGCGAAACGTGAATCCTCGTTCACCCATCCAGAAGAGATGACCAGGGTGGGAACCGGAATCTGCTGGTCTTCCAATTCCTTTGCCATGGCTTCGACTGGGGCGATCACTATCAGGCCTGCGACTCCGAGCGAAAGCAGGTCATCAATAGCGGTCCGGAAAGCATCGTCGGTGAACTCGGGGAGGGTCCCAACCGATACGAAGTATCCGGCTCGGTTCGCTGCTAATTGCACTGACAAGAGCGTCACTGCCGGGCCCCATTCAACAAACCTGGGGGTCACCACCCCCAAGAGGCGACTCTCATTAGAGGCGAGGGCGCGGGCGGCTTCGTTTCGCCGATAACCCAACTCGGCGATGGCGCGTTCTACTCTTTCGCGCGTTTGTTCCCGCACCGCCCCCTTGTGGTTAACGACGCGGGACACGGTCTGGTGTGACACCCCAGCCACAGCAGCCACGTCGGCCATCGAGGGTGGTTTAGACATCAGACGGCCTCAATTCGTGCTTGGAAGAGATGCGTTTGCCCCGCGGAGAGGATCACCAGGTCTTCCCCGGTATTGAACGCATTGGGTGGGCAGCTCATTGGCTCTACTGCGACCCCACGCCGGTCGAGTTCTTCCCCTGAATACACTTGCACCCAGGGGGTTTCAGCGCTCATTTGAGCGCCCCTGCCCGTGCGGGGATCACGAAGAGTTACCGACCATGGGCCAGCCACTGCGTAGGCGTCATCAATCTGAGTTGGGCCGATCAGCGTGGGGGAGGACCCCGGCATAGTCAGCTCGCATTCATCCACGGGGATCCCGCACGTCAAATACGGGTGGATACCCACACCAAGGGGAGCGTCCTCGTCCCCCAGATTGGTGGACTCAATGGTGACGGTCAGGCCGCCCTCGGCATGCAGTCGGTACGTGGTGCTGAAAAGCAGATGGAATGGATAGCCGGCGGCGCCCTGCACCGTAGCCGTCAGTGTTGCTTCATCATCTGATTGCTCGGTGACTTGCCAAGGCTCCCAGGCGAGCAGGCCGTGCAGTGCCGCCCCGGAAACTGCTTCGTTCACATCCAAGGTGAGTGTTTGTCCGCGCCATATATACGTGGCGTCGGTGACTCGGTTGGGCCAGGGGACCAGCACTTTTCCGCTATATCCGCGCGCCTTCTCAGTAGCAGAATGGGGGAGGACGAGGTCGCGACCGCGATACTGCAGTCCCGCAAGCCCCGCTCCGGGCTTAACGATCGTTGCCGTGTAGTTGCCTGACTGAATGTGTATCGCCATGCACGTCTCCGTATGTAGTTGCCTCCTCTAAGGTTAGCGCTAACTACGACGGGCGGACCATCGCGTACGCGGTCCCGTTCGGAAGGGCGTTTACCTCGCCGACCTGCGCAAATCCCAAACGCTCGTAAAGACGGCGGCTGGCCGGGGTGGTTGATTCAAGAAACACCGGGAGAGGGTCTGCGTCCACCTGGGCCAGGCGATGGCTGAGCAGTGTGGATCCCAAACCTTGACCGCGCGCAGCGGGGGAGACAACGATGTCTTGGAAGTACCAGTGCGCCCCATCCGGGCGGTGAGAATGGACTTGGGCGTCATGGGCTGCGCCGCGCTTGACCCACGGAAGTCGTTGCAAGGCCCGCCCAACAGGCCCACCCGGGAAAGAGGCGTCCTCAGGCGGTCCCGCTGGGGCAGAGAAATGCAGTGCACCCAGGATTGACCCGTCCTCACCCCGGACCACATCAAAGGCGTCGCCGCGCGAGAAAGCGGAGAGGAACGAGCGGCGGATTACTGCCCGACGCAGGGCCCGGTTGGGAACAATCGCACTCCACACCGGGTCGTCCGCGAAAACCTGGGCAAAGAGGGCGGCAACTTCGCGGGCATCTTCAGGGCGCGCCGGTTCCGGCCGGATCACCTGGTGCGGCACAGGTAGATCGACGGCAGCACACCCAGGGTGTTTGACAGTGCTAGAGGCAGGACCCACTGGCGGTCCCCCTTTTTTAGAGCACGTCGAATGGCGATTGTCTTCAGCGTCAGATCCACCCCGGCGACCACTGCAAATACGGCCAGAGTCCGCGGTGAAGGACGGGGGTAGCGCCGCGCGGGAGTCTCCTCGAGGACACTGCAGCCACAGGGCTCTTCATCCGTGACCGTCATCCCACACACCGGACACACATGGATATCGTCGTGTCCGCCGCAGCCGCACTTTTGGGCACAGTAGGGGCATTCGCCTTCATCACGTTCTGCGCAGACCACGCACTGGCACATCGGACAGTCGCATTCACTCATAAGTACAGCGTAGCGCGCGAAATGGTCGGTGAAAGCAACGCTTCAGCCACAAATCTGCCGCCGTCTTGTACGGCAATTCATGGACAATCTTGATTTCGCCGCGACCGATAAGACCCTGTCGATCTATGATCCAAATATGAAGCAAGCCACGAAATCGCTCGACGTTCGCTCTGTCCTTCTGATGCTGGTGTTCGTCGAAATCACCAGCGGGTTTGTGCAGGGTTACTACACCCCACTTTTGCCTGAAATCGCCATCCGCACCGGGGTTACTGGTGAGGCGATGAACTGGTTCCAAACCGCCCAAGCCATGGCGGCCGCGGTAATGGTCCCTCTCATGGCCCGCATGGGCGATGTTTACGGTCCCCGGAATATCCTGCGAATCGCCCTCCTCCTCGTGCTGGGGGGAACGGTCATCACCGGTTTGATGACCTATTATCCGCTGGTACTGGTGGGCCGGATTTTAGTTGGCCCACTTGGGGTGTGGCTGCCGCTAGCGATAGCCATCATTTACGTGAGGGCGGCCGGCGGGTCAGCGACTCGGTCAATCAGTATTATTTCCGCTTCTCTCATGGGCGGAATCGTCTTGGGAACAATCGCGGCTGGTCTGGCGCAAGAGCTGGTTCCCAATATGACCGTGGCCCTGCTGATTCCTTCACTGATGGTTCTTGGCTCTACATTCGTGGCCTTCTTCGGATTGCCCGCCGACATCGACCTGTCCACCGGCCGTATTGACTGGATTGGCTTCGCTGGCCTCGGTGCCTTCCTCGTGACGTTGATCTTGGCCTTGGCTTACTTGGGTCCCACGCACGCCGTGACCTCACTGATCTTCTTCGCGGTGACCCTCGTGCTCTTCTTGGCCTGGGTGTGGTGGGAGCGGCAGTCATCCGATCCGGCGGTCGACCTCAAACTTGTCGTCTCAAAAGAAATGGGGCCGCTCTACGTTTCGGCGTTCGCAATGGGAATGATCATGATTGACGCCCCCCCAAACCTCGCCGACTATCTGAGTCGCGACCCCGAACTGTACGGGTACGGATTTGGCGCCTCGCCGGAAGTCCTGGCCGGGATGATCGCAGTCATGCTGATTTTTGCCACAGCGGGTGCGTTCGCCTCTTCCTTCATTGCCGCGCGCCTAGGTATGCGGCGCACACTTATCGGGGCGGCAATATTGGGGGCATTCGGGCAGCTTCTCAACATTCCTTTCGCACACACCATGCAGGTTTTCTGGGTTTCTGGGGCGGTTACCGGCTTGGGACTGGGCGTGCTGGTCGCAACGCTACCCGCACTGGTTTCCCACGCAGCACCTCCGGGACGAACCGGAATCGCCAACGGTGTTTACTCTGCTCTGCTCGCTATGGGTGGTGCTGTTGGTGGGGCGCTCTTCAAACAGGTGCTGGTCGCTTTCCGCGATGAACACCGCATCACGATGTTGACGGGCTATTTCACCATCTGGGGCATTAGTATTGCTCTGTTCCTACTGACGGCCCTGATGCTGTCGCGCGTGGCACTTCCGCCCCGTAAGCAGTGATGGACTCTGGCAGTAGAATCGGATCATCAATCTTCTACGAAGGGATCGCACATGTCGATCGACGTCAACCGTGACGCATTTGAGTACGCCCGCCAACTGATCGAAGACGGCCGCTACGTCCTCGACGATAAGAGTGACTGGGACCAGGTGAACCCGGATGCGGATCACCAAAAGAATTTCATTCGCGACCGCGGGATGAAGGACTACGGCAACTGGCACTTGGGTGTGAAGGTCGGCGGATCATACAACGAGCGTTCGGTATACAGCTTCCCGTACGGGGACTACCACAAGCTGTACCGTTCCGGGCTGCTGGCGGTCCAGGAGCAAGCCGCCCAGTACCACCACGGCGCGGTGGAGCAGGCGGCCAAAGACCTGCTGGCGATGCTGCCCGAAAACTAGGCAACAGAAAAGCCCGCCCCAACTCTGAACGGAGGGGGCGGGCTTTCCTGTGTCTAGGTGTAGATGATCTGGGCCCCAGCCGATAGCTCGATGAAGTCAGAGGCTGAAATGATGCCTTGCACTCCGGGGTGCAGCATCGGCTTCTTCACCTGCATCATGTCTGCCGATAGTTGGCAGGCATACATATGCGCACCCATGGCCGCCAGGTGATCCAAGAACTCCGGCACGGTGGGGATGTCTTGTTCCGCCATCATTGCTTTGAGCATTTTCGTGCCCATCCCGGTCATTCCGGGCGCCCCGGCTAGCAGTTGGGGGAATCGCTTCGTCGCGCCGCCGCCAACGAAGCGCTCTAGTTGCGGCATGTGCATGGCGGTGTTTCCCGCGTACGTGAACTTGAGGTCGTGCATGGTACGGACGTCGATAATGTCCAATCCCCAGAAGGTGAAGAAGAAGTCCACTTCGATACCTTCCCCTAGGGCTGCGTTGCCCATGATGAGGGCGGGGTAGGCCTGGTCCAGGTTGCCTTTGGAGCAGATGAATGCCATCTTGCGCGGCCCGGCGGGTGTGGAGGGGCCGGTTGCGGATGCCCCTGGCTCCCTTGGTTGCGCGGCGACGTTGTCACCGAAATCAGGGATTATGTTGCCATCTTCATCGATCGGCATGGAAATTTCCTTTCAAGAGTGGCTAGACGCAGGCCGTCGGCTTGGCTCGCCCAGCGATGTAGGCAAGTTTCTTCGCGGGCTTACCGGGAAAGAGAGTGAACAGCTGTTTGATGTCGAAGCCGCCCGCCTGCTGCATGCGGCGCAAGGTGGGGGATTGCCCTTGTTTCAGGGCGTCGTCGCGAACGAAGTTGATCGCCCTCCAATGCTCGTCAGTGAGATCGTGGATCCCCGCATTCTTGGCGAGGACGACGGCCAGTTCCTTATCCCACTGGTCGGGTATCGTCAAGAAACCTTCGGTGTCGACATCAATCTGACGGCCGAGGAAGTTGTTAGTCGGCATCAGTTTCCCTTCATTTCGTAGCCTTCTGGAATGATTTTCCCGTCCATCTTCATGTCCGGAGTAAATGGCAGGGGGCGACCTTGCAACAGCATGTTCCAATACACCGCTTCGAAGCCCATTTTCGAAGCGTGGTTCAGGTAAGAGGGGCCGAGCAGCCGCAAGGCAGGGATGCCATAAACCGAGAAACGTCCCGGCAGTGGTTCTTGGTCATAGTTGAAGTCCAACAACAGGGCTTCCCCACGGCCGGATTCAATGAAGCAGTTGGCATGGCCATCGAAGCTGTGGGTGGGTGGCAATCCGTGAGTGGAAGCCACCACGTTGGGGATGAGGGCGTCCATTTCAAAGTGAGCAACCGAGCCGGCTTTGGAGGTGGGCACGTTTGTCGCGTCCCCCGCGCACCAGATGTGCGGGTCAGCAACGGATTGAAGAGTGTGTTTGTCAACCTCAATGAAACCCGCGTCGTCGGCCAGCCCGGAGTCCGCCGCGACTTTCACGCCGCGGTTGGGTGGGACGGTGGCGAGCAGATCGAAGGGCACGCGCCGCCCATCGTAGCTAACCAACTCGCTAGTGTCGTTGTCGATGCTTTCGATTTGGAAGTCGGTGATGACTTCGATGCCGCGTTCGGCCAGAAGGTTGCCAAGAGCCTCAGATGCCACGGGCTTGGTGAACGCGCCATCCAAAGGGGTAACGAATACAACGTCTACGTCGAATCCGCGCCCGCGCTTGCGCATGTAGTCCTGGGCTAGCAGAGCGAATTCTAGAGGGGCGACGGGGCACTTGATTGGCATATCTCAGATGTTGACCACTAAGCGGCCGCGTTCCATCTTCTCTAAGGCTGGCTTTAGCGCTTCGGAGCCTTCCAAGGTGTAAAAGTCGAAGACAGACTTTCGCCACAAGCGCCCATCGGCCATGCCCGGGATCAGATCAGGGCGCGGCACCGTGCCCGTGGCGATGATTAGTTCGTCATAGGGGATGCGCTCGCCCGATCGCAACGCCACTTCGCTTGCTTCGCGGTCAATCTGGACGACGTCATCTTCGATGTAGGTCACGCCCTTGGGTATGAACTTCCGGCGGGACTTAGTGATTCGTTTGGCGGGCATCATGCCAAAAGGCACGAACAGAAAACCCGGCTGGTACTGGTGGTGGTTGTTCTTGTCTATGGCGGTGATCCGCCAATCTTTGAGGTCCTTGTTCTTGACGAGCATGTTTGCTGCCATCGTGCCGGCGGTTCCGGCCCCGAGAACGACGATGTTCTTCATAGGTTCTCTTCCCACGTGTTGACGGGAGTATTATACCCCGCGGGGTACCTGTTCGAAAGGACTTTCAAGGTTGCCGGTAGAGTTGGGGACCACCAACGAAGAGGAGCACCAATGCTGCGACATGTCGTCATGTGGAAGATTGCCAGTGGGGCCATTGCGCCCGGGAAAACGCCGGAAGACGTCGCGGAATCCCTGGCTGTGAAACTGCGGGAACTGAAGGACACAGTGCCCGGGATTATCGCCCTGCACGCAGGTCCAGACTGCATGGGGTTAAAGGGGAACTGGGATCTTGGTTTGGTCGTAGATGTCGAAGATGAAGAGGCGCTAAAGGCCTACGCTGTTCATCCGGCCCATCTTGAGGTCGTCCAGCAGATCCGCCAGGTTGTTTCCGAACGCGCGGCCGTCGACTTCTACATGTAACTAGCGCTGTCTAGACAGGGCTGAGGGCCACCAAATCTTCTTCCCGATATCCAGCGATAGGGCGGGGACCAAGAGGGTCCTGACTACAAACGTGTCTAGAAGAACGCCAAACGACACGATGAAAGCCAGCTGAACCAAGAACAGAATGGGGATGACCGCCAGCGCGGCGAATGTGGCAGCCAAGACCAAGCCCGCCGAAGTGATGACCGTTCCCGTTACCGCTAAGCCCCGCACAACCCCCTCATGAGTGCCGTGTTTCTTGGATTCTTCACGCACTCTGGTCATCAAAAAGATGTTGTAGTCGATGCCAAGTGCCACTAAGAACACGAAAGCGTACAGCGGCACCGCCGGGTCGGCGCCAGGGAACTTCAGAACCCTGTTGAATACGAAAGCCGCCACACCCATCGCGGTGCCGAAAGACAGGATGGTGGTGAGCATGAGAAGAACCGGTGCCAGCACCGACCTCAACAACAGCATTAGGATCATCAGGATTACGAAGAGGACGATCGGAATAATCATGTTCCGGTCGTGAATGGAAGAAGCATTTGTGTCGATGCTGGTCGCGGTGGTGCCGCCGACAAGGGCAGAAGGGGCAACAGTATCGAGGTCGGCTCGAATCTCTTCCACCGTCTTTATGGCTGCCCGTGAATCAGCGGGGCTGGTCAAGGTGACCCGAAGCAAGAGGTTGCCGTCTATGACCGTGGGAGCCGGCGGAGTCGTTCCGGGCGGTCCGGCTAGTAGTTGACCGTCGGGTCCTAGAGTCGCCTGACCGCTGGGGGAATCCGCGCTTGCTACGGTCACTGAGTCCACCCCGTCATTTGCCAACAACTGGGCGGCGACTAGTGGCAGATCGTCCTCGGCCGCGACTATCGTGGTCGGACTGCCTGATCCCCCAGGAAAATGCTCCCCAAGGGCTGCTTGGCCGTCGCGCGCTTGTGATGAGCTGAGGACGAGGTCGCTTTGGGGTACGCCTTCTGCCTTGAAGGCAGTTGCCCCGACTGCCCCGATGATCAGGACTAGCGTTGTCACTATCCACACCGGGCGGGCGTGACGCTCTACGAACCGAACCGTGCGACCCCAGACACCTTGGAAGCTGATCCGCTCACCGGTGGCGGACTTCGGATCGAAGAGAGGGCGGCGGGGCCAAAAGGCTTTTCTACCGAGCAACCCAAGCAGCGAAGGCAGCAGTGTCAGCGCGGCGAGCATGGCGAAGACAATCCCAATGGAGGCGACGGGGCCAAGAACGCTGTTCGACTTCAAATCGGACAACAGCAGGGTCATGAGCCCCGCAATCACGGTCCCGCCCGCGGCCAAGATGGGCTCGACAGATGACTTCCAAGCCGCTCTGGTCGCAACCCACACATCCTGGTGGCGGATAAGTTCTTCCCGATAGCGAGAAACGTAGAGCAGCGAGTAATCGGTTGCCGCACCGATCACAAGGATGAACAGGATGCCTTGGGTCTGCCCATTCAGCAGGAAAACGCCGCTGCGCGCCAGCAACCACACTGTGAGCAGTGCGGATGTCAACGCGAACATACTGGTCGTGATCACCATGATCGGAAGTAGGAACGAGCGGTAGACGAAGAGCAGGATGATCAACACGGCCACCAATGCCACCGCCAGTAGCAGCCCGTCGATACCGCCGAACGCATCCACTAGGTCCCCCGTAAGGCCAGCTGGACCAGTGACGTATGAAGAAAGCCCGGCGGGAAGTTCCGCATCGAGCAGCTCGCGCATAGCGTCCACGGTTGCGGACACATCTGCGGAGCCGTTGACGGGCGCAAAGATCTGGACGGCCGCCCCGTCTTCAGCAGGAATTGGGGGAGAGACTTCCACGACTTGGTCCAAGGCTCCGATTTCTGTGGCAACTGCGGAGATGGACTCAAGGTCGCCACTGGTAAGGGCGCCCTCTTTCGCGGTAATCAGAACCACCGCAGGGATGTCGTTCGAATCATAGAAGCCCTGCGCTAAGTGAGAAGCTTTGGTTGATTCCGCTGCGCTGGGAAGATAAGCAGTGGGATCGTTAGACGAGACTTCGCTGATGCGACCGAAGAGCGGCCCCCCGAACCCGGCGGCGACCAACCAGATGAGAACGATCAGGGACGGAAGGAGAACGCGACCCCACGATTGCTTCGAGCGCGCTTGGGTGACCGGTTTCATGCCGAGCCTCCTTTGTAGATCCTCGGGGCCGGGGGCCCTAGGGCTGCGATAAAATGAACGACCAACGGAGAGTTGCGAATACAGGTAGCAGTTCTAATAGTTAGCCGAGTGTACTACTTTGGAGACATGTTAGTGATTGAAGAACCGGTCCCGCAAGGGGGTGTCGCAAACATGTATGGGGTGGCTGAGAATGACCCGCGGTCTGAACTGTTGGATATCTCTGGTGTCTCTAGCGAAGACATTGCCCAGATTTCTCGGTTGATGGAAGCGCTAGGGAATCTTCGAGATGTTGAGCGGGAGCTGAGTGAAGCATCCGCTCGCTACATGAAACTCAATGAGACGGATATGCGGGCTTTGCACTTCTTGATAGTTTGCGAGAACCGCGGCGATCTGGTCACGGCGCGGGACATTGCTGAGCACCTGGGTGTGTCCGCGGCCTCGACCACTAAGTTACTGGATCGCCTTGAGAAGGGTGGGCACGTTGTTCGTCGCCCTCACCCCACGGATAGGCGGGCTCTGCAGATCCTGATCACTCCACAGACACGCCAGTCCGCCTATGAGACGGTCGGTCGCCAGCAATCCCGCCGATTCCACTCCGCTGCAAGGCTGGGCCCGCAAGAGCGGGAGGTTGTCATCCGATTCCTCGAAGACATGGCCCAAGAACTCGACATTAGGAATGCGCACTGGCACTTGGAGCCGTGACCGCTCTGGCAGATGTGACACAACCATCGGCACAGGCCAGGCATATCTTGCGCGGATGCCGCTATGATGGTCCCTGAGCACCCGTAAGGGAGCTCAGAGTTCGGGGCGTGGCGCAGCTTGGTAGCGCGTCCGCTTTGGGAGCGGAAGGTCGCAGGTTCAAATCCTGTCGCCCCGACAATGGCGAGGCATAGATTCTTTCTATGTCTCGCTTTTTTGTTGCCTCGGCGGTTCAGGCACACATCTCAACGCACTTTCAGGCCAGATATAGGCCGAAATGTCGTTCAGATGTGCACCTAGCAGGCGCCGAGGTTGTGCGCGGCCCTTCAAGGCGCCCCAAAGTCAGCGCACACGCGAGAGCAGGCCGACGATTGCCAGAGTGGTTGCCCAAGTGTGTCACATGAAAGTGAGCCGACACTGTTATCGTCGGTTTTCATGCACACTTAGGCAACGTTGCCGCAGTGCCCGGGCGCGCCGCGTGCTTACTCTTCCATTCCCACCTTTTGCGCCAACTTCTGTAGCGGCTTCGGCGCCCACCAGTTCCACTTCCCCAGAATTGTCATTGCCGCGGGCACTAGGAACAGGCGCACCACGGTCGCATCGACGGTCACCATCACCGCTAGGGCCACGCCGATTTGTTTGATCGCCACCATGTCACCCATGGCAAACCCGATGAACACCGCCACGATAATCGCCGCCGCCGATGTGATGATGCGCCCAGACCTCTGCAGCCCCTTGGCTACCGCGGTGTTGTTGTCATCGCCGGCATCCCAGTATTCCTTGATGCGCGCCAGTAGGAACACTTCGTAGTCCATTGCCAGCCCAAATCCGAATGCAATCAGGACGGCGACGACAAAGGTTTCTAAGCCGGGTGTGCGGGGCACTCCAAACCAACCGTGTGTGAAGATTTCCGTTGTCACCCCAACGGCGGCCATCAAAGACATGGCGTTGATGATGAGGGCCCGCACGGGAACGACCAGTGACGCGGTCATTAGGAACAGCAGGATCATCACCGCAATGACCACCACGGCAATGGCCCATGGAACGTCCTCGACCAAGGCGTGCGTGAAGTCTTTCTGGATTGCCGCGGCGCCACCGACCCAAACGGTGGCTCCCGGGTCCAAGTCACGCATATCGTCCACAACTTGGGTGACTTCAGGTCCCGCTTGGTCGGCTGCCTCGACCTGCACGCTGACAATCGTCAACTCAGAATCTTGCGGAAGTGGCTCGGTAACGACCCTCTCAACATTGCCGAGGGCGGAAACCTCTGCCACGAAGTCTAGAACCGGCCCGCTTTCTTCCGGCGCGTCCACGAGTGCAGAAACAGAGGGGGTGGCCAAATCTGGGTAGTCGTCTTGAATCGTGTCGTACGCTTCGCGCAGAGCGGTCCCTTGCGGAATGTAGTCGGCAAAGTAGTTTCGCAGCGAAAGATTTTGCGCGGGCAGGGCCATAACCACCAGAACAGCCGCGGTGGTGATCATGACAATCCACGGACGTTTCTGCACCCAACGGGCAATACTGTAGAACACGCCGTGGTCGGTTGAAGTATCACCGACCGCATTGACCAGCCGCCCAATGCCAGGAACTTTAGTAATGGGGGAGGGCACCAACAGTTTCGTTCCGACTACGGTGAGCAAGGCTGGCACCAAAGTGATTGCTGCCAGCACCGCCAACAGGGTCACAATAATCCCGCCCCACGCAATGGTTTGCAGCAGGTGGATGCGAACCAAGAGCAGACCCGAAATGGACGCCGCGATCGTCACGGCAGAGAAAGTCACCGTACGCCCGGCTGTTTCCAGTGTCGCCACGACCGCTGGCTGCACCACCGAACGTTTCAATGCGGCATGGTTTTGCGCAGATCGGGTCTGGGGCAGGTCTTCCATCAGCTGTTTCGATTCTTCGCGGTAGCGAGAGACGACGAGCAGCCCGTAGTCGATGGAGAGGGCCACCCCGATGATTGAGACGATGTTGAGGATAAAAGAATCAATCGTCGTCACGAAGGTGGAGAGCCACAAGGTACCCATACCAGCCGCGATCGCACTGATTGCCCCAACCAGAGGCATCCCCGCGGCCAAGGCGCCACCGAAAACGATCAGCATGATCAAGGCCGCCACTGGCAGGCTGAGTGCCTCCCCGGTGATCAGGTCCCGTTCCACCTGGCTGATAATCGCCGATTCAATCTTGTCTTGAGACATTTCTTGAATCGTCGCACCGGGGAACTGGTCATCTAAAGCTGCTTGGTATTTCTGGGTCGCTTCATCCAGATCGGTGCGGGCCCGCTTCGTAACTTCTTGGTCCAGGTTAGGCATCATGCTCACAATGACGACGTAACCGGCGTCCTTGTCTGAGAGCAGCGCCTGTTTCTGATCCTCGGCATCCTGCTTAGCTTCCACCACGTCAGGTGCCTTCTGAGCTTCTTCGAACTGGCGAGTCACTTCGGCGGTGACCTGTTCAGTCACCTGAGCGCGGACCTGTTCTTCAGCCTCAGCCATCTGCGCTTGAAAGGTGGCTTCCATTTCTTCACGCGCCGCATTGGCTTGGGCTTCTGCTTGTGCCTGCGCTTCCGGGCCGAGGGCGGCTGCCTGTGCAACTTGGGCTTCTAACTGTGCCTCTGCCTGCTGCCGTTGCTCTTCTGCCTGGGCCGTTGCTTCCGCCAGAGCCGCCTTCGTGGCTTTCTCAGTCTCTTCTTTAATGGTGGCTTGTAGCTGCTCTTGCGCTTGGGCCTCTGCTTCTTCCAGTTGTTCAGAGATCAAAAATGCGTCAGCGACCGAGTCCACGCCAAAGCCTTGGAATATGTAGCGGTGAGTCGCAGCGAACTCGGCTAGCTCATCCCATTGGGATTGGACGTCGACACCGCTGACCACCAGAATCGCCGTGTCGCCCTCGTCCCCATTGGTATCGATAAGGTGTTGGACCGTTTCGGAGTCCGTCCCGGGAATGGAATATTCCGATGTCTCCATCCGTTTGAGTAAACCGCCCTGGCCGAATCCCCACAGGAAAGCGGTTGATGACACTGCCACCAAGATAATCCAGGCCACGATGATGACCACGGGATGGCGGGTAGTGGCATTCCCTAATTTGGTGAACATTTCTATCCCTTATCACTTCTAGAACGTCGGCAGCGCAACACGACGTCTATTACAACAGTCTCACCTTTTGAGCGTCCATGGGGGCTAAGTGAAGCAGCTTTTCAGTAAAGCTACGAATCTGCGACGAACATTGCCCCTAGGATCAGCGTCCCGCCCACCAGCAACTGGGCGGTCAAACTTTCCCCACCGAGCGCAACCGCGAACAGGGCGGCGAAAAGTGGTTCGGTGGCCATTATCACGCTGGTGGTGGTGGCGCTCAGGCGGGACTGGGCCCAGGTTTGCTCAACGATCGCCCCCAACCCGGCGATGAGGGCCATGTACAAAAAGCTCGCCCACGCCCCGGTGGTTTGCGGCAAGACCACGCCCCCGGGCAACGCTGCGATCCCCAGAATCAACCCGGCCATAACAACCTCGATCATCCCGAGGGTAAGCGGGTCGGAATCCTTGGCCCACTTCCCGAGAAAAGCAATGTGGAAGGCGTAAAACGCCGCCCCAATGAGCGTCAATAGCTCCCCGCGACCAGCCGATATTCCCAGGGGCAGTTGAACGTTCAGAAAAGCCAGGCCGACGGTTGCCAGCAGGACAGCCAGCCAAGCCTTCCCCGTGACTTTGCCCCGAAACAGCACCGCCACAACCAGGGGAGTGAACACCACGTACATTCCGGTTATAAACCCTGAGATCGACGCCGCCGTCGTTTCTAAACCAATGGTTTGGGTTAGCTGCCCCGCGGAGTAGAAGGCGGCCAACACCGCGCCTTGCCGCCACTGCACCCAGGTCGCACGCCGCAGTCGACTCCACTGGAAGATGAGGACGAGGACGCCAGCCAACCCAAAGCGAGCACCCAGAAAATCGAGTGGGGGCACCTGTTGGATCAAGTCCTTAATGAGGAAGAACGTGGACCCCCACACGGCGGTAACCCCAATGAGTGCCAAGGTTGGCAAGATGGCGCCATAACGTCGGCGTGTGGCAGACTCTCGGGAAGGGTTTTCACTCACTAAATCAGCCTTTATGGAAGGTGTCTTGATGGCCTACCAACCAGTTTCCCCCGTAGTCTTCCAGCCACCCAAATCGTTTGTGGTCACCTGGTTGCTGTCCTGGCTATTGGGCACGCTCGGGATAGACCGCTTCTACTTGGGAAAGATCGGCACCGGGATCCTGAAGCTAATCACCTTGGGTGGATTCGGCATCTGGGCGCTTATCGACCTGATTATGACCTTGGCCGGCGCACAAACCGATAAATGGGGGCGACCACTGTCGGGCTACCAAAAGAACAAGGTCATGGCGTGGATCGTTACGCTGGCGTTCACTTTTGGCGGACTGATTATTTCGGGCATTACCGGCACGTTTGCCGCGATATTTGGCGGCGGCATGGGGGCAGGCTACTGGTGAGTCTGGCCATGGTCCGCCTCAGATACGTGCTTGCGCCGGCTACCCCTGACAAGATGGGTGATTGCTAGGCCTCACTAACTGAGGTAACTAACCCGAGCAGGAGGCTCGCTATGGCCAATAAACCCGCTAAGAGTTCGCGCGCCCGCCTCGTTGTTCCACTACTTGTGGTGGCCATAGCCGCCGCCCTCGTCGCAGTGGTTCTGATTATGCAAGAGGGGAAGAAGGACGCGACTCCACCTCCATCACTGGGGGAAATTGAGATCGTCGACAGTGATGACGCCGTTGTTGAAGAAGAAGCGGTTCAACCACCCCCGCCACCAGACCAAGACCTAACGGTTCTGGAAACTCGGGAAGCGGATGACCCCTTGGCAATTGGGGAGCTGGACGCCCCGGTAGGCATGGTGGTCTTTTCCGACTACCAGTGCCCCTACTGCGGACGCTGGAATGAAGACACCCTGCCCGCCATGCTCGAATACGTGGACCAGGGACTTCTGCGCATCGAATGGCGCGACGCCAACCTGTTCGGCGAACCGTCGGTTGAAGCCGCTCGCGCCGCCTACGCCGCTGGACTGCAAGGCAAGTTCCTCGAGTTCAATAACGCTCTCTTCCCCAATGGTGGGACACTTTCCGACAGCGCGTTGACCAGCGAAGCTCTCATCAAACTGGCGGGGGAACTGGGCTTGGATCAGGCTCAGTTTGAGGCCGACCTGACCTCGGCAGAAACCGCGCAAATCGTCGATGAGCACGCGGCGTTCGCCCGGGGTGTAGGCGTTACATCCACCCCAACATTCGCTTTGGGCGGGGCCCCGATCGTTGGCGCCCAGCCAACGCAGGTCTTTATAGATGCGTTCGAGGACGCTCTAGCCAAACACGATGGGTAGTTCCGCGTGGATGTAAGTCTGCTAACTGCCTTTTTGGGTGGGGCGCTGGCGATTCTGTCCCCCTGCGGGGCGCTTCTTCTGCCGGCGTTCTTCGCTTCTACCGTCGGGGCGGGACCAAGACTTGCCCTGCACGGTGGAATCTTTTACCTGGGTCTACTAATCGTCCTCGTCCCACTGGGAGTCGGGGCGGGGGCGGTTGGCGTTCTCTTCGTAGAGCACCGCACGCTGGTAATCGCAGTCGCTTCGGCAATCATGATTGTCTTTGGCGTGCTACAGGTTTTCGGGCTTGGATTCGACGCTTCTAAAGCGCTGCCGGGCAGCAGTTCTCTGCGAGACCGTGCCGGCTCCAGCGTGGGGCTCATGAAGTCCTTCCTCTTAGGTATGGCCAGCGGAGTCGCCGGATTCTGTGCGGGCCCCATCCTGGGGGCCGTCCTCACGCTCGCTGCGGCCCAAGGGAATCTGGTTACTGCCGGTGTTTTGCTGGCGATTTACGGGGCGGGAATGATCGTTCCTCTGCTGCTTATCGCCGCGCTCTGGGACAAACTGGGCGGGCGTGGGCAGGCGCTTTTGCGGGGGCGTCCCTTCACATTCCTCGGCTACCAGTTCCACACGACATCGGTTATCGGCGGGCTACTGATAACCGGCGTGGGGATCCTATTCTGGGTGACAAATGGGCTGGTAGATATGCCTGCCCTCTTACCGACCAGCGTGTCCGCTTGGATTCAGCGGCAAAGCACCTCTCTTGCCAGCGCATGGATTGACGTCGCTGTCATCGTGGCGATCGCGTTGATAATCCTGTTCGTCTGGTGGAAAAAGACGTCAACCACGCAACAGGTGGAACCCGAAGATACCGCGGATGAAAAGGCCGACGGCACTCCCGAGATAAAGATTGTAGATGCCGCCTCCCTCGGGATGATCAACCTTGGACCAAGCGACCCTAAGCAGGGTGCGAAAAAGAACTAATCACACTGTTACGATGAGCCCATGAAGCAGAGCGCGGGGTCTAAAACCGTCTACCTTATCGTCGCTGTCGCGGCGCTCCTCCTAGTCGTCTTTTTGATTGTCTTGCGCCCGTGGGCGAATCAGCCGGTCACCGTTGAAGCGGAACCGCAGTCCTTGCCACCGGTTGCCCAGTCGGCACCTGCTGAAGAAAAGGGAGAGCCCGCCCCCGCGCAGCCTCTCGACTTCACTATTTCTGCCGGCGGGGACATGCTGATCCACATGCCGGTGGCCGATTCGGCCTGGGACGGTGAAAAGTGGGATTTCGCCCGACTGTGGGAACCGGTCCGCCCCTATATCGAGGGCTCCGACTTGAGTCTGTGCAACATGGAGACGGCGATGGTTCCCCGCGATCAGGCGCCCTCGGGATACCCGATCTTCGGCACACCACGGGACCTGGCGGACGCAATGGCAGCCAGTGGCTGGGATGGGTGCTCGACCTCGTCCAACCATTCTTTGGACCAAGGAATGGCTGGGATCGTCAATACACTCGACTTTTTGGATGACGCCGGCCTAGGCCACACGGGAACAGCCAGGTCCGCTGAAGAAGCGGAGCGCCCCCAGATGTACACCATCGAAGGGGATGGGCAAAGCGTCACCGTCGCTCATATCGCGGCCGCCCACAACACCAATGGCATTCCCATCCCAGAAGATGCACCCTGGTCCATCCAGTTGATAGACATTCCAGTTATCGAAGAGCGAGCCCGCCAAGCCCGTGAAGATGGCGCCGATATCGTGGTCGCCACGCTGCATTGCTGCGAAATCGAATACGACACCGCCGCGGAGCCCTTCCAAATCGACACCGCCCAGCAGCTCGCCGATTCGGGCTTGATCGACATCTACGTTTCGCACCACGCGCACGTACCGCGCCCCATGGCTTTGTTGGAGGGCGGCCCCAATGGCAACGGAATGTGGGTCGCCTACGGCTTGGGTAACTTCATCTCAAACCAGACGCGGGAGGCCACCGGTTCAACCGAATCTTCCACCGGGATGATGAGCTTCTTCAACGGCGTCAAAGAAGAAGGACAACCCGCCCGCATCACCAGTGCGGAGTGGATGGCAGTAACGGTTGACAGCGGGCACGTGGTGCGGCCGCTCTTGCACGGCTCAGCAGAAGGCGCCGTCTTGGGAGCAGACGAAATGTCATACCGCTATTCGCTGATGGAACAGATTGTCGAGGGCGGACCCGCCACCGAAATTGCCGCTGTGCCCAATTCCGCTGGTCGAACGACCACGGTCATACCTAGGTCACGCTAGTAAGAGGAGTAAATGGAGCGGGTGACGAGAATCGAACTCGCACCATCTGCTTGGAAGGCAGAGGCTCT
>CAYFWE010000020.1:0-32479 GCA_964346745.1 uncultured Actinomyces sp. | reverse complement strand
CCAAATGCGATTGCCATTGGCGCGTTGGAAACGCATGGTATTGACCTCTCATTCGCCCAATGGATGATGATCGCAGCCCCTTTCGCCCTCGTAATCCTGCTCGCTTCCTGGCTGCTCATCTGCGTCCTCTTCATTCCCCGCGGGGAAAAAATTAAGGTTGAGGTCGAAGCCAACTGGAACATGTCTGGAAAGGCGAAAACCTTCTATGCGGTAGCCGCCTTGACCATTATTTTATGGATGACAGAGCCGATTCACGGCATCTCTTCCAATACGGTGGGCTTCATTCCCGTAGCCGTTCTGCTGTGCTTACGAGTGATGGATGGAAACGACATTAAGAAGCTTGACTGGCCCGTCCTGTGGCTGGTCTCCGGCGGTATCGCACTGGGAACAGGCGTTGGTGCCACGGGGCTGGATGCCTGGCTAGTCAACTCCATCGGTTGGGAAGGTCTTGGCACCATGGGGGTCATCTTCGTGCTGGCGATGGTTGGACTTGGCTTCGCAAACGTCATGTCCCACTCGGCAGCGGCGAACCTGCTGGTGCCCCTGTCCATTTCGCTGGCAGCCGCCCTGCCGGGCAGCAATACGATGATGATCGCCGTCGTGGTGGCCATCGCCTGTTCTTTGGGCATGTCTCTACCCATTTCTACACCTCCGAATGCGATCGCCTACTCAACTGGAATGTGTTCAGTGAAGGACATGGCGATTGTGGGGATGATCGTGGGACTCGTTTCCACCGTCTTGCTCGTGCTAGCCATGCCAGCCATCTGGCAAATGATGGGGCTGGTCTAAATGCCAATCCGCTACCCGATCCAAGTTCAGGATGCGGACGCAGACCGCTCCTTACCCTTGGGGGTAGTGATCGGCGCTGACCAGTACGCCATCCAAATTGCTCGCCTCTTGGGTGAGCGGCTTGCCGACCTGTGCGACGTAGCGCGTTTCCCCGATAACGAAGAGGCAGCCTTGGGTCTGGCTTGTCCCCTCGATGACGGTGGGGAGCTGTCAACCTGGGTGCCCGCACCTGTACCGCCGGTCCGTCCCGTAGCTTTTGTGGCGGTAATAGTTGGGGACGAAACTGGGACGGCGGACCAGGTGCTGAAGCCACTGGTGCAGAACTGCCAGCAGTTGGCCTGGACGCGTCTGATTGTCCTGTCCACGTCTTCGCAAATCTCGGGCGTGGATTGGCTAACGGATTCGGGTCGCCTGGATTGGATCGGTTACGCCCCAGGTTTGGCAACAGAACCGTTTATCGACTCAATGAAGACGCAGGTGAAGCTGTTTGACGAGCACCGCCAAGTGCTGTCGGCGCCCCAGATTTCCTCATTGTTTGACCAACCATTTTCGGATGCCGTCATCATTGAGAAGGTGCTGCGCCGCATAGAGCTCTCACTCGGCGTGCAACCCCGAATTACCTTGCCCCCCGGTGTGCGGCTGACGACCAAGGGTGAGTGGGTCGAAGAGGTGACAATCATCCTTAGCGGTTCGGTCGCCCTCATCCATGAAAGTCCCAACGGGGATATCGTGATGCACGAGGAGTCCACTGGTCGCATCATCGGCTTACTGGCGGTCAGCGAAGGGCGTCGAGCACTCTTGAACGCCATCACCACCAGTGAAGTTACCGTGGTTCGCCTAACCGTCGAACAGCTCAATATCGCCATCAACGGGCACCCGGACATTACTCTGCTAGTGGCCACCCTCTTTATTCGCTCGTTAGATCGTCGGCTCCGTAGGGCAGAAGAACTGCACATTCAAAATGCGGTGCTATCAGAACAGCTCGAAAAAGAGCGCGCACAACTGGCAACGGCCCTGGTTAACTTGGAAGAAGCACGCACCGAACTTTCTGCTCAGGAGCGACTTGCCTCCCTGGGGGCACTTTCAGCGGGTGTGGCTCACGAGTTGAATAATCCGATGGCCGCCATTCAACGGATCGCCGAATATTTGGGGGAAGACGTAACCCACCTGTTGCAGACGGCTCCGGACAAAAAGTGGGCTAAATTCGCGTTGACGGCGCTTCAAGGCGGCTTAGAGGCCCCCTCGTTGTCGACGAGGGCGGAACGGAAACTCAGACGCGAATTAGCGGCAGTGACCGGCGATAAGGCAACTGCCCAGCGGTTGAGTTTGGCTGGTATTCGCGACCTTGATCTTGCCAAGCAGTTAAAGCGTCGGTCCGGGATTTCCTTGGAGGGAGCCGAGCAAGCAGCCTCAATCGGAACGCAGCTAAGGAACCTTCGCTCCGCTTCTGTGCGGATCACCGATTTGGTGTCTTCGTTGCGTTCTTATGCTCGCCCAGATGGGGAATCAGCGGTTGATGTGGATCTTCACGGGAATCTTGATGATGCGATCCGCCTCTTGTCCCATAAGTTGGGCGATATCGACGTAAGCCGCGAATATGACGACTTACCTACCTTGGAGTGCCATCCCGGCCAGTTGGCTCAAGTGTGGACCAATCTGCTGACGAACGCTGCGGAAGCAATAGCAGAGGCAGCACCCGCGGATCTTCCCGCTGGACAGAAACTGGGACACATAAAGATCGCCACCAGTTCGCCGCGTCCGGGTTGGCTGCGTGTAGAAATTGCTGACGACGGGCCGGGTATCCCAGAGTCGATCCTTCCCCGTATCTTTGAACCTCGTTTCACCACCAAGTCGGGTCAAGTCCGCTTCGGAATGGGAGTTGGTCTTGGCGTCAGCCGCAATATTGTTGGCAAACATTACGGAACCATGCGCATCCGTACCAGTAGTGAGGGAACCACGGTCGTCGTTGACCTTCCCGTAACCGCCCCGAAGGAGGAGCAATGAAACTCTCGATCCTTATTCTCGAGGACGAACCGGAAGTCCGAGCCGCCCTCGAACGAGACCTGATGCCCCTGTCAGATGTGGTTCGGCTAGAACCAGCCGAAGACGTCGAAGACGCTTGGGAAGTGATCCAAGAGGTCTTTGACGACGGTGACCTGTTGGCCGTGGCGCTGTGCGACCACCGGCTGCCCGGCACCACCGGAGTTGATTTCATGATTGAGGCGGCGCGCGACCCAGAGTTAGAAGCGACCCGCAAAGTGCTGGTCACCGGTCAGGCAGACCTGTCTGACACCGTCAGGGCCGTCAATGATGCTCATTTGGATCATTACATCGCTAAACCGTGGAGTAAAGAGGAACTGCTTGCCGTTATGCGCGAACAGCTAACCGACTACGTCATCAAGCAGAAGTTAAATCCGCTCCCCTATATGGACGTCCTCGACATGCCGCGCGCTCTGGAGGCAGTTCGTGATTACGGGCGAGCCGACTGATTTCCTTCCCACTGGTCCAGTTCGATTCGACGCTCCAATTCCTCGTGCAACTGGTTCAAGAGCAGGCTACGCGCACCAATAAGTACTGAGTCCATTCCGGTCTGGGTCGGCAGCACGATCGGTTCCGGTCCGGCGGCTTCTTGGACGAGTCGAGATAGGCCTTGGCCGCCCACGGTGCCGACGGGACCACCTAGGATGATCAACGCTGGGTCCAGCACGGAAGCGAGGGGACGGATCAGCAGGGCCACGCGCTGCGCGTAGTCCCGCATGTGAGCGGGGCTGTCGGCCAACATTCCCAGCGCCACGTCAAAGTCCTGTGTGCCAAACATCTTGAACAGGGCTTCATCGCCGAGCAAATCCGTGAAGTCTTTGGCGTCTGGGTCGATCTGGGCGGCGGACAAAGGAAGCTCTAGGTACCCGATTTCCCCGGCGTTTCCAGTAGCGCCGGTGCGGGGCTTACCATCGATATCGAGCCCGGCCCCGATACCTTTCCCAAGCCAGAGGAAGATAAAGTCTTGGTCTGCGCCAGCCGTGCCAGCCTCCCTCTCAGCAATGGCCGCTAGATTTGCATCGTTGTCGATAGTGACTTCTACGCCGCGGTGGGTACGGATCTGTTCATGTACGCCAACCGTTGGCCATCCGGGTAGGGTCCCGGCGAAGTCGAGAATATCCTCGGTGTGGTGAACCGCTCCTTGGATTCCTATCGTCACGTGTGTGCAGGGGCATTTTTCCACGCCCGCAGCTAGATACGCGGCCTCTATGGCAGCCTGTACGTCTCCGGCAGGGTCGCGTTCTGGCAAATTTGGGAAAGTGACGACTGGATGGTCCCCGCCGGCTGCATCCACTACAACTGCTTGGATGCGCAGGGCATCCACCGTCATCGCTACGCCGCAGATACTGTCTGGGCGCAACGCATAGACAATGGCATTGCGGCCACGTGGCCCGGACGTCTTGCCGACCGGTTCTATCAGCCCGGCCTGTTCTAGGCGCAGAACCATTTGGCTGGCGGTTGGCTTCGAAACGTTGGCAAGTTCGCGGATTTGAGCGCGGCTCAGCGCCTGGTGCTCTATGAGCAAACGCAGGGCTAGACGGTCGTTAACTGTGCGCAGCCACTCCGGTGTCCCAGAAGTGGGAGAAGATGGCGCAGAAGATGCAGACATGGTTTTACCGTAGCGTAAGTAAGCTCTTCTTAACTAAATGCCCATCGCCGGCTGGCAGCGCAGTTTTGGGTGGGACTAGACGCTGCTAGTCCCACCTAGGCTACTGTTCTAACGCTTGGTCAACTAGCCGTAGCAGCTCAAGGGCGACGGCATTGATTTCTTCGTACCCGTACTGTTTGGAGCGTTCTTCAGCGGCGAGCAAACCTTCCCGGCAGACAGTTTGGTAGTCGCCGTAGGGAAACTCATAAGCCCCTTTAGTGTCGGGGTCTGCGTCAGGGCGGTGGGCCAAGTGCCACAAGGACCAGGCGCGTAGACCGTTTTCATCTATAAACGCATCTTGCTCTTCGGTGCCCGGGTTGATTTCGTGCCACTGTCCAGGATCATTTGAAACGCGGCCCTGTGCGATTAGCTCCTTGGCATATTCCACGCCGGGTCCGTAGACTTCCAGACTCATTCTCAACTCTTTTCCAGTCTTGGTTCTTGCCGTTTATACGGCACATCCCCATCCTATGGCCGAAACCACAAAATGGGGATGACGAAAGAGGTGGGCTGTTTTCTAGCCGACGGGCTTGTTCCCGCCTCCGAAGGTCGAATGGTATTTCTTTTTCTCGGTCTTCGTCTTCGCTAGTTTGTAGGCCGGCACTGGCTCACCGCCCTGCCAGTAGCCTGGATAGCCAACTTCGGTGCCTCGGCTGCGATAGACCATATACGGGCGTGCCGGGTAGTTGATAGGCAATGCGGTCGCGTGGACCAGCCTGGTATAAGGCCACACAGCGAAGAGCAGTAGGCCGGCAATAATGTGAGTCTGAAACTGCCAAGGAACACCGATCATTAGTTCTGTTTGCGGGTGCAGATAGAAGATAGAGCGGAACCAAGGGCTGATCGTCTCACGGTAGTCATAGCCGTGCGGCCCACCAAATATCTGGGTGGAAACCGTGGCGATTGTACCCAGCGCAATCGCAGCAGTGAGAAACACGTAGGTCACGATGTCACCCGGAGTGGTGGCTAGCCGCACCGACTTGACGACATAGCGCCGCACCAGCAGTCCGATAAGCCCCAAGATCGTCATCACCGCTGCGACCGAGCCGAGGCTGACCGCCATAAAGTGGTACATACCTTCCGAGATGCCCACTTCGCTTGTCCATGACTGGGGAATCACCAGACCCACGAAGTGACCCAAGATCACTAAGAGGATCCCGTAGTGGAAGAGTGGGGAACTGATCCGTAGCCACTTACGTTCGTATGTCTCCGAAGAACGCGTGGTCCAGCCGAACTTATCGACCTTCCAACGCCAGATAAGACCGATGACCATGGACGCCAGAGCCAGATAGGGGAAAATGACCCAAAGTAAGACATTCCAGAAGCTCATGATTTACTCCAAGCTAGCGGCTGGTGGACACCAACCATTTCGGTGGGGGGACCTTGAGTTACCAGGCGGTGGAAGCGGTCCATCACTTCTTCGCTGACCTGGGGCAAAGTGGCAACGAGTGCGTCCAGCAGGTGAGCGTAGGGGGAGCCCGCTCCGTGGAGCGCCGACCTCATCACTTCAATACCGTCGCGGTGGGAAGCCAATAGGTCGATAACCAGAGGGTCCCCGGTGGTTGCCGACAGTTCCAACAACACTGGCAAATAATCATCGAGTTCATCGCCTTCAGTTTCGTATCCGAGGGCGTTGATGAACTCTTTGAACCCGAGGATCGCCGAACCCCTGAGGCGCGTATCTCCAGCCACGTAGTAACTGAGGTACAACGCTGTGCGGCGTTGCTGGTCAAATGTTTCAACGTAGTGAATTGACTGGTCTCTCAGATCTGTTGAGTCGGTCCAGTCGCGAAACTTGTCCAGATGGGCGACCAGGTCGGCTGGTAGGTCTGCGCGGACGTGACCGTATGCTTCGAGGGCGCCTTCCAGGCCGTCCTCCGGGTAGCCGAGCATGGCAGCCACAAGCATGTGGGTAATCCGCCTTTGTTCGGCCGTGCATTCCACCGGAGCGATGCTCTCGACTTGGCGTGGAGGTCGCAGAAAGCGGACCGATTTCCGGCTCACTGGCGACCGCCTGCATTCAAGGGTGCACCGCGCCCATCTGACCAGGTCTGGAGCTCCACGAATACGGGTTCACGCTTCTTCGGCGTAGCGTCGAGAGAAGCACGGTGTCCGATGGCTGAAGTGCAGGCAGACGGGGCGCCCTCACCCAAGAAGCCAGCATCGCCGATACCCGAGGTGTCGATGCCGAGCTCTTCCATGCGCGGTGCGGGGGCTGACCCAGACTCAGGAATGACGTAGCGGTCGTCGAACTTGGCGATCGCCAAGAGTCGATACATCTCTTCCATCTGGCGTCCAGTCATTCCTACGGCGGAAGCAATCTCTTCCTGAACTGGGAAGCCCAGGTTCACGTCACGCATATAAGAGCGCATCGCGGCTAGGCGCCGCAAGGAAAGTTCCACTGGGCGGGGGTCGCCGGCTGTGAATAGTTCAGCCAAGTAGTCCAAAGGAATACGCATCTTTGAGAGGCTGGTTAAGAGGATCTTGTGATCCTCACCGTCCGCCCCGGAGGCGGTAACCGCGTCAACCACTGGGGCCAATGGTGGAACGTACCAAACCATTGGCATAGTGCGATATTCGGGGTGAAGCGGAAGTGCCAGTCGATACTCTTTGATGAGCTTCCAAATGGGGGATTCTTGGGCCGCTAGAATCCAGCGGTCTGAGACACCATCGGCACGGGCTGCTGCCACAATTTCCGGGTCGTTCGGGTCCAGGAGGATATCGAGCTGTGCTTCGTAGAGGTCCTGTGGGTCCGGCGTGGCGGCCGCTTCGGCAACCCGGTCCGCATCGTAAAGAACGACCCCCAGGTAACGCAGGCGTCCCACACACGTTTCCGAGCAGACGGTTGGCTCGCCAATTTCAATACGCGGGTAGCACAGAGTGCACTTTTCACTCTTGCCAGTCTCGTGGTTGAAGTAGATCTTCTTGTACGGGCATCCCGCGACGCACATTCGCCAGCCTCGGCAAGCATCTTGGTCGACGAGGACGATTCCGTCCTCAGCCCGCTTGTAGATAGCGCCGGACGGGCATACGGCCATGCAGGTCGGGTTCAGGCAGTGCTCGCAGATGCGCGGCAGGTAAAACATGAAGGAATCTTCAATCTCTGCCTTAACTTTTGTGGCGATCTCTTGAACGATAGGGTCATCAGCGATTGCTTGAGCGCCGCCACCTAGATCGTCGTCCCAGTTGGGCCCCCACTCGATCTTGTCCATGTGTTCGCCGGTGATCTGGCTGACTGCCCGTGCGGTGGGGAAGTACTTGGAATCTTTGGGAGCAGACAAAAGCTTGTCGTACTCGTAGGTCCAAGGTTCGTAGTAGTCCTTGAGTTCAGGCATCCGGGGGGAAGCAAAGATCTGGGACAGGACAGTAGCCCGTCCACCGCTAGCAGGAACCAGTTTGCCACGCTTGTTTAGCTTCCAACCGCCCTTCCACTTCTTCTGGTCTTCCCAAGCTTTGGGATAGCCGGCACCCGGGCGGGTCTCCACGTTGTTGAACCACATGTACTCTGTGCCAGCCCGGTTAGTCCAGGTCTGCTTGCAGGTGACCGAACAGGTGTGGCAACCAATGCACTTGTCGAGGTTCATCACCATTGCGACTTGAGCCATGACTTTCATCAGAACGTGACCTCCTGGCTGCGCTTGCGGATAAGGGTTGTTTCATCTCTTTGTGACCCGGTTGGTCCCACGTAGTTGAACGCATAGGACTGTTGGGCGTAGGCGCCGATCAGGTGAGTCGGCTTGATAAGGATTCGCGTCAGCGAGTTGTGAATACCGCCGCGCCGTCCAGTTGTCTGTGAAATCGGAGTGTTAATCGTGCGTTCTTGTGCGTGGTACATATACACCGTGCCCGCTGGGATGCGGTGAGAGACAATCGCTTTGGCTACGACGACTCCGTTGCGGTTCCATGCCTCGATCCAGTCGTTGTCTTCCACCCCGATGGTTTCGGCGTCTTGCGGGCTGATCCACACTGTTTGTCCGCCGCGGTTCAGGGTGAGCATCTGTGGGTTGTCGTAGTACTGCGAGTGGATCGCCCACTTGTGGTGGGGTGTCAAGTACCGCACGGACACACTGGTTTGACCGTCGTATTCGCCGACTTCACCTACTGGAGTTTCCCCGTAAAGGTGGTCAAGTGGCAGTGGCGACTTATAGATTGGCAGGTTCTCACCTAGGTCTCGCATCCAGTCGTGGTCCAAGAAATAGTGCATTCGCCCCGTGAGAGTGTGGAACGGCCGCCCATTCTCAATGTTCTGCACAAAGGCGGTGTAGCGCCGCCCACCTGTTTCAGATCCAGACCATTCAGGTGACGTGATAACCGGTTCGGGCCCCTTGGCTTGGAGTTGTTCCATGCTGATGCGCTTTTCTTCCGAACCTTCGGAAAGTTGCACCAACTGTGTTCCCGTACGCTTTTGTAGCGTTTCGAAGCCCGTAGTTGCTAGGCGCCCATTGGTTGTACCCGACAGGAACAAGATGGTGTCGCTTGCAGCCTTAGCGTTATCGATGATTGGGCGCCCCGTGTGCGGGTGTACTCCGTGCATCTCACCTAGCCGCTCGACCTCTTCATCAGGGTTGTAAACAACGCCCTTGGTGACCATGCCGACCTCTGTGGCTAGCGGACCAAGAGTATTGAAGCGATCAATCAAGGTCGTATAGTCACGCACCACCGGCACCAGTTTTGGCATCGTCTTTCCTGGGATGAACGGCAGTTCATCCAAAGGCTTCACCACGCCGCCTGGGTTCGCGTACTCATCCGGGGTGTCGTGTGCCATGGGGACAGGGATGACATCCTGCTGCTGTCCCAAATGGACCTCTGCCATATTCGAAACAAGGGCAGCAAGTTCTTGGAACACCTCGTAGTCGGTGCGGGCTTCCCACGGCGGACTGATGGCCGCATCGAAGGCGTGGATGAAGGGATGCATGTCCGTGGTCGATAGATCATCCTTTTCGTACCAAGTCGCAGCCGGCAGGACGATATCGGACATCAGCGTGGTGGTGGTGTTGCGGAAGTCCACCGTGAGCAGCAAGTCGACCTTGCCGCTGGCTGCCGCTTCCCGCCACACCATCGTTTCAGGACGGCGCTCATCGGGCAGCTCTTTGGCACTGATCGCGTCCTCAGCCCCAACTAGATGGCGATAGAAGAACTCAGCACCTTTAGCGGTGTTCCCCAACAGGTTGGTGCGCCATGAGGTGAGAATCCGCGGGAAGTTCTCGGGGTTATCAGGGTCTTCGCAGGCGAAGTTGAGTTCACCTTTCTCAAGTTGGTCCACCACATAATCTGCCACTGGAACGCCGGACTTGAGGGCTTCTTGGCCCAGCAGCAAGGTTGACTTGTCGAACGTGGGGAAAGAGGGCATCCAGCCGCGTTTCATGGACTCCACCAACGTGTCGGCGGTGGATTTTCCTTCCCAGTCCAAGTCAGAAAGCGGCGACTTTAGTTTGGTGACCGGGGTGCCGTCGTAGCGCCACTGATCAGTCATCAGGTAGAAGAAGCCGGTAGTGACCATTTGGCGTGCAGGACGCACCCAGTCCAAAGCGAAAGCATATTGTGCCCAGCCGGTGATGGGACGGACCTTCTCTTGCCCCACGTAGTGGGCCCAACCGCCCCCGTTTACGCCCTGTGTGCCGCACATCGACGTCAGGGCGAGGAAGGTCCGGTAAATCGTATCGGCATGGTAGTAGTGGTTCACGCCGGCGCCCATAATGATCATGGAGCGGCCCTTTGAATCAGCAGCATTCTGCGCGAATTCCCGTCCAATGCGGATAGCGGCAGCGGCTGGAACCCCGGTGTGTTCTTCTTGCCAGGCGGGTGTACCAACTTCAGATACGTCGTCATACCCAGTTGGCCACGTGCCCGGTAAGCCATCTCGGGCGACACCGTACTGGGCTAGCAGCAAATCGTAAACCGTAGTTACCAGGCGACCGTCCACTTCCACGGCTGGGACGCCACGTCGAAGCACGCCGGCTCCGGGTGTTTCCTGGTCGGGAGTGACCGGCAGGTCAAAGCGAGGCAAGAGGATCTCAACTGGATCCGCGCCAGGTAGTTCTTCGGCCGAAAGATGCGGATCGATGCCGCGCATCTCTAGGTTCCATTTACCCATTCCCGCTTCACCATAGTGGTCTGCAGAAGTGCCACCTGGGTCGGTGATGCCCTTCTTCTTATCCCAGACCAGAGTGCGGAAGGCGGCGTGTTCACTTTCGGCCAGTTCTTCCCCGGCGACCCCATCTGCGGCGGTTACGAACTTACCCGGAACGTAGGCGCCGTCCTTTTCGTCTAACCACACAAGGAAAGGTGAGTCGGTGAACTTGGACATGTAGTCAAGGAAGTACGGCTCCTTCTTGTCCACATGGAATTCCTTGAGGATGACGTGTCCCATGGCCATTGCCAGCGCCCCGTCAGTACCGGGAGACACGCGCAGCCATTCGTCAGCAAACTTTGTGTTTGCCGCGTAGTCGGGGCTGACGGCGACCACTTTTTGCCCGTGGTAGCGGGCTTCAGTCATGAAGTGGGCGTCCGGTGTTCTGGTTTGGGGGACGTTTGAACCCCACATGATCAGATAGTCAGAGTTGTACCAGTCGCCCGATTCCGGAACGTCCGTTTGGTCCCCGAAGACTTCCGGTGAAGCGGGGGGCAGATCGGCATACCAGTCGTAGAACGACAGCATGGAGCCGCCCATTAGCTCATAGAAGCGGGAACCGGCTCCGTAGGACACCTGTGACATGGCGGGAATAACTGAGAAGCCAAACATGCGGTCTGGTCCGTACCGCTTGGTCGTGTAAACGTGTGCGGCGGCCGCCATTTCCATGGCTTCGCCCCACGAGCAACGCACTAGGCCCCCGCGCCCTCGTTCCTTCTTGTATGTCTGCGCTTTCTGTGGATCTTCGACGATTTCCCGCCAGGCGAGGACGGGATCGGAGACGCGGGCCTTGGCTTCCCGGTAGTAGTCAAGCAGGGTGCCGCGTACGTAGGGGTAGCGAATCCGGTTGGGTGAATAGGTATACCAGGAGAACGCGGCGCCGCGGGGGCATCCGCGGGGTTCGTACTCTGGGAAGTCAGGCCCGGTAGTTGGGTAATCGACCGCCTGGGTCTCCCAAGTTATGATCCCGTCCTTTACGAACACCCACCAGGAGCATGATCCGGTGCAATTTACCCCGTGGGTTGAACGAACCTTGCGGTCGTGATTCCATCGCTGGCGGTAAAACTGGTCCGCCTCACGACCGCCCTCCATAAAAATCTGTCGCGAATTGGTTGCCTTCGCCGTCGGCCGCAGCAGTGACCCGAGTTTCGCGACTGAGTCTGGGAGGACGAAAGGAGAGGTTTCAGCCATTGGTTTCCTCACTCAACTGATCGGATGGGATCCCGACGACCTACCATCATGACGACGCCGTCTTGGCTACCGCGATCCCGGTTCCTTCCATTCAACCTTGTAGACACCGTGCTGGGGTCAAAATGGTGCAATCATGCGGAAAATACGCCCGTATTCCGGTGAAAGACCATGACCAAATAGCAACACCCACCTTGTCTAAATCAACGACTGTCGGCGAATCAGAACTGCCGGATGAAACCCCGGCCGCGGACTTGAAGTGTGTTGGCGCGTATCCTCAAGACATGGCAAGAATGACGGGTCGACGAATCGTCTCACTCACTGTGCTTTGCGTGATGTCGGTCTCAGCCGGGTGTGCTGCCACTGGCCCTCACGCGGATGAGCGTCTGACGGTTTTTGCTGCCGCGTCGCTAGAACCGGTATTTTCCGTCCTCGGCCAACAGTTTGAAGAGGAACATGAAGGCGTCGCCGTCACGTTCAACTTCGCAGGTTCCCAAGATCTACAGGAACAGATCTTGAACGGGGCACGCGCAGACGTATTCGCATCCGCTGATGAGCAACAGATGCAACCAGTGCTCGATGAAGGTCTAGCGGCAGGCACTCCATTGATTTTCGCAACCAATGCTCTCCAAATCATCACGCCTGTGGATAACCCGGCGTCGGTAGCGACCTTTGCTGACTTAGCGACACCTGAATTGGCACTGGTTATTTGTGCGCCCGAAGTGCCATGCGGGGCGGCGGCGCAGCGAATCGCGGAAGAAACCGGAGTCTCCCTGGCACCGGTTTCCGAAGAGCAGTCTGTGGCCGACGTACTGGTGAAGATTCAGGTGGGGGAGGGCGACGCCGGACTCGTCTACAAGACTGACGCAATGTTCGCGGGCGACACGGTTCAGTCGGTTTCTTTCGAGGAATCGGCGCTGGCGATAAATAGGAACCCGATTGTGCCCTTAGTTTCCAGTGCGAACCCTGGCTTGGCACAGGAATGGGTGGACTTCCTGCTAAGTCCCGTGGGGCAGGCCGAACTGTTGTCCGCGGGTTTCGGACCCCCAGATGCGTTGGATAAAGGTGGTCTATGAATCAAATGAGCGTGGGGCTGCCCCGAGCGCTATATATTCCCGCAGCCGCAGCCATGCTATTCATTTTCCTGCCTATTATCGCCATGGGCACAAGGTTGGATTGGGCGAATTTCTGGCCCCTGATCACCAGTGAATCATCTGCTACCGCCTTGCTCTTGAGTCTGCGGACAGCCGCGATATCGACTGTTCTGTGCGTCCTATTTGGCCTGCCGTTGGCGTTGATATTGGCGAGGGCGTCCTTTCCAGGATTGCGACTCTTGCGCTCTCTAATACTGTTGCCGATGGTGCTACCCCCAGTGGTTGGGGGAATCGCCCTGCTCTACACCTTTGGTCGGCGCGGCATGGTCGGCGCGCAACTGGAAGTAATGGGTGTGAACATCGCTTTTAGTACCGCGGCAGTCGTCGTAGCTCAAACTTTCGTGGCTCTGCCATTCTTGGTCATATCGGTAGAGGCCTCACTTCGTGCACAAAGTGATAGGTACGAAGTTGCGGCAGCAACCCTGGGGGCGAAACCATTTACGGTGTTGCGAACTGTCACGTTGCCGCTGATTGGGCCCAGTCTAGTTTCTGGGGCGCTCCTCGCTTTTGCAAGAGCGTTGGGTGAATTTGGCGCAACCATTACTTTTGCCGGCAGCCTGGAAGGCGTGACACGCACGATGCCTCTAGAGATTTACCTGCAGAGAGTGAAAGATCCGGACGCGGCTATCGCACTGTCGGTCGTCCTAGTGATTGTGGCGGTCATCGCGATGGTGTCCACCGACTTCTTTTCGAGACGCCCTCGGTAACATCATGAAAGTCAACGATTACGAAGGGCTGCGCTTTGAAGCAGAGCTGGCCAGCCGAAACTTTCAAGTGGCATTCGACGCGCAAGAAAATCAAGTGACCGCGGTTCTTGGGCACAACGGGTCGGGAAAGTCGACCCTACTGGAAATATTGGCGGGCATTATTCGGCCTGACAGCGGTTACGCAAAATTAGGGCGACACGTCCTCTTCGACCTGCCGGCCGGGAACCGTCCGGGAATTTGGACACCCCCCTATAAGCGGAACAGCGCACTACTGTCGCAGGACCCCCTCTTGTTCCCTCACATGACCGTTTTAGATAACGTTGCGTATGGACTGCGAATCCGGGGGGCACGAAGAACAGAAGCACGGCGTGAAGCCTTAAGGTGGCTGAATCGCATGGGCTGCGGTGATTTGGCGGGCAGCCGTGCCACGGCGCTTTCCGGCGGGCAGGCCCAACGTATCTCGATTGCTCGTGCGGCGGCGACCCAGCCCAGCTTGTTGCTGCTGGACGAGCCAATGGCCGCTCTGGACGTTCAAGCAGCCCCTGAAGTGAGGCAGGCACTGCAGGGGTTTTTAACCGACAAGCTCGCACTACTTGTTACTCATGACTCGGTTGACGCGGCTACGCTCTCTCAGCGCGCTCTCGTCTTGGAGCAGGGCCGTTTGGTGGAGGACGGTTTGACTGGCGACGTGCTGAACCGTCCTCGAACACTTTTTGCGGCTGATTTGGCGGGAGTGAATCTAGTTAGAGGGCGGTACAGCGGCGAAGCGGTCGTCACGGGCGCAGGGTTGGCGGTTGCCGGGCAGGCTGCGCCTGGCGTGACGTTAGCGAAGGGCGTCGGTGCAAGCGCAACCTTTTCGCCAACTGCCGTGGCGGTCTATCTTGATTTCCCGGCGGGCAGTCCGCGCAACCACTGGCGTGCTCGTATTGAATCTATGCAACCCCATCATGGTTTGGTCAGACTATCGGCCGTGACCAGTGGCACGCACGTCGTCGCCCTGATCACCACCCAGGCCGTCGCGGAACTTGGTTTGGCGATCGGCATGGAGGTGATACTGGTTGTCAAGGCGACGCAGGTGACGATCTATCCGTCATGATCGCGCCGGCCGCGCACCTATTTGGCTGTCTCTTTCTTGGTCGGTGTGGTCGTTCCCAGGATCATGCGTTCACGCGCCCGGAGCGTCAGGCCGGCGCCAGACTCTTCATCCAAGTGTGCGCGATCCAAAATTCCCATGGTCTCTAACGGGCGCGGGTCGGGTGCGGAGCGCAGGGTAATGCGCCCATCTTCGGAGAAGCGTGCGACTTGCCACGGGGGAAGCAGCGTAACGTAAGCGGCAATGACCTCATCCGGGTCTGCGTCAATATCAGTGCGAAGCCAGGAGCTCAACATAGCGATTGTGTTGTGCACCTGTTGCGATGACGCCATGGCCAGCCACAGTTCCGATGGTCTGGGCCCTTCGACGTGTTCGGCAAATTCCTTTACGTAGGCTTCGAACACGCCTTCGAAATACTGCGAAATCATCGACAGAACTACTGATTGTCCTTCAGAAGTGAAGACGTGTTCGTAGACCCGCCGGTTCTGAGCGACGTGGTCTAACAGGGCGAGTTGTATCTGTCGCCACCGCATCAAGTAACTGTCGCTGGTGTCTTCCAGCAGATGTGCGATCGGGTCCATCGCCGGTTTGAGTTGCTCGATCAAGTATTCTGCCAAGAACTGGGCAGGTGATTGCGAGTGCTTGTAGAAAGTGGTGCGGGAAATCCCCGCTGCGGCGGTGAGTTCGGATACAGCAATAGTCTCTGCCGGTTGGTGCGCTGCCAAGTTCAAGATCGCGGTTATTAACTTTTGCCGCACCCTCAAGTACCTGGGGTCAGTACCAGGCACGCGCTTCGCTCTGGTTCTGGGTTTCTCACCGCTTGTCGTTGGTGTCTTCACCAGAGTCGCGAGGTTCATAGGGTCGGTCACACAACCTTCCATCCATCGTTGGATCGTCGGGCTCGGGTTAAGGATAATGTAAAGGAGGTTCACATATTGTCAATACCGCCCTGTTGGAGGACGTTTTGGTTCGAATTTCTGTAGTCACTGTTTCGGACCGTGTTTCACAGGGAGTTCGTTCGGATCTGTCGGGCCCGCTAGCCGTGGAGTTGCTTTCTGACTATGGACAGATCGTGACCCACATAACAGTGGCCGATGGGGAAGAGTCGGTTCGTCAAGCGATTCACGATGCAGCAAGCGCCGGTGCCAACGTTGTTTTTACTACTGGTGGAACCGGTGTGACGGAACGTGATCAAACCCCTGAAGGGACGCTTCCTCTGATCAAAAAGCGCTTGTTAGGCGTCGAGCATCTTCTACGTAACGATCCGGATGTTGCCTATGCTGCGCTGTCCCGCGGGGTCGCAGGAATCGCTGAGGTCGCAGGCAATACGGTGTTCGTAGTGAACGCACCGGGTTCGCAAGGGGGTGTGCGAGATGCAGTGAATGCTGTCGGCCCGCTCCTAGAGCACCTGGTGGACCAGACCCGCGGAGGCGACCATCACGAGCAAGCGACGTTTACCGTACAAAATCGCGGGCGTAGTGACGGGGGTGATGCGCAGGTTGTGATTTCGGGGGTAAGCGCCGAACCGATTGACATGCAAACCCTCTTAGACGCCGTCGACGACGACTCAGCTGGTGCGGTGACGAGCTTTTGTGGGCAGGTACGCAACCATGACCTTGCCCGGCCAGTAGTGGCTATTGACTACGAAGGGCATCCAAATGCGGGTGAGGTCGTGAAACAGATAGCGCAAGAGCTCTCTGCGGGTGCAGGAGCATGCAAAATCGCAGTCCTTCACCGAACCGGGCATCTGAAGGTGGGGGACGTAGCGCTAGGCGCTGCAGTTTCGGCGTCTCACCGGAAAGAAGCGTTCCGCGTTCTGGAGGCACTAATTGAAGAAGTGAAAATGCGGCTTCCAGTTTGGAAGTGTCAGTATTTCGCGGACGGGACAAGCGAGTGGACCGGGGCAGCCTAACGAGCGGGGCGGACAATCACATGCATCAAATCTCGGTGATCACCTGCTCTGAAAGGGCTTTAGAGGATCCAGCGGAGGATCGGGCAGGATCGGTTTTGCGATCTCGATTAGAAGACATGGGGTTCCAAGTCGCGCCGCCGACAGTCGTTGGAATGCAGGCGGAGGCAATTGCCGGGCACATCGTGGATGCTATCCGCGGTGGGGCGCGCATAGTTTTTACCACCGGTGGTAGTGGGCTTCTACCTCAAGATGTAACTGTTGAAGCAACTCTGCCGCTAGTAGACCGGCAAGTGCCAGGAATCATGGAAGAGGTGCGCCGCAGAGGCGCTCAAAAAACACCTTTGGCCCTGCTTTCCCGCGGGGTGGTCGGCATCGTCGCACTCCCGGGATATCCGCGCGCACTCGTCATTAACGCCCCTGGGTCTCGCGGTGGCGCACGGGACACCCTGGCGGTGGTGGGTCCGATGCTAGAGAGAATTATCGACTCTCTAGATGGTGTTGACCATGACCTTAGTCGGCCTCCCTCGGACGGCTCGCAGCCTTCCAGTCACCCGAGCGTCCCCCTGACTTAGACGTAACGCGCGCATTCGAAATCTCGGCGCTGCGATCAACGCCTTTGACCATATCCACAACTGCTAGGGCCGCGACGGTGACAGCAGTTAATGCTTCCATTTCAACACCCGTGCGATCGGCGGTGCGCACCTCGCTTGAAATCAGCACGCCCTCATCCACGATCGAGACATCCACCGTTACCCCATGCACGCCGATCACATGCGCTAAAGGCAACAGTTCAGGAACCTTCTTCGTCGCTGCAATCCCTGCGATTCGAGCCACCGCCAAGACGTCACCTTTAGGAACGGTCCCGTCCCGCAGGGCCGCAACGACATGAGGTGAACAGGACACTTCAGCTTCAGCGGTCGCCACCCTTACTGTGGGGGTCTTACCGGTGACATCGACCATGCGCGCATCGCCGGCCTCATTCAGATGTGTAAACACGGGTCCTCGCTTTGTGCTCTTGTGCTCAGTGATCCCAAGAAAAAGGGTGTACCTGCAGCGTATCGCCCTTATTGACGGTCTCGACATCGGCCGGCACCACGGCTAGTGCATTAGCCATTGGAAGAGAAGCGACTAAGTGCGACCCGGAGCCGAGCCGGTGTGCTTTGTGTAGCCCGCTTTCATCCCAGACTACGGGTAGATATTGGGCTCGACCCGTAGGACTTGTCCACGATTCTGCGGCCGGCGCCGTCAGAGGTGGGATCGGAGTGCGTTGTACGCCTTGAAAAGCGTCTAGCAGAGGACGCAAGAAAACCCAGGCGGACACGAAGACACTAACGGGATTTCCCGGTAGTCCTAGGAACGCGACTGCACGACCATCGATGTCCAAGGTCCCGCACGCCTGCGGTTTGCCCGGTTGCATCGCGACTTTGACGAACTCTACGCGCTCTTCCAATACTTGGCGGACCACTTCGAAAGCTCCGGCTGATACGGCTCCCGAAGTGACGATCAGGTCGGCTTTCTGCTTACCTGCTTCCGCCAGCGCGTCCTCGAACTTGCTCTCTTCATCGTCGACTTGTCGGGACAGCACGACTTGCCCCCCATAGGATTCAACGAGGGCGGACATCATTGTTAGGTTCGAATCCGGGATCTGCCCGAAGCCTAGAACATCACCGGGTGGGACCAGCTCAGAGCCAGTTGAGAATACGGCCACTCGTGGGCGGACTCGGAGCGGAACGTAAGCGTAGCCAACTGCTACCGCGGCAGCAGCGGTTGTCGGACTCCACACGGTTCCGACGGGAAGCACTGCCTCTCCAGCGGTCACATCCTCAGCGGCCAAGCGAATATTCTTCCCTTCTGCCACCCCTTTTACGATCGTCACAGACTCGGGCAGAGGCACAGATCCAGCCGGCTGGTCGGTGTTTTCCACCGGCACGATCGTGTCAGCACCCCCGGGTATGGGTGCACCGGTCATGATGCGTGCTGCTTGTCCGGCCTGAAGTGTGGGCGTATCGGATGCGCCGGCAGGAATATCACCGACTACTACCAGGTCAACGGGAACATCCTGTATGTCTGCGCTTCGGACTGCGTACCCATCCATCGCAGAGTTTGTAAACGGGGGAACCGGGTATGTCGCAACTAGGTCTTCGGCTAAGACACGTCCAAATCCTGTACCAACGGGGACTTCTTCTGTTGGCAAGCGGTGCGCGGTCGCAAGTACTTTGGCTTTGTATTCTTGCACGCTCAACATGAGAGGCTCTTTCTTATCTGTTGTTCTTGAGGTTTGAAGCAGGCGAGGGGGCGGCGGTCCGAAGGGGAAGAAGCGACCAGCTCGGCTCCAGGGCATCTAGCACCATCACTTGTCCGACCAAAGGACTTCCCATTCCGAGTAGAAGCTTGAGGGCTTCGGTTGCTTGGAGAGCGCCGATTTGGCCGACCATCGCTCCGAGCACCCCCATTTCGGTTGCCATCTGATACGTGTGCCGAGGTGGCTCTTCGGGGATAAGGTCTCGCAAGTACAGGGGCTCTCCGTACTGGTCGGGCACTCCGAATACGCTGCATTGTCCCTGCATGCCGACTGCCGTTGCCCACACCAGAGGCACTCCGGTTGCTTCGGAGGCGTCGGACAAGAGGAACTTTGCAGCGAATGTGTCGGTGCAGTCTAAGACCAAGTCGTACTGCTGAAAGAGTTCCCGAGCATCTTCAGCCGTCAACATGTACGGGTATGTCACCACAGTTAGTTCCGGGTTCAATGCCAAGACACGTTCAGCAGCGGATTCAGCCTTGTTGCGACCAATATCTGTGTGCAGAACTTGGCGCTGCATATTGGTTAGTTCAACGTCATCGCCGTCTACGATCCCGATTTTTCCTACGCCTGCTCCGGCTAGGTAAGGCAGTGCTGCCGATCCGAGGCCGCCGGCGCCGATGACTAGGATCGAGGAGGAGAGCAGCTTCTCTTGGCCCTTTTCCCCTACCCCGTCTAGAGAAATATTGCGAGCGTAGCGGACCTGTTGATCCGATGTGAATGAATCCCCTGTACTCATCCGATCCTCTGGTTAACCGTCTAGTGGTCAGCGTGAGGCACACTTGTCGCCTACCTCACGCTGACCACTCTACAGTGACCGGAGTCTCTTGCGTCTAGCCCTTCTTAGGTGCGCCCGGGCGTGCGTAGCGCCACCAGGTGATTCCGATGCACATAACAGCCCAGACCGCTCCGATGATGTAGAACGGCACCGGACCCATGGTGGTGAGTCCAACTCCAAAGAGGAACGGTCCAAAAGCCGCAATCGCACCCGTCCATCCGATTACCCCGCCGGCCTGTCGACGGTTGAAGATCATGGGCATTTGCTTGAAAGTGGAAGCGTTGCCGATGCCGGAGAAGAGGAAAATCAACAGCATTCCCCAGAGGAAGTTGTTGAAACCTGCGTTCAACGTGGCTGCACTGGTGACGTCGGGAGTTAGACCAGGGATCGTGTAGAGGATCGAAGCCAAAATTCCAATCCCCGAAATTAGCGTCCAAATCGCCCCGCCCATGCGGTCGGTCAGGGGGGAGAAAAGGACGCGCGCTCCGGCCCCAACGAGAGGCCCTAGGAAAACGAACTTCACCGGGTCAGGGACGTTGTACCCGTCGACAAGGAGTTTTGCCGTTTCGCCAGCCCCTTCGACGATTGCCGGGTTGCCCGCACCGTAAAGGTTCGACATGAGTAGACCAAACTGAGCCGACAGACCTGAGAACGTCGCAAATGTCATGATGTACAACGCGGTCATCCACCATGTGTCCTGGTTACCAAAGATGTCGAACTGTTGTTTGATGTTGGCTTTGACCGGCACTGAGCGGAGTGCGATATAGGCCCAAATGGCTCCCACAATGATGAACGGGACGTAGACGAGAGCGCTGTTTTGGTACCAGACCGTGACGCTATCTTTTCCTGGGATGGCCATTTGCTGGCTGCCCATGAATCCGAACATGGCAAAGGTGATCAGCCAGGGGGTAAGCAGCTGGACCAACGAAACTCCGAAGTTTCCTACCCCTGCTTGGATACCTAGGACAGTGCCTTGCATCCTTCTGGGGAAGAAATATGAGGTCGATGGCATGAAGCCAGAGAACGCGCCGCCGCCGATACCAGCCAAGAATGCCAGCCCCATGAGCCGCCAGTAGGGCACCGCGGGGTTGGTTACTTCAAAACCCCAGCCGATAACGGGTACAAGCAGCAGCAACGTGGTGAGAGTGACCATTTTGCGGGTGCCTTGTATCGGAGGCAGGACCATCCAGATCAAGCGCATGAAGCCACCGGAAAGCCCTGGCATAGCGGCCATCCAGTACAACTGGGTCTTGCTGAATTCGAAACCGAGTGCGTTCAGTTTGGGGATGATCGCGGAGGGGAGGAACCAAGTAACGAAGCAAAGGGTCAGTGTGAATGTGGTGACGGTCAGTGTGGTCCATGCCAGTTTTTTGTCCCACTTAGCGGGATTTTCTGGGTCCCACTCCTGAAGCCAGTCACCTTTGACAGGTAGGGTGCTCACTATTCAGCCTCTTTCTCTAGCTCGCCTTCAGGAAGGCTGTCTGGGGTTGCGGCGGTCAGCATGCGGTGGACGGTGTAATGCATCCACACGGCACTTGCGACGGTCAGTAAGAAGATCACAAAGAAGGTGGAGGACGGGAAGCCAGACAGGGCTTTGCTGTACGCGAAGAGGGGTGGCAGGAAGAAGCCGCCCAGTCCGCCGAACATACCCACGAGACCACCTACTGAGCCGACGTTGTCAGGGAAATAGACGGGGATGTACTTGTAAACGGCAGCTTTGCCGATGCCCATGGCGCAGCCGAGCAGAAACACCAGCACTGCAAAGACGTAGACGTTCATCGAATAATGCAAGTGTTGGGTCTGCGCACCATCGGGGTGGACAATCGTTAAGAAACCATTCGGCATCATTAGGATGCCCGAGGTTACGAGCATGATCGCCCAGGTGACGTAAAGCGTGAAGCGGGCGCCCCACCTATCGGACATCCATCCGCCCAATGGTCGCAGGAGGGAAGCCGGGAAGATGAAAGTGGCAGTTAAGAGACCTGCTGTGGCCAGTGACACCTTGAAGTTGTCGACGTAATACTTTGGCAGCCACGCTGATAGCGCTACGTAGGCGCCGAACACGGCGACGTAGTAAAGCGAAAACCGCCAAACCCGCACTTGCTTCAGGGGCGCCAACTGCTGGGCGATCGTTTGAGATGATCCAGGGGCGCGGTCCGGTCGCGGAGCGATGACCATCGTCAAGACGCCAACTACCACTAGCAGCACCGCGTAGATCACCGGGATCAATCGCCATCCGCCGTGTATGCCGAGCGCGTAGGTGGCGCCGGCGGTTGAAGTGATTAGGACCGGACCGATCAGCTTGGTTACAGATGCGCCCACGTTGCCCGCACCGAAGATCCCCATGGCGAGCCCCTTGCGGTCCTGGCCGAACCAGGCGTTATTCCAAGAGACTCCGACAGAGAACAGGTTGCCGGCAAACCCTACGAGGAAGGCGAGTACCAAGATCCACATGTAGCTGTTCGCCACTGAAACCATGTAGGTCGGGATTGCGGTAAGGAACAACATCGCAATCGTTATGCGCCGACCACCGATCCGGTCTGCGAGCATACCCGCGGGTAGGCGCCACATCGATCCGTTGAGGACGGCTACCGCCGAAATCCAAGATAGTTGGACGTCACTTAGGCCGAATTCTTCTTGGATGGGGATCCCGAGGATCCCAAACATTAGCCAGACCGCAAACATCAGTGTGAATGCGATGGTCGACATGGTCACGACCCGCAGCGCGCCGGGTTCGGTGGGGTGGTCGGGGGCGACCTCGATCAATTGTTTGGACATCCGCAGCCTTAATAGTTAGTGGCCATATAAAGCAAGAACAGCGGTCGCAACCACCGGTGTACAACCAGATGGTAGTGGTTCTTTGTCGCTGCGGAGGCGTTTCAAAACGACACTTGTCACATGCGGGAATGGTCTTTTCCGCATGTACCTGATTTTTGTCGGTGTCGGGGGACGTTTGGCCTAAAACTTCCTGGCTGCGTGGCGGCGCAGATCCTCTGGTGTGTCTAAATCCTGAGTGGCCACCACCGGTGCGGTAATCAATGCTAATTGTCCCGTGCCTTCGGAAAGCGGTGTCAGTAGGCGCCGCATCGATAGGTTGCGGACGGACCCGAACTCTGATTCGGCGAGCTTCAAACACGTCTGCAAGTCTTGAAGCCGATAGATTCCTGCTAGGTACTGTATCCACCCATCTTCGTCGACAAGAGCGAGGGGGGCCGGCGTATCTTCATGCGCTCGCGCTAACGTGCTGACCGTGAGTGTCGGGTTTGCAAGGTCTCCCGCTAGCAGTAGGGTGTCCGCGCGCGAACCGACTGCCTTACAGATGGATTCAACCGCTACGCTCACTCCTGCCGCTGGTCCGCCGAAAGGCGGATCTTCGACTACGAAGCTCACGTTGGCGGCGGTGGTCCACTGTGTCGGCTTCGGTCCGGCGACAACCACGGAGTTGGCCCACGTGAGTGCGGCGCGCACTGTTCGCTCCAAAATAGCTGCGCCATCTACAAGGATTTCTAACTTGTTTCGCCGCATCCGGGTCGAGCGACCCCCTCCGAGGATTATGGCAGTTCTAGCCTCCGGCGAAGGGCGGGAGCACATCGAGCTGTTCTATGCCAGCAAGGGATGTTTGGCGGTCTGAGACCCTTTGACCGTCTGCTAAAAGGGTCGACACGCTCAGCACCTTGGCGAGCTCTTCATTGTTAGCACCAAGTTGGTCCATCAGCGCCGCGGCTGTTATGTCGTCGGCATCGACTACCTGGGTTCGCTGCTTCGCTGCGTGGGCAGCTCCGGCGAAATACCTGATTAGCATTTCATCCTCCAATAGCACTCATAGTTCGATCGGGTTGTTTGAAGTCCACGTCATCGATTCCGTGCGCGGCGGGTTTGCGCGCATGCTCTCCAGCCCAAGCTGCGGCGATATCGGCGTCTGTTCCGCCTGAACGCATTATGGTTCGCAGATCTGTCTCTTTTTGTGAAAATAAGCAGCTGCGGACCTGTCCGTCGCTGGTGATCCGGGTGCGATCGCAAGCGGCGCAGAAAGGCGCAGTGACGGAGGCGATAACGCCTATCCGACCACCCGGTTGGGTGTCGTCGGGGGCGATGTTCCAGAGCTTTGCTGGGGCTGAAGAGTCGGGTTCCACTACCGCGCTCAGGTCGTACTTCGACGATAGGGCAGCCAAGATTTCTTCTTGGGTGACCATCTGACGGCGGTCCCAAGTGTGCTTCGGCCCCAAGGGCATCTGTTCAATGAACCGCAGTTCATACCCTTTCGTCAGGCAGAAGTCGGCCAGAGGAAGTACCGCGTCCTCATTGACGCCCCTCATTACCACGGCGTTGATTTTTAATGGTTTCAGGCCGGCCTCATCCACGGCCGCGATCGATTTCATTACATCGGTGAATCGGTCGCGTCTGGTCAGGCGGGCGTAGGCCGCTGGATCCATGGTGTCTAGCGAAATATTGACGCGGCGAAGCCCAGCAGCTTGTAGTGCCTCTAAGCGCTTATCCAAGCCCAAACCGTTCGTGGTGAGCGCGATATCAACTTCGGTTCCATCAGCGGTGCGCAGACTCGATGCATAATCGATGATCTGTTTCAAGTCTTTTCGCAGCAGAGGTTCGCCGCCGGTAAACCTCAGTTTGGTGACTCCTAGGTCTTCCACGGCGATGCGGAGTAGTCGTTGAATCTCTTCCAGAGTCAACGTGGCTTCATTAGGGAGCCAGTCGAGTCCTTCCGCAGGCATGCAATAAGTGCACCGCAGGTTACACCTATCGGTTAGGGAAACACGCAGGTCACGTGCCACCCGTCCATGACTGTCCAGAAGAGCCACCATGCTCCCATCTTAGCTGTGTGCAACAGGTGTCTGCCTGTGCGGTCTGACTCCTAGTCAGGAAGAGGCTCGCATTCCAGCATGTGGACGGCTGTTTGTCCGCCAGGGAGTCACCCGCGTAATCTGCCAGCATGTTCACACGAATGTGCCGCTAAAAGGACGCACCGCCAAGCGTTTGTCGTCGCGACAATGACTCGCTTGCCAGGTCGCTGTTTCCGGGCACCGTGAACTCTGCTTAAAGCATCAACTCGTTCTCTTGAGGTTGCTCCACGACCAGCACCGATGCGTCCTCCTCACCTAGTGGGGATCACGGCACTTGGCTAACGGCACCCAAGAATGCGCGCCCCACCAGCAGTCGCAGCCAATCAAATCGGCGCTAAGCGCCATGTCTTTGGGAGCACACACAATGTCTGAGCAGAGCTGGTCCTTCGAAACCCGTCAGATCCACGCAGGTCAAACGCCCGACCCCACCACTGGGGCGCAGGCGCTACCGATTTATCAATCGAATGCTTTCGTCTTTGACGATACGGCCCAAGCGGCCGGTCGGTTTGCCCTCCAAGAGTTGGGACCGATCTACACTCGGCTAAACAACCCGACACAAGAGGTAGTAGAAAACCGAATCGCTGATCTTGAAGGAGGGGTGGGGGCGCTGCTCCTCTCATCAGGTCAGGCCGCTAACACAATCGCCATCCTCAATGTTGCTGGGGCTGGGGACCATATCGTTGCTTCTCCCAGTCTTTACGGGGGCACATTCAACCTGTTGTCACACACGCTCCCTAAGCTGGGGATTGACGTGACTTTCGTTGAAGACCCATACGATTTGGATGAATGGAAAGCAGCGGTCAAGCCGAACACCAAGGCCTTCTTTGGGGAAACGATCCCAAACCCGAAGTGCGATATCTTCGACATCGAAGGAGTCGCTAACACCGCGCACGAAGCGGGCGTCCCGTTGATTATCGATAATACGGTCGCTACACCGTACTTGATTCGGCCTATCGAATGGGGCGCGGACGTAGTGACCCATTCGGCCACGAAGCATTTGGGTGGACACGGAACCTCTTTGGGCGGTGTGATCGTGGATGCCGGCAACTTCGATTACGCGCAGCACCCTGATCGGTTCCCTGGCTTTTGCCAACCGGACCCGTCCTACAACGACATCGTCTTTGGGGAGACGTTCGGCCCGGGAGGGGCACTAGGTGCAAACCTGGCCTACATCCTGAAGGCCCGCACCCAGTTGCTGCGGGATTTGGGGGCATCGATCTCACCTTTCAACGCGTTCCTACTGGCTCAAGGGATAGAGACCCTTTCCCTGCGCGTCCAAAGACACACTGAAAATGCTGAGAAGATCGCAGCCTGGTTGGAAGAGCGTCCAGACGTGTCAACCGTCCACTACGCGGCCTTACCATCGTCTCCGTACCATGAGTTAGCCAAAAAATACGCCCCGCGTGGCATCAACGGCGTAGTAGCGTTCGATATCGACGGGGGAGAGGAATCCGGACGGGCTTTCGTAGACGCCCTAGAACTGCACTCCTTCGTCGCAAATCTGGGAGACGTGAGGTCGCTCGTAGCGCATCCTTATTCCACTACACACAGCCAATCGACCGAAGAGGAGAAGGCTCGCTCAGCAGTTAGCCCCGGCCTCATTCGCCTCTCGGTAGGTTTGGAAGATGTTGATGATCTGATCGCGGATCTCGAAAAAGGCTTCGCGGCCGCCGCCGCTGTTAGGGACGAAAGCGGCTCTGAGTCCGATCCTGATCGGCAGAAGGCCGCCTGATGTTACGGGGATTGTCTGGCCCCCCGCCTGCATCGGGCGCATGGTTCGAAACGGATCCGATCGGGAAGCGGAAGTTCTTTACCTCAAGTTCTCTTGCTTTAGAGGCGGGTGGCTATCTGCCAGAGTTCACGCTCGCCTATGAAACTTGGGGGACTTTGAATGCTGACCAGTCAAATGCGGTATTGATTCTTCATGCCCTCACCGGCGACTCACACCTTTCAGGGGAGGTCGAGGACGGTCACCCCACCCCCGGATGGTGGACCGAATTGATTGGTCCAGGGGCGCCGATTGACACGGATGAGTATTTTGTAGTCGCCCCGAACATCTTGGGTGGGTGCCAAGGGTCAACTGGGCCGGCATCGTTGCGACCTCGTCAAAACCATGAATCCGAACAAACGCAGCGGTGGGGGGCTGACTTCCCCTTTCTCACTATTCGCGACACGGTCGCAGCTGAAGAGCGGCTCGCTAATGCTCTGGGTATCGGCCGGTGGCAAATGGTTATCGGCGGATCCCTAGGGGGTATGCGTGCGCTCGAGTGGGCAGCCATGTACCCGGAGAGGGTAGCCAAACTTGTCCCGGTGGCGACCACCGCAATTACTAGCGCCGACCAGATCGCTTGGGCGCACACGCAACTAGCTGCAATCCTCGCCGACCCGCACTACCAAGGTGGCCAATACTACGAAGCCCCCGCCGGTCGCGGACCAACCACTGGACTGGCGATAGCCCGCCAGATTGCTCACACCACGTATCGCAGCGCACCTGAACTGGCGGCACGATTCGGGGCGGCCCCACAAGGGGGAGAAAATCCATGGGCAGGAGGACGCTATGCGGTGCAGTCGTATTTGGAACACCAGGGGGCCAAGTTCGTCCGCCGCTTTGATGCGAATTCTTACCGGACACTCACAGAGGCATTCATGTCCCACGACTTAGGTCGAGGACGTGGTGGCGTCGAAGCCGCATTGCGGGCGATTCCCGCAGATACTCTAGTAGTATCTGTCGACTCAGACCGACTCTGTCTTCCTGAAGAATCTCAACGGATCTCCGCCTACCTACCGAACTGTCGGGGTGTTGTGGGCGTGAACTCTCACAGTGGACACGATGGCTTCTTGATCGAATTCGACCAGTTCGGCCCGCTGATCAAGGAATTTCTAGAAGAGGGACGCATCAGCAACCGAAGAGTTGCGTAGGCGGCTTACGCGGACCTAGACGGAATTCTCGGGCTGGAAACAGGACGGGTAAAAACCAGGTGATATACAAATAGCATCGACACGAACGTGATGGTAAAACCCACGACTGTATCCGAGACGAAGTGTGCGCCCGCGACGATCCGCGTGAAACCGATGAACATTCCCCAAGCCGCACCCACCCAGAAGAACATGCTCGAAAAGCGGTGTAGTCGAGTGTCGAGTGCCGGCATAGAAGTTAGCAGCATCAGCACCGTCGCGTTAGCCGTGTGAGACGACGGAAAAGACTTGAAGTCGTCAGCTGGAACACCGGCAGAGACCATGGCTTGCTTTAATGGGTTCCCGAAATGCCACCAAGGCGCGAACGGGACGTCCGGATTTTCGCTGATTAGGCGCATCCGCGGGCGCTCGAAACCCAATTTGAGGACGGTCGCAATAAACACTTCTAGCGCCAAGACCGCAAGCAAGACGACAACTACTCTGACTGCGCGCTGCGGTGGAGTGTCCCTGCTGATCTGAAATACACCCGCAGTGACCAGACCGACCACAACCAGTCCGCCGCCGACGGCGATCCACAAAGCAGCTGAATCATAGACCAGCGGCAATATGATCACTATGATCGCGCCGGGTAAATAAAGAACGAATCCGGCCGCAAAAATCGCTACTCGGTTCTTCTCGACCACTCTTCCTTGAGAAACGAGGACCGTTCCGGAGGCCACCAGTGCCATACCCGCTGGAAGCCCGCCGTAGCCGGTACCGAAAATCCCCAGACCGCTGTTTGGATCGTAAAACACACTGGAAATTTGGTAATCCCAGAGGCTCCCTACCAACAAGAGAACAACTAATACAGATGCCAAGAGAAGTGTATTTCCCTTAGAGACAAGGGGAAGCCACCCGTGTGAACCAGTCCTAGTGGGGACAGTATTGTCTGTCATCTTCGACTCCTTGGCTCTCTGGAAGAGAGTATTAGGGGCAGTGGGCCTTAGATCATGACGATAATCGATAGCCGCGGTAGTCTGGTGAAATGACTTCGGGTATGTTCTACCTTTCCGCGTTTGCTGTGGCCTTGGTGCTCGCTTTCCTAACTGGGCAACTTGCGGTAGTCCTTGCCCGCAGTGACGCGCCACCTGTGGTAACCGGACCGCCGCCTAAAGAGTGGGAAGCGGCGGCCGGAAGAATGCGGCGCGTATCTTTGGTCTCGATTCTGGCCGGTGCCATTACGCTCATCTTGTTGTCCGTCATTCCGTATCCGGAGACATGGTTAGGCGTACCCCACCTGCTGGCACCAATGTTGGCGGTCTTGGTGGCGTTGATCGTTTACACATTGCAAACCTCCCGCCAACCAGCGCCGACTGAAGAGGATGAAGCGGGGGAGCCACCTCGGTCGGCAGCCCCTAAATACGTAACAAAGGGATACGCGTTCGTCCTCGCCCTTGCTGTAACAGCATTACTGGTGACGCTAATCATCGCGGGTGTGCGCGGCTCACCAGATGACATGGGGCGAATCGGTCGGACGTTGACCATCACAGTAGGCAATCAAACTACCCACACTGGTCCTTTCCCAGGGTGGTTCTACGGCATTCCCGTCTTGATAGTGGCACTACTAGTAGTTCTGGCGGGATACGGGGCGCTCCGTAGTGTTGCTAGACGCCCGCTGCTACCGGGCCACAAACTTCGGGCAGCGAATTCGCGCTGGAGTCTGGGGACTTCCCGCGTGATCATCCTGATCACTTTGTCCGTAATCTTCTTCGAGTTGGCAGTCGTCCTATTCCTCATCATGGCCGCTGCGAGAACCGGACTGGCTTCACTGGAGCCTCCTCACACCAGTCACTGGTGGTTAACCGGACTTGCACAGCTCGTTGTCGCGGCCGCGTTCGCCGCATTTGGCTGCTTAGCCCACGCGATGTATAACACGATCACTCTCCGACGAAAGTCAGCTGCTGCACTCGTCAGCGGCGATGAAGGGGTCACACTTCCATGAGCCGGCTAATCCCGTCAGCTTCTGACCTAGCGTCCCGTACATTTGTGGCGGTGGATTTTGAGACCGCCAACCGCTCGGGTGGGGTGAGCGCGTGCGCAGTTGCCCTCGTAAAGGTGTCGGACGGACACGTGGTTGATCGCTTGACGACCTATTTGAAGCCGCCCGCAGGGTTTGACCATTTTGAATTCACCTGGTTGCACGGCATTTCTGCGCTGCATACATCCGATGCGCCGTCATGGCACGAAGCGGTGGACGAGGTGGCGGGTTTTGTTGGGGGCGCGCCCGTATATGCACACAACGCTCCGTTTGACGCGAAAGTGTGGCGGGAACTGGATCAGTACTTTGGTCTACGTACCGCTCCAAGAGCCATGTATTGCTCGTACAGGCTGGCTCGGCGCGTGCGACCTGGATTGCCGAACTACAAGCTGCCAACGGTTACCAAAGCGTTTGCCCCTTCGTTCGTTCTTGATCACCACCAAGCCGCATCCGATGCCGAAGCATGCGCTTTGATCGTCGCAGCTATTCAACGCCAAATAGGTGCCAACTCGACATAAACGCAAAGAACATGGCGACCACCCGACTGGATGGCCGCCACGTTTCTTGCTTCTAGTTGGCGCCTGTGGGCGTCACCGCGCCGGTTAGGGGTGGGACGTCCTCTTCATTGGGGAGCAGACCGAACGCTGCAAGCAGGCGTCCAGCCTCGTTCCCTTCGACAAACTTGGCGATCATCTTCGGCAGTCGTAACGGCTTCCCGTCGCGCATGTAGCGAGTTGCCTTCATCATTTCGCGTACGTCATAGATTGATCCGAATACCTCGGGAACGCCACGATCAACCCCGGCAAGCTGGTAGACAGCTTCCATTCCAGTACGGACGGAGTATTCGGTTGTGAATACACAGTCGCGGGTGGACTCAGCGAACTGTCCGATGAACGCGAAGTTCGTTACATCGTCCGGCACAACTTTCGGTCGGTCGGTACCGTTTCGAGGCATGAAGAACGCGGTGATGAAAGGCAGCATACAAGGACGAGTGATGACGTGCTCCTCGCTAGCCAGTTCATCGATCTCCTCTTCCGGTACCCCTAGGTGCCAGAGCCATTCTTTGGTGATCTCTTCCCCGGTGCATTCCCGAAGCGGTTTCTTAATGAAGTTCCCTTCTGGGTCACCGAACAAGCCGTAAAACCATACGACCGTCTGGTCATCGGGCTGGTTTGTGAACTGTCCCTGGCGGTTAACCGTCCAGGAGAACAGCCAGTTGGAATCTTTCACCGTGACGATCCCACCGGTGACAGTGTGTCCGGTGTTGGTTGCCCGCTTGGTGACGCGTTCGATGTAATCGCGAATGCGGTCGCTCTTCACCGTAATGGTCGCAGATTCCCAATAGGTCTCTTCTGGAGTGGTGCAGAAATTGTCTGGGTTACCGAACGATGGGTCTTGTTTCGCAATCTTCCGCCACAGGTCCCAGGTGCCCCCCTCGCGGATTTCCGCGTCGAAGACCGGTGGGGTGTAGTGATCGCCCCAGGTCGAGTTTTCCACCAGGGAGCCGTTCGTGTAGAAGACGAGGTCGTTTTCCGTGAGGGCCTGCTTCTCTTCTTTACCGTCGCGGATCCAGGTGATTTCTTCCGCCTGCTTGCGGTCTTTAGTGATGTCGAAACGAACATCGACCACCTGGGTGTCATTACGGAATGTGACGCCGTTTTCCTGCAGATACTTCTTCAACGGAAGCACCAGCGATTCGTACTGGTTGTACCGAGTGAATTTTAGTGCCGAGAAATCAGCTAGGCCCGCAATGTCGTGGATGAACCGCTGCACGTACAGTTTGAGTTCGAGGGCGGAATGCCACTCTTCGAATGCGAACATGGTGCGCCAGTAGAGCCAGAAGTTTGAGGCGAAAAAGCGTTTGGACATGACCTCATTGATCCTCTTGTCGTAGAGGTCTTCCGGCGGTGCGAGCACCAGCGACAGCAGATCCTTCTGTCCTCGCTTACCAAGCGTGAACTTAGGGTCGATCCCACCGAGTTCACCCTGGTTATAAGTGGTGCGGTTGTAAGAGAAGTTCGGGTCTTCTTTGTTCAGCCAGTAGAACTCGTCTAAGACGGATCCTTCGACTTCTAGGGAGGGCACAGAACGGTAGAGGTCCCAAAGACACTCGAAGTGGGCTTCCATCTCTCGCCCGCCACGTAGTAGCCAGCCAGTGACTTCATTTCCAGCACCGTCTAGGGCACCCCCATCTACTTTCATGGCTTCAAAGATGGTGATGTTCTCGCCGGGCATCTGGGCGTCTCTGACCAGGAAGGCGGCGGCTGCCATTCCTGCGAGGCCACCACCGATGATCCACGCTTTCTTGTCGTCGATTCCTTCTGGTTTCTTTGGACGGGCGAACGCCTCATAGTTGCCGTTGGAGTAGTACATGTTTAGCCTCAGTTCTTGACTGCGGGATGTGTGAGCCCTAGTCGACGTCGTCTGCTTGAGTTTGGTGGACCGTTCCTTTTTCATGGTGGGGTGGACCGTAAATGGAGTAAAGCTTTAGCGGTTCATCGCCGATGTTGATGATGTTGTGCCACACGCCGACCGGAACCAGAATCACCCAGTCATCGCCGACCTCTTGTTCGAAAGTGACATCACTTGCCGTGGGCCCCATACGGACGAGGGCGCGGCCCTGTTCTACGCGAAGGAACTGGTCCTCGTGATGGTGCTGTTCCAACCCGACGTCGCCACCCACCGGAATGGACATCACGGTCATTTGAATGTGCTTGCCAGTCCACAGTGCGGTTCGAAAGGTGTCATTGCTTAGTGTTGCTTCCTCTATATTCACCACATAGGGTGCCGGACCATGATCGGTCATGAGATCTCCTTCGCCTCTCAAATCCATTCTCAAATATGCCCCGCATAATTGATGCGCTTTTGATGCGTTTCGCCGGGTTTACTACCCTGGGGATTACGCTCTAAACCCAGCTGTTGGTAGATAGGTCTAGCCGGTACTTTCGT
>CAYFWE010000019.1:0-33538 GCA_964346745.1 uncultured Actinomyces sp. | reverse complement strand
ACGCTCCGCCAGCCCCGCCCGCGCCACCTGCCCCGCCTGCACCTCCGGCACCGGCGGCTCCCGCTCCAGCAGCGCCGTCGGCACCGGCAGAGGCTTTAGCAAAGGCAGCGCAGACGGGGAAGGTCGTTCCGGATGCGCCCGGCGCGCCCGCAGCCGCTGGCTATGTGACCCCGATCGTTCGCAAGATTGCTCGCGATAAGGGTGTCGATCTCGCGGAGGTAACTGGCACCGGAGTAGGTGGCCGGATCCGTAAGGAAGACGTCCTTGCCGCTGCTGAGGCAGCCAAGGCGGCTAGTGCGGCCGAAGCACCAGCCGCACCACAGGCGAGTGCTGCGGCCCCGGCAGATACCGGTCGTATCGAGGTTTCCGAAGAGGCCGCGAAGCTGCGCGGAACGACAGAGAAGATGACGCGCCTGCGTCAAACTATCGCGCGCCGCATGGTCGAGTCGTTGCAAACAGCCGCCCAACTAACGACGGTCTTCGAAGTAGATGTAACCCGGATTTGGAACCTGCGCGCCAAGTACAAGGACGAGTTTGAGAAGGTCCACGGCACGCGTCTGACGTTCCTCCCGTTCTTCGTTAAGGCTGCAACCGAAGCGTTGGCAGCGCATCCGAAGCTGAATGCAACCATCGATGGAAACAAGGTCACCTACTTCGATTACGAGAACATCGGAATCGCTGTGGATGCACCGCGTGGCCTAATGGTTCCGGTGATCAAGGATGCCGGGGACATGTCCATCGCCCAGATTGCGGAGTCAATCAACCAGTTGGCTGCCGCAGTGCGGGACGGATCAGTTGGGCCAGACCAGCTAACCGGTTCCACCTTTACGATCACGAACACCGGCTCGGGTGGCGCGCTCTTTGACACGCCAGTGTTGAATATGCCAGAGACAGGCATCATGGGCGTTGGAACGATCGTGAAGCGACCGGTAGTTGTCAAGGACAGTGACGGGGGCGAAGCAGTTTCCATCCGCGCGATGGTCTACCTGTCGATCACCTACGACCACCGCCTTGTCGATGGCGCCGACGCGTCACGCTTCCTCACTTCGGTCAAGAAGCGCCTCGAAGGTGGCGACTTCCTGCCAGAACTGCAACTGAACTAGGAACCGCTAGGTCGCTCTACTGGCGATGAAGTCAACCGGCCGCTTGGGATGGACTTCCCTGGCGGCCGGTTTAGCTTTTCTCACTCTTGGGGTGAACGACCGGTTCGGCCCGCCAAATCCGCAGTGGCGTGGACTGCAGCCGCAAGGTGAGGACGGCTGGGCGCAGCGTCTCCTGTTCGGCTGACAAGCCGCCAATCGTCGCGGTCACTTCCAACCATTTCGATGCACACGTCACGCGGTTGATTCCCACTTGGTAGGTGGGAACCGGAAATGGTTCACCAGCATTGTGTCGCCGGGCTAGATCGATCGCGTCGCTGAGCACCAGATCCCAGGCTTCAACACGTGCCAGCCCGATAAGGCTTTCTTCCTGCATTGCTGTCGCACGGTTTTGCAGCAGGGAGACGAGGGTCTCTGCGGCCTCGTCCAACGTAGGACAAGCCAGCCTTGGTTGAACCTCTTCTAATTCCATCGTGGGCCGGGGTGCGAATAGGTTCCCAATCTCTTCGTGTACGCCCCATAAGCCAATCCCGGCGATGAGTGTTAAGACGGTAACCACGCTTACGCTCACTAGCCTGAGTGGAGAGCGTCCGCCCGAACGTGGTTCGCTATCTTCTACACGGCGGTTCCAGCGGCTAAGGAACCTGATCAATACCGATGGAAGCTCGACCGTTTCAGGTAATGCGGAATGCAACTGATCCGGCGCTGTTTCGCCCCCAACCTCGGGTTGATTCTCATCAAAGTTAGTAGGTAGAGGTCCCCAACCTTCAGCGTTTATCGCCACCGGCGACAACAGTATCGTGGGCTGGTTGCCCACCTTCTCGATCACGGTGGCGGCAGCTACCTGATGGTATTGAATCCCGGCCGCCTCGACGTACCGGTCAATGCAGGACTCGAATTGCGCCAGGTCATCTTTGGTGGCCGCGCGTGACCTGCCGGCCGGCAAACGTAGTTGGGGACGGACCCAGCCGCTTTGACCGCGCTGATCTAGTCGGACATTGGCCACCTGCATTTTCGCTGACATTGGCGGTCCCACCCGCGCCACCGCTTCCCAATAAGTGCGGTATTCGTCGGTGGGCAGCCCCGGTGGAGGGGTGACGCGGAATGGGGGGAACTCTAGAAATTGTCCCCATTGCTCGCTCAGTCCCGAGGCTGCGCCGACGTTACTATCCTCTGTTCGTCCTCCTTCTAATACGATCTTCCAAACAACGCCTAAGGCCGTCATGGCATAGGGCGTTCTGACGGATTGCTTGCTCACCCCCAATCGCTTTTCCTCCATAGGAAGAGTGTCGCTGGAAGCCCCAATCAACACCTCGAGAGGCGAAGGGAGGTGTGGAAAACGCCCCACTCGCGGCGTTGGGGAAAACTGGGGCGTAGACTGTCAACGGCGTTTCGCCCCACTCACTGCGCCTCCGCACTATGCGGATTGCCCCGGTGAGTGAACTCGACATGAGGACAGTTAGTGTCTGCGAATCCATTGCGCTTTCTGCGCGACTACCGAGACTTACCCGGCGCTTTCGGACCCGGGAAAATGGTGGCTGCCGCCTTTGCTCGCGCGCCTTACGCCATGCTTCCTTTAGGGATCATGACCGCCTTCACCGCTTCTACTGGCGATATTGCCGTTGGCGGACTGGTAACGGCCGTCTTCTCCATCTCCGTGGCATTCTGTGCTCCCTTGATTGGCCGAGCCGCCGACATGTTCGGACAACGACGGGTGCTCTTGGTTACGGTGCCCGCAAATGCCCTGGCGCTGCTCTCCCTGTTTTGGGCCGCGACCACGTCACTGCAACAGGCATTGGTGTATCCCCTCGGTTTGCTGGCAGGAATGACTTCCGCACCGATCGGATCGTTCACGCGGGCACGTTGGGTTGGAATGAATCCGACTCCCCACACCCTCACCGCCGCCTTCTCATATGAATCCATGGCCGACGAGTTGGTTTTCGTATTAGGACCGGCTCTCGTCGGGATTGCCGCCACCGCAGCCGCACCTTCTGCTCCCCTTCTTCTGGCGTTTGCCATCACGGTGCTAGCGGGCCTACCTTTTGCTTTAACTGCCCCACCGAAAGCCGCGTTCGAAACTGAATCAGCCGGGGAACCCCTCCCCACTCACCCGCCAATCCGCCGCGTTATCCTCGCAGTTTTCCCAGCGATTGCCGCCCTGATCGCAGTGGGCGCTTTCTTCGGATCAACGCAGGTGGCCGTCACGGCCCGAGCTGAAGAACTTGCCCACCCCAGTGCCGCCGGCCTGGTCTACGCGACCATGGGTATCTCTTCAGCGCTGACTTCGTTGCTAGTGGTTGCCTTACCACGCTCTTTCAGTCTGCCTGCGCGCTTCATCTTGTTTTCCGTCGCGGTGAGCGCTTTGACAGTCGCAACCGCATTTTCCGACTCGCTCGCGGGCACTGCCTTCTGGTTCCTGCTGACCGGAGCGTTCATCGGGCCGACTCTGGTCACCGCTTTCACGCTTGCTGAGCGGCTCGCCCCAACGGGAGGTATCGCCGTGGCCATGACGTTGATGACCTCTTCCGTCACCATTGGTGTTTCCAGCGGTGCCGCCTTTGGGGGAAGAATCGCCGAAGCGGCCGGGTCGGCCACCACCCTCTTCTTCAGCGCCACGGTCGTCCTAGTCGTTGCGTTGGTTGCCATAATTCTGTCTGTTCGAGGACGGAAGAAGGACCTGCCTCTAAAGGTTACCTAGCACGGGGCGGCCAGTGCACATTTGACTGCGTTGACCTTGTAGTATTGGGGCATCATGGCTAAGAAAGACAAGTCGGCGGGGACTACGGGCGCCCCTAAGAAGCAGCGCTTCCATCAAACCCTTATAGACGCTTATAAGGTGGTCCGGCGAACATATCCGTGGATTGGCGCCGCCCTGATTGCGTTGCCGATCATCTTCATCGGCTTGGGCGTGCTGTTCGGAATCTTGTGGCATCGGCCAATATTCCTTCCACTCACTGGCATCCTGTTAGCCATCACGGTGGACATGCTTCTGCTTTCAATGCTGATCCGCCCAGCAATGTACAAGCAGCTAGACGGCAGAGTCGGCTCCGTATATGCGGTGATCAGCCAAATTCGCCGTGGCTGGATTGTCCAGGATGAGCCGGTTGCCGCCAATCGTTCCCAAGACGTGGTGTGGCGTATTGTTGGCCGCCCAGGAATCGTCCTCATATCTGAGGGACCAACCAGCCGCGTACGACCGTTGCTGATAAACGAGAAGCGGCGTATCGCCCGGTCGGTTGCGAACGTCCCCGTGATATTTGTTGAGGTCGGTCATGATGAGGGTCAGGTGCCCTTGGCCAAACTTAATCGCCGACTTAACGGGTTGAAGAAGGTTTTGACGAAGCAGGAAGTGCCGGCAGTTGCCAACCGACTGAACGCGCTGAGCCACAATCCGGTGCCGATCCCCAAGGGTGTTGACCCCAACAATATGCGGGCAAACCGGCGGGCACTACGCGGCTAAGACGCCCCTAGTGGTGGTACTTCCCACACCCGCATACTGAGATCCGGCAGCGCATAATATTCACTGTCTTGCATACTTTTGCTGTTCAAGACAGCTACGAATCAAAGCCACTGGGAGGCAATCCATGCGCAAACTATTTTCTTTCGCGGCCGGCGCCGCAGCACTGGCGTTAGCCCTCAGTGCGTGTTCTGACCCCGGGTCGTCCCCTAAACAAGAAGGTGAACAGCCAGCCCAGTCGGAAGGTACGGAAGCTGAAGAATCAGCCGAAGCTTTCGACGTTTCCACTCTTGAACCGGTTGCAGACATTGCAGCCATGGTTCCCGACACTCTGGTCACCGCCGATCAGCTAACCAACGGGGCGTCTACCGACTACCCACCCGGGGAGTTCCTCATGGATGACGGGAAAACCCCTACCGGCTACAACGTCGATATCGTCAAAGCATTAGCGGCGATTATGGGCTTGGCCGACGGTGTCACGGTGACGGCCGAATTCCCCACTATCATCCCCGCCTTGGGAACCAAATTCGATGTCGGCGCGTCGTCGTTCACCATCACCGAAGAACGACTAGAGCAGGTCAACATGATTTCCTACCTGGAAGTTGGCTCCGCTTACGGCGTTGCGGTCGGCAACCCTAACGACTTCACGCCGGAAGACCCCTGCGGGTTCACAATTGGCGTGCAAAACGGTACGTTCCAGCAGGAATACGCGGAAGAACTGTCCGAAGCGTGTGTCGCTGAGGGGCATGACCCCATCAACATCAAACCCCACCTCCTGCAGACCGACATCACCACCAAAGTCATCGGTGGCCAGTACGATGCTACGTTCGCCGATGCACCAGTAATCGGGTTCGCATCAGTGCAATCGAATGGAAAGATCGAACAGATTGGCGATGTCATTGAATCGGCACCACAGGGAATCGCGGTTGCTAAAGACGATGAACAACTCACGGCCGCAGTCCAAGCTGCCATGCAGTACTTGATGGATCAGGGTTACCTAGAGCAAATCCTCTCCGTCTATGGCGCTCAGGGATCCGCCCTCAGCCAAGCCAAGATCAACCCATCTCTATAGGACCTTCCCAATCGAATGAGCGCTTCTTCCGGAGCCGTTGACCTAATCCACGCCCGGCCGGTACCTCGGCCGGGCCGCTGGCTAGGGGCAGCCGTTGTTGCCGTCCTAGTGGCAATGGCGGTCAACTCGCTGATCACTAACCCAAACTTCCAGTGGGATCTGGTCGGTAAATGGATCTTCTCTAAATCCATTATGACCGGCGTGCTGTACACACTTATTCTGACGGCCGCCGCCATGATCTTGGGAACGATTCTGGCTATCACCATGGCGGTGATGCGGCAGTCAACCAACCCAATTTTGCGTTACGTCGCCACTTTCTACATCTGGTTTTTCCGCGGCACTCCCGTTTATACCCAACTGATCTTCTGGTCACTTCTGCCGGTGCTATACCCCCAGCTTTCCATCGGCATCCCATTCGGGTACGAATTCCTACAATTCAATACGCTGACGCTGATCACGCCCCTTTGGATGGCAGTCCTTGGCCTCGGGTTCAACGAAGGCGCCTACTTGGCAGAAATCATTCGCGCTGGAATCAACTCGGTCGATAAAGGCCAGTGGGAAGCAGCTGAAGCGCTGGGCATGTCACGCGGTCAAATAATGTTCAGAATCGTCCTACCCCAAGCCATGCGGGTGATTATGCCGCCCCTGGGGAACGAGACGATCTCGATGCTGAAGACGACCTCTTTGGTGTCTGCCATTCCTTTCACGCTCGAACTCACTTTCCAGGCCTCACACATCGGTCAGCGCCTCTTTGCGCCGATTCCACTGCTGATCTGCGCGGCTATCTGGTACTTGGTTGTAACGTCGATCCTCATGGTGGTACAGCATTACATTGAAGGCTATTACGGTCGAGGGTTCGACTTCGAAACCGGAAAGAAAAAGCCCAATGCGCGTCTGAAATCCATTGAAGAGACGGACAAGGGGCAAGCCGACCTATTCTTGGATGTGACGCCATGACCACCAGTCCCGCCGCTGCCAGCCAGGCAGCTGTGCCCATGGTAAAGGCCCGTGGCGTACACAAATTCTTTGGTGACCTTCACGTCCTGAAAGGCGTGGATCTAACCGTCATGCCGGGCGAGGTTTGTGTCCTGCTAGGCCCGTCAGGTTCGGGAAAGTCCACCCTCTTGCGGTGCATCAACGAGTTGGAAACCATCTCAGCCGGTCGCATTTGGGTGGATGGGGACCTGATGGGCCTGCGCGTCTCAACCAGTCGGGATGGTAAAGAAGTCCTGCACCGGCTGAAAGATTCGACTATTGCCAAGCAGCGAAGTCGGATCGGCATGGTGTTCCAAAAGTTCAACCTCTTCCCGCATCGCACAGCACTTGGAAACATCACCGAAGCACCGGTTAACGTAAAAAAAGTTCCGCGTAAAACCGCCGAAAAGCAGGCTCGGAAACTCTTGGAACGGGTCGGTTTGAAAGACAGGGCAAACCACTACCCCAGCGAGCTATCCGGCGGTCAACAGCAACGCGTGGCGATTGCTCGCGCCATGGCGATGGAACCAGAGCTGATGCTCTTTGACGAACCTACATCCGCCCTCGACCCAGAACTGGTGGGCGAAGTGCTAGAGGTCATCAAAGATTTGGCACAGTCGGGCATGACCATGGTTGTGGTTACCCACGAAGTCGGGTTCGCCCGCCAGGTGGCTGACCAAGTGGTGTTCATGGACGACGGGGTCATCGTTGAACGCGGGCCCGCCAGTCAGGTCATTGACAACCCGGTGGAGCAGCGCACCAAAGACTTCTTTTCAAGAGTTCTTTAGAAGTGGCTTAGGACGTCTTTCCGCCGAAACCTTCCGTAACCGCATTCAGAGCGGCGGTCAGTTCCGTGGGCAACACCCATACTTTCGACGCGTTACCGTTAGCAATGTTAGGCAGTACGCGCAGGTATTCGTAGGACAGCAAGTCTGGTGTGGGTCGGCCCTCGTGAATAGCGGTGAAGACCGTATCAATGGCCTGAGCTTCACCATTAGCCCTGGTTACCGCAGCTTCTGCGTCACCTTGAGCCTGCAAAATAGCGGACTGCTTTTCGCCCTCAGCCCGCAAGATCTGCGACTGACGGACCCCTTCTGCTTGCAAAATCGTGGCTCGCTTATCGCGGTCGGCTCGCAGTTGCTGTTCCATGGCTTGCTGTATGCTCGGCGGCGGATCAATGGACTTCAGTTCCACACGGTTGATGCGGATCCCCCACTTACCCGTTGCCTCGTCTAAAACACCGCGAAGCCGAGCATTGATTTCATCACGGCTGGTCAGCGTCTGTTCCAAGTCCATCGACCCGATGACGTTACGCAAAGTCGTGATGGTGAGCTGTTCGATTGCTTGAATATAATCGGCGATCTCATAGGTTGCTGCCATGGGGTCGTTCACCTGGTAGTACACCACAGAGTCGATTGATACAACGACATTATCGGCGGTGATCACGGGCTGAGGTTTGAAAGTGGTCACCTGTTCGCGCAGGTCCACGCGGGCTGCCACACGGTCTACGAAAGGGATCAACAGGTGCAGTCCCGCGTACATTACCGAATGGAACTTACCCAACCGTTCAATGACGAGGGCTCTGGACTGTGGCACGACGCGAATGGAGCGTACGACTATAACTACTACCAGCAGAACCAGAAGAATAACGACTATTGCCCACCACAAGTTTGTATCCATGTCTTCCTTCTCTTCACAGTCGTACTAGTAGCCTGGGGGTTGCTGATTCGCCGGCGTCGGAATCACTTCACCAGGGGGTCCCACAACGGCGGTTGCCCCCTCAATCGCAACCACTGTCACCGCGCTTCCAACCGGGTAGCGAGTCTGATCCACGCCGCGAGCCGACCAGATCCCACCTTCCAATCGGACGCGTCCGGCACTACCCACTAGAGGTTCGGTTACGATCGCCGGTTTTCCAACAAGGCCCTGGGCATTGGTCGCCACATCTGGAGTTGACCGGTGCAGAAGATCTTTTGCCCACGGTCGAACGAAAGCCAGAGCCAGCGTAGAAGTGGCGACGAAGACGGCGATTTGAACCCATATGCTGCCACCGGCCAGAGCGGCAATGCCCCCGCTGAGGGAGGCCAGAGCCAGCGTCAGGAAGAACAGGTCGACCGTTAATAGTTCGACGATGCCGAGGACGAGGGCCGCCCCAACCCAAATAAGCCAAACCATCGCCCTCACCCCTTCCCTATCTACCTACTTCCGTTAGCCTATCGCACGGGGGAAGGCGCTCAGAAGAGGTAACGAGCCCGCGCCCACCATCTTCCTTCCTGTCGGGTTACCTCTAGTGGCAGCCCGAATACCTGGGTCAGATTCTCACTGGTGAGAGTTTCTTCGATGGGCCCAGCAGCGACGATTTTCCCCTGGTCCATCAGGGCCACATGCGTGAAGCCAGGGGCGATTTCTTCAATCTCATGCGTGATGAGAATGACCGCGGGGGCGTTGCGACCAGCCATTATTTCCTCGAGAGCAACCACTAGGGTTTCGCGCGCTCCTAGGTCTAGGCCGGCAGTTGGCTCATCCAAAATTACTATCTCTGGGTCGGCCATTAGCGCGCGGGCAATGGACACCCGTTGCTTTTCACCTTCAGACAGGGTTGCGAATCGCCGCTCCGCCTTGTTGCCCATGCCCAAGGCTGCCAGCAAGTCACCGGCGCGCTGACGATCGGCCTCTTCGTACTCTTCGTCGAAGCGAATAGTTTGGCCCCAAGCGGCGCTCAGGACCGCATCCTCAACTGTGTCGCTGGCGCCGATCGCTTCGCGAGTGTCCTGTGAGGCCACCCCCACCCGGGAAGAAAAGTAGGTGGCTTCTTCATCGGATGTGTCTGCGCCTAAGACTGTCGCTGAACCAGAGCTGGGGTGTTCACTGGCGGCGACCAGGTGTGCCAACGTAGTTTTCCCAGCGCCATTCGGGCCTAGAATGACCCAGTTCTCTTCCGGGTTCACGCGGAAGGTAACGTCGCTGAGAATTTCGGTACGGCCGCGCTTGAAAGTCGCGTCTTCCAGCTCGATGAGGGCCTGCATAGTTGGTAGGACCACCTATTTCACTAGTGTCTTGTAGAGCTCTACTGTCTGTTCACCAATAGCCTGCCACGAGAACTTGTCGCGAGCACGCTCAAGTCCGGCCTTCCCCATCTTCTTAGCCAATTCCGGATCCTCGAGCAGGATGGTTAGCTTCTCTGCGAAGTCGGCTTCGAACTTCTCTGGGTTTAGCGGCGTTCCGGTGCCATCTTGCATCTGCTCAATCGGGACCAGATAGCCGGTAACCCCGTCAACGATGACATCGGGAATGCCGCCCGTCTTCGTACCGACTACGGGCAGCTCCATCGCCATTGCTTCTAGGTTCACGATTCCCAGTGGTTCGTAAATAGAAGGCGTGGCGAAAACATCCGAACCGGCCAGAATAGCCACCACTTCTTCGTGCGGCAGCATCACGGGAATGTTGATTACTCCGGTCCGCTTTTCCTGCAGATTATTCACTAGGCCCTCAACTTCGGCCGCTATCTCTGGTGTATCGGGGGCGCCTGCCAACAGGACGATCTGCGCATTTTCTGGAAGTTGCTCGCAAGCGCGGAGGAAACCGGGCAGCCCCTTTTGGCGGGTGATCCGGCCAACGAACACAACCGTGGGTCGGTCTGGGTCCATTCCGTGCTTCGCGCGGATTGCGGCCGCCTTGGCTTCTGCCACTTCACCAACTGGGCGGTGCCACTTCTCTAAGTCAATACCGTTGTGGATGACGTGGATCTTTGCTGGATCCACGTTCGGGTACGCCTTGATGATGTCATCGCGCATCCCATTCGACACGGCGATAAGCGCATCGGCGCCCTCATACGCGGTCTTTTCCGCAAACGAGGAGACCCGGTAGCCACCGCCAAGCTGTTCAATCTTCCAGGGGCGCAGCGGTTCAAGCGAGTGGGCTGACACCACCAGGGGGATGTCATACAGCAGTTTCGATAGATAGCCAGCCATGCAGGTGTACCAAGTGTGCGCGTGGACGAGGTCGGATCCCTCTACCCCGCCGAGCATCTCGAGGTTGACGCCCAGGGTCTTCACTGCGGCGTTCGCATCTGCCAGTTCAGGAAGATCCGCGTAACCCGTTACACCCGGGTCTGCGCCGACGGTTCCTTCTTCCCTAGGTCCGTCAAAAGCTTCGACACGCAGGTCAACAAGAGTGCGCAATACTCTTGCTAGTTCTTCAACATGAACCCCTGCACCTCCATAAACAAAGGGGGGATACTCTCGGGTTAGCAAATCTACGCGCATCGGTGAAATCCTTATGTCCGCCGTAACTGTCCACGCCGTTGGGGCAGTTCCTAGCATACCCAGTGCCAAGAACTTGTGAACCCGTTCACCAGCAGACCGCTCATGTGGGTAGCTCAGGCGGACTTGTCAATACGCCTACCAGTGACTGGGCCGAATCCGGTCAAGTTCTGTAAGCTATGGCACATGGCAAAGAAGCATATCCTGGCAATTGTGTTAGCTGGTGGCGAAGGCAAGCGCCTGATGCCCCTTACTGAGGACCGGGCCAAACCCGCGGTCCCTTTCGGCGGTAACTATCGCCTCATCGATTTCTCCTTATCCAATATGGTGAACTCCGGCTATCTGAAAATAGTCGTCCTCACCCAGTACAAGTCGCACTCACTGGACACTCACATCGCGCGCACCTGGCGCATGTCGGGTCTCTTGGGCAACTTCGTCGCTCCCATGCCCGCCCAACAGCGACGCGGCCCCCACTGGTATCTCGGCTCTGCAGACGCGATCTACCAGTCTCTCAACGTCGTATACGACGAGCGCCCCGACTACATTGTCATCACCGGTGCTGACAATATTTATCGGATGGACTTTTCACAAATGGTGGACTACCACATTGAGAAGGGTCTGCCAGCAACCGTGGCGGGGATTAGGCAGCCAATCGAACTGGCTGACCAGTTCGGCGTCATTCAGGAAAAAGACGGCATTGTCGATGAGTTCCTAGAGAAGCCGAAGAACGCGGAAGGCCTGGCCGACGACCCATCCAAGATTCTTGCCTCGATGGGTAACTACGTGTTCAACACCGATGCTCTGATCGAAGCACTGCGTAAAGACGCCCTCAACCCAGACTCGAAGCACGATATGGGTGGGGACATCGTGCCCTACTTCGTGGAACGCAATGAATGCGCCGTCTATGACTTCAAGGACAATGAGGTTCCTGGGGCAACTGAACGTGATAAGAGTTACTGGCGTGACGTGGGGACGCTCGACGCGTACTACGACGCGAATATGGATCTGATCAGCATCCACCCCATCTTCAACCTCTACAACTACGATTGGCCCCTGCTCACCGGCCAAAACGACGCGCTACCCCCGGCGAAGTTCATTTACGGGGACCAAGGTGCGCGCCTCGGGCATGCGGTCGGGTCTCTCGTATCCCAAGCGGTGATCATTTCGGGTGCGGAAGTGACGCAGTCAATCCTGTCCCCGAAGGTTTCTGTCCATTCGTGGGCGCAACTGTCTGACTCGGTTGTCATGCATAACTCGGTCATCAAGCGTCGGGCCCGCGTAAACCGCGCAATCTTGGACAAGAATGTCGTCGTTGAAGAGAACGCCTCCATCGGCTTCGACAGAGAGTACGACATCAGCCGCGGCTTTACGGTCACCGAATCAGGTATCACTGTCGTCCCGAAGGATACAATCGTAACGCCATAGATGGGCTGCGCTTTGTAGCCTAGGTGTATGAGCCATTGTGAAGCGGTCGATCCCCGTCTTGTTTCGAACCAGAAAGAGGGGTCGGTCGCTTTGCTGCGCCCCGGATCTTGGACACTTTATGCAGGCGCTCCCCCACTATCTATCCGCGAGTCGCTAGCCGACGGCTTGGTGCGCGGACCTGCTTGGTGGGCTATCCCAACTAGGGAAAGGGAAGAGTCGCTCGAACCTGCTCACAAGCCAGTGGGTTCCTCGACCCTGTCTCGCGCGCTTCGCGCTGATTCACCAGTCTTAGTCATCACCGACGCTGATTCCACTTTGCTCGCCGAAGAAGTGATTGATGAACTGGCAGCCCTAGCACACGTAAAGGATCAGGTGGCAGCAATCACCGAAGACGCGATGCAGGGCGAAATGGATTTCACTACCTCGTTGCACATGCGTGTTGCCCTTCTGAAAGGCCTACCCGAATCGGCGCTGGCCACAGTGCGCGATCGGCTTACCGTTACTCCAGGTGCCGAGCGACTGATCTCATGGACCCATCAGGTGAGCGGCAAATTCGGAGTCGTCTCCGGCGGATTCGAAGAGGTACTCAGACCACTGGTAGACCGCTTGGGTGTAGACCACTTGGCGGCAAATCGGCTTGAAATCGAAGATGGAAAACTTACCGGTCGAGTATTGGGAGACGTTATCGATGCCGACGCCAAAGTGACGTGCTTGCGCTCTTGGTCTGATAATCGACCTGAATCGAGCGCGGCGATTGGTGACGGGGCCAACGACATCCCCATGCTGACCACGGCGGGCTTAGGAGTGGCGTTTTGCGCCAAGCCGGCTGTTCGTGAGGCTGCTTCCTCTTACCTAGACACTCCCCTGCTGGACGGTGTGGTAGGTCTGCTCGGGGATAACCTGCCGGAAGACTAAACGCGGAACCAGACTCAGGACCCAGCCTCAGGAGAGGCGGCTCAGTGGTGAGGGGCGTGGATGAAGTCAACCAGTTTGGCGCAGTGAACATGCCACTGGTCCCACGGTAGGTCCGCTGAGATGATTGCCGCCGAACCCGTGGGAACGCCGTATTCGACTTTAGAGCCGCCCTCGTCCACCAGTGAGTACGCCAGCGTCGAAATGGTGGGCTCATGACCAACTACGATCGACTTGGTACCCGGAGACTTTGTGAGGACCATTTCGGCGATCTGGCTGGGAGACCCGTCATAGATAACCGGTTCCGTGGATACGGGGACATTCGGGTCAACGCCCGCCCCTGCGGCGAGGTTCTCCCACGTCTGTTGAGCCCGCACAGCCGGGGATACAAACGCTATGTCCAAGTCCTGCAGGTGGTTGGCTAGCATCTTCCCTAGTTCGCGGGCTTGAGTGACTCCAGCATCAGTAAGAGGGCGATCTTTATCTAAGCCGGGCGCATGGTGGCTTGCTTTGGCGTGACGGACAGTGATGACGACGTGTGTTGACATGCGGTTATCCTAGTTGTAAGCGTCAAGAAATGGAGAACCAGTGCTACGACGGGGACCGGAAGACCTAATCTGTTCGGCCCGCGACTGCGAAAATGCAGCCGATTTCGCGATTAGCTGGTCTAATCCGAATATTCATTTTGGTCGGAAGAAACACTGGTTGGCGTGCGCTGATCATCGGGGGAGCTTGGAAAAATACCTTGGGTACCGCGACTTCCCGCAGGAAACCCAGCCGATCGACGTCTTCTTGGCACAGCAGGGACCCGGTACGTCAAAGTCGACGGGTGTGGACCACTGACCTAGCGGACCTCTACCAGCTCTAGGTAGTCATCGTCCCAGAGGTCTTCATCCCCATCGGGAAGTAGTAGCACCCGGTCAGGGTGCAGAGCCTGCACAGCTCCGGGGTCGTGGCTGACAAGCACAACTGCGCCCTCATAGGAATCCAGCGCCGCGAGTATTTCCTCTCTTGATGCCGGGTCCAAGTTATTCGTCGGCTCGTCCAGTAAGAGGACGTTGGCAGCAGAAACTACCAGGGTGGCAAGGGCGAGGCGCGTTTTTTCGCCACCTGACAGGACAGACACGGGTTTGGCCGTGTCATCAGCGGAAAATAAGAACTGCCCTAAGACCGACCGGAGCTGCGTGTTATCCAGTTGGGGGGCGGCGTCCCGCATGTTCTGTTCTACCGTTCGAGTCGGGTCTAGCGTTTCATGCTCTTGAGCGTAGTACCCCAGTTTTAGTCCATGTCCCGGGGTCACTTCCCCCAAATCGGGAGTCTCCAAACCAGCCAGTATGCGCAGCAGCGTCGTCTTACCCGCACCATTTTCGCCGAGGACGACGACCTTAGCCCCCCGGTCGATCGCCAAATCGACATCCGTGAAAACCTCTAGTGAACCGTAAGATTTCGACAAGTGGCTCGCGGTAAGGGGGACGCGTCCGCACGGCGCCGGCTCAGGAAAACGCAGGCGTGCTACTTTCTCGGCTTGTCTCTCGGTCCCGACTGCTTCTCGGAGTTCAGCGGCCCGACGCAACATTTGTTGGGCCGCCACCGCTTTACTAGCTTTAGCCCGCATTTTTTCGCCTTGGGCTTCCAGCACTTCTGCTTTCCGCAGCGCGGTCTGGCGTTCTCGGCGGCGTCGACGCTCGTCGTCTGCGCGAGTTTTCAAATAGGCGTCCCAGCCCATCCGATAGATTTCTAGTTCCGAACGGGAGGCATCCAAGTAGAACACTTGGTTGACCACGTCCCGTACCAGTCCGACGTCGTGGCTAATAACTATGAGGGCGCCGCCGTACGATTTGAGCCAGTCCCGCAGCCAGATAATGGAGTCGTGGTCCAAGTGGTTCGTCGGCTCATCTAATAGAAGCGTTTGTGCCTCAGAGAAAAGGACTCTAGCCAGTTCGACGCGGCGGCGCTGACCACCGGAGAGGGTGTGCAGGGGTTGACCCAAAATCCGCGAATCCAGCTTCAAAGCCGAAGCAATTTGAGCGGCCTGCGCATTCGCCGCCCAACCCCCTTTTTGGGTAAATTCTTGGTCAAGGCGCACATAGCGTTCCATTGCTCTTGTCTGTTTGGCGCCGGTGGCTGTGGCCATTTCGCGTTCTGCTTTTTGGATACGCGCCAACAGAGCGTCGATTCCGCGTACCGAGATAATGCGTTCGTGCGCAGTTTGGTCTTGGTCACCTTCACTGGTGTCTTGGGGCAGATACCCGACATTACCCGTTCGGTTGATGCGGCCGCTGTATTCGGCAGCCCCCTCATCGGCTACTCCGGCCAGCAGGCGCATCATCGTGGTCTTTCCAGCGCCATTACGGCCGACCAGACCCACTTTGGCACCCGGGCCGACAGCGAAAGAGACCGGGCGTATTAGCTCGCGCGCCCCGATACGCAAGTCGAAATCTTGGACACTAATCACCAAGTGAGTCTAGGGCACAATAGGGCGTGTGAAAGACCGACAAAGTGCATTCGTGGCCCTGGCTGTCACATTCGTGGCGTTACTGCTCATTTCTAATGTCGCCGCCACGAAACTATTTGAGCTACCCGTCGGGCCATCCAGAATCATTTTGGATGGCGGCGCCTTACTTTTCCCGTTCACATATGTTCTGGGAGACGCGCTCGCAGAAATTTATGGCTTCGCGAAGACACGCTTCGTGATCCTGCTCGGTTTCGGGGCTTCTCTTTTGGCTGCCCTGGTGTTTTACTTGGTGCAGTTGCTGCCACCCGCCCTCGAATACGACAACCAGTTAGCGTTTGAGGCCGTTTTGGGTTTCGTGCCACGTATCGTCGCCGCTTCTTTGGCCGCGTATCTGGTGGGTCAATTGCTCAACGCGTACGTCCTCGTCCAAATTAAGGAACGTTTTGGACCCAGACGCCTGTGGGTGCGCCTGCTTGGATCATCTGTGGTGGGGGAAGCAGCCGATACGCTTGTGTTCTGCACAATCGCGTTCTACGGGGTGCTGACGGGCGGTTCCTTCTGGAATTACGTTCTGGTCGGTTTCTTCTACAAGATGTTGTTCGAGGTCGTGTTACTGCCCGTCACGTATCTGGTTATCAAAATGCTGCGGCGTTTGGAACAGGAGTAAGCATGTCCGAATGGATTTCGAAACCTCTACCAGGTGCACCCTCGCTGGACTGGCCCGACCCGCTTCCGCCTTTCCCGGGTGCCCCCGCGGAATCGGAACATGTCGCACAACCTTCCGGCTTCGACATCGTGCATGCCGCCGAATCGGGACTGGCGCGCGCCGGGGTGATCCACACTCCACATGGGGACATCGCTACCCCCGCTTTCATTCCTGTTGGAACAAAAGCCAACGTGAAGGGCTTGGTTCCCGAAATGGTGGCGGGCACCGGCGCGCAGGCCGTTTTGGCGAACGCATACCACCTGTACTTACAGCCTGGTTCCGACCTGGTGGATGAAGCGGGCGGCTTGGGGAAGTTTATGCATTGGCCGGGCCCCACGTTCACAGATTCGGGTGGCTTCCAAGTTTTATCTATGGGTGCCGGCTTCAAGAAGGTCCTGACCACCGAGTTCGCGGGTGGAACGATGAAAGAGGGTCCGGTTCCTGAAGAACTCATGCGCCGCCAACGTGAGGCAGTCAAAGAGTCGAAGGCGGTTGTGGATGAGGACGGCGTAGTCTTCTCATCCCATATCGATGGCTCGAAGCACCGCTTTAATCCGGAAATTTCCGTGCGCATTCAACACCAGATTGGCGCGGACATCATGTTTGCATTCGATGAGCTAACCTCTTTGTCTCACCCGCGTTCATACCAGGTCGAATCGTTGGAACGCACCCGAAAGTGGGCTCGCCGCTGTCTTGCGGAACACCGCCGGCAAACAGAAGCACGCCCGCACCGCCCCTACCAGCAGTTGTGGGGAGTCATTCAGGGCGCGGACTACCAAGATCTGCGGGTCAAGGCGGCGCGCGACCTCGCAGCGATGGAGCAGGACGGGCAGATGTTCGACGGTTTCGGTATCGGCGGGGCGCTGCGCAAGGACAGATTGGGCGAAATCGTTTCTTGGGCGACTGCCGAACTACCCGAAGACAGGGGGCGCCACCTGCTCGGAATCTCGGAGCCCTACGATTTGTTTGAGGCCGTTGCCGCGGGGATTGACACGTTCGACTGTGTGAACCCGTCCCGGGTGGCGCGAAACGCCGCTATTTACTCGCCCAAGGGTCGCTTTAATGTTACCAATGCTCGCTTCGCGCGCGACTTCAGCCCACTGGTCGAAGGGTGCGGCTGCTACACGTGCACCAATTTTAGCCGTGCTTACGTGCGTCACCTGTTCAAAGCCAAAGAAATCCTAGCCTCTACCCTGGCGACCATTCATAACGAATGGTTCACCGTACGTTTGGTGGATGCCATCCGTCAGGCACTCATCGACGATCGGTTCGAAGAGTTCAAAGACGAAGTATTGGGCTCTTTCTACCGAAACTAAATGTTGAAGCCGATGGCACGCAGTTGTTCGCGACCATCTTGGGTGATGCATTCTGGGCCCCATGGTGGCAGCCACACCCAAGTCAACTTCACGTCATCGGTGTAGGAACCAAGCACCATTTGCACTTGACGTTCGATCACGTCGGTCAGTGGACATGCCGCTGACGTGAGGGTCATGTCAATGTCGATTGAGTTGTCCTCATTGATCTTGACCCCGTAAAGCAGGCCCAGGTCCACGATGTTGATACCCAGTTCTGGGTCAATCACGTCTTTGAGGGATTCGATGACATCGGCGCCCGGGTAGGTCCCGTTTTCGATAACGGTCACCCCGTCCACTTGGTCTGCGGGTGTCTGAGGTTCAAACGGCTTGAACTGTTGTTGGGGTGCTTCTGCTTCTGGAATCGGTCGGGCCGCCATTGGATTATTGGCGACATTGCTGTAACTCATTTTGTCTCCATTTTTGTTTCGGCGGTTACGTCGTAACCGGCTTGTGCCAGGGCATCGCGCAGCGCGTACCAGCCCAGCAGCGAACACTTGACTCGGTTGGCGAACTTGGATGTGCCTTCCAGTGCGGCTGCGTCTTCTAGTTCGTCGAGGATTTCATCGTCGACGCCGCGCCCGCGCGAATGCATCATCTTTTCCATCGCGGCATATTTTCGGGTGATGAGGTCTAGGTCAGCCTCTTCCAGCATCTCACTCATGATCGACAAGGAGGCTTGGGATATTGAGCAGCCATCCCCATCCCAAGAAAGGCGGGTTATCTTTCCGTTTTCGTCAGTCTCTACGCCCAAGGTGACCTCATCCCCGCACGTTGGGTTCGCTTGGAAAGATGTGTGTTCGAAGTCGGCTACCGATCCGGCGCCGGTGCGCCGCCGAGCGTGGTCGAGGATTACCTGCTGGTAGAGGGCATCTAGACTGCTCATTCGCTCTCCTCATTCCTGGGTGTCGACGTGGCCGCGGCGGGAGTGAAGTAACCCTGCACCTTGGCCAACGCCGCGATGAACTGCTCAATCTCGTCTTCAGTTGTAGTCAAAGAAACGGTGGCTCGGGACGAAGATTTCACCCCGAAAAAGCGGTGTAAGGGAATGGCGCAGTGGTGGCCGACCCTAACCGCTACGTCCTCAAAATCGAGGATCTGACCGACATCGTGGGGATGGACGCCCTCCACCTCAAAAGCGACGACGCCCAACCGGTTGCTGGTGTCAGCCGGTCCTAGAATGCGTACTCCCGGCAGTTCTGACATGCGCTCGATCAACAGTTTTGTCATGTTTTGCTCATGCAACGCGACTCGGTCCATGCCCAGTTCACTCAAATAATCCAGCGCGACTGCCCACGCGACGGCTTGAGCGACCGGCTGGGATCCGGCCTCAAATTTCGCCGGCGGAGGCAAGTATTGCGTGGATTTCATAGTCACGTCAGCCACCACTGACCCACCGGTGAGGACGGGTGGCATTTGTTCCAGAAGTTCTTCTCTTCCCCACAGGGCGCCGATTCCGGTGGGCCCAAGCATTTTGTGGGATGAAAAGACAGCGAAATCAACACCCAAATCGCCGACGTCGATCGGCATGTGAGCACTGGACTGGCACGTGTCCAACACGGTGACCGCCCCAACCTGGTTTGCTGCCGAAACAATGTCCTCCACTGGGGAGAGCGCACCTGTCACATTTGATACGTGAGTGAACGCCACGACTTTGGTGCGGTCGTCAATGACGTCCAAGCTGTCCAAGTCGATTCGACCATCAGGGGTTAGTTCCAGCCACTCTAAGGTCGCGCCGGTTTTTGCGGCCAGTTGCTGCCAAGGCACTAGGTTCGAATGGTGTTCGGCGCGCGTAACCACGATCTTGTCGCCTGGCTCCAGTTTGAAGCGGGATGGTTCGCCGCCACGTTCGCGGGATCCGTCGGGGCCAATCCCAGCAGAAGCATTGGCGAAACCGGTGGCGACTAGGTTCAAAGCTTCGGTCGCATTCTTTGTCCAAACGATTTCGTCTGGTTTTCCGCCGACGAAGGCCGCCAACTTCTCACGTGCGTCTTCGAAATGGACGGTCGCTTCATCGCCCAGAAGGTGCGTGTTGCGGTGCACGGCGCCATTGGATTCGCGGTAGAACTCGGATTCGGCGTCGATGACACAGGCCGGCTTTTGACTGGTTGCCCCCGAATCCAAGTAAACGATGGGCTTCCCGCCGCGCCCCTTTTTGTCTAAAACCGGGAAGTCGCGGCGGATAGCGGCCAGCTCCATAGCGGAGAAATCTTCGACCATCATCTCTTTCCTTTCCCGGCTTTACCCGGCTTGGGTGGGGCCAGCAATCTGCCGGCCCCACCTGAACCACTGTTACAGGTATGCGTCGTAACCTTCTTCTTCCAGCTTGTCCGCCAGTTCGGGGCCGCCTTGTGCAGCGATGCGCCCGTCAACGAACACGTGGACGAAGTCTGGCTTGATGTAACGCAGGATGCGCGTGTAGTGGGTGATCAGCATGATGCCCAGGTCGTCACGCTTGTGAGCGTGGTTCACGCCCTCAGACACAATACGTAGAGCATCCACGTCCAGCCCAGAGTCAGTCTCATCAAGGATGGCGTACTGGGGCTCCAGCAGTTCCATCTGCAGGATCTCTAGACGCTTCTTCTCTCCACCGGAGAAGCCAACGTTCACGTCACGCTCAGCAAAATCGGCGGGCATGCGAAGGCGTTCCATCGTCTCCTTCACTTCCCGTACCCAGTGCCGGACGTTCGGTGCTTTACCGTCGATTGCGGTCTTCGCGGTACGCAACAGATTCGATACGGAAACGCCGGGCACTTCTACCGGGTACTGCATCGCTAGGAACATTCCGGCCGCCGCGCGTTCGTTCACATCCATTTCGAGGACGTCTTCCCCATTCAGGGTGACTTCCCCTTCGGTGATTTCGTAGCTGGGGTGGCCAGCAATCGCGTAGGCCAGCGTGGATTTACCGGAACCGTTTGGGCCCATGATCGCGTGAATCTCACCGGGTTTGATCGTCAGATCGACGCCCTTCAGGATTTGCTTGGGACCGTCGGGGGTCTCAACGGTGACATGCAGGTTCCTGATAACCAGTTCTTTTGCTTCGTTCATTTCCTTTTGTTTCTTCTTCTTTTAGGCGTCGTTTAGTTGGTGTCGGCCGACTGGTTCGGACCGTAGTTGTAGTCTTTGAGTTCCTGCTCAATCTGGCCAATCAGGCGGTTTTCCAACTCGGGAATCCCGATCTGGTTGAGGATTTCAGCGAAGAATCCACGGATCACCAGGCGGCGTGCTTCCAGTGGTGGGATACCGCGGCTCATCAGGTAGAACAGTTGCTCATCGTCGAAACGGCCGGTCGCAGAAGCGTGTCCAGCCCCGACAATTTCCCCGTTTTCGATCTCCAGGTTCGGCACCGAGTCCGCCTTAGCGCCCTCGGTCAAAATCAGGTTGCGGTTCAACTCGTAGGTGTCCGTGTTGTCCGCATTAACACCGATCAGGCAGTCGCCAATCCAAACCGACCGCGCATCTTTACCCTGCAGAGCACCCTTGTACGCCACGCGTGTGAAGCAGTCGGGCTCTGTGTGATGCAGAAAGATGCGGTGCTCTAGGTGTTGGCCGCGGTCGACGAAGTACAGGCCGTTCAGGCCCATATCGACCCCTGGACCCCCAAAATCTGAGTCAACGTTGATGCGCACCGTGTCCCCACCCAGGGTCACAATCATGTGACGCAAGGTTGCATCCCGGTTGGCGTGCAGTCGGTGCGAAGCAGTATGAAGCGCATCCCGATCCCATTCGTGGATCGACACAACCGACAGGTTCGATGACTCCTGGGCTTCGATCTCTACGGTTTCGTTGTAAAGCGCGGGGCCGTCGTGCAGCAGAACCACGGTGCCTTTCGACATGGGTTCCGCCTGAATGACGATCCGCCCAGCCTTCAACTCTGGACCCGCTTTGACAGTCACAAAGACTGGGGAATCCAACTCAACTTCCCGAGGAATCACAATTCGAGTTGTTTCCTCGAATTTCTCCCACGCTAGGGCGGCCGGGTAGTCCACCGGTTCCAACACGACTGGGTCGCTGTACTCAGATCGCGGCAGTGTGTCGACGTTGGCTCGCGCTGGGGCTTCCACACTTACCTGTGGTGATCCGGAGTAGTCGTCCTCCGCGAAGAGGGGGCGAATGCGACGCATCGGAGTGAAGCGCCAGTCCTCTTCACGTCCCTTGGGGGCACCGAAGTCCGCCGCTGTGAAAGACGTGAATCGGTCCGCGCGCGATACCTTCGACGGTTCGAGGACGTTCAAAGTTTGATTTGTCATATCAGCCGACAGACCCTTCCATCTGCAGTTCGATAAGGCGGTTCAGTTCGAGGGCGTACTCCATCGGGAGGTGCTTCGCGATCGGTTCGACGAATCCGCGAACGATAGTTGCCATCGCCTCGTTCTCATCCAAACCACGGCTCATCAGGTAGAACAGCTGATCTTCGTTCACCTTAGAGACGGTCGCTTCGTGCCCCATTTCCACGTCCTCAGTCCGCACATCCACATAGGGGTATGTGTCGGTCCGAGAAATCTTATCGACCAGTAGAGCGTCACAAAGGACATTCGACTTCGACTGGGTTGCTCGGGCTTGGACTTCTACCAAACCGCGGTACGAGGTGCGTCCCCCGGCTCGCGATACTGATTTCGCGACGATGGACGAGGACGTGCGCGGAGCCATGTGCAGCATCTTTGCACCCGTGTCTTGGTGCTGGCCGGTGCCGGCGAACCCGATTGACAGCGTCTCACCGCGGGCGTGTTCGCCCATCAGGTAGCACGCCGGGTACTTCATGGTGATGGCGGAGCCGATGTTGCCATCGACCCATTCCATGGTTCCGCCCTCTTCCACAATGGCACGCTGGGTAACCAGGTTGAGGACGTTGTTCGACCAGTTCTGGATGGTCGTGTAGCGAACGCGCGCATCTTTGAGAACAAAGATCTCTACCACGGCGGCATGCAGGGAGTTGGTGTCGTAAATAGGCGCGGTGCAGCCCTCTACGTAGTGCACGTAGGAACCTTCGTCCGCAATGATGAGCGTGCGCTCAAACTGACCCATGGCTTCGGTGTTAATACGGAAGTACGCCTGCAAGGGGATCTCTACGTGCACGCCCGGGGGCACGTAAATAAACGATCCGCCCGACCAGGTGGCCGTGTTCAGGGCAGCGAATTTGTTGTCACCCGCGGGGACAGACTTTCCAAAGTACTTCTGGAATAGTTCTGGGTATTCGCGCAGGCCCGTGTCGGTGTCTAGGAAGACGACACCCTGCTTTTCCAAGTCCTCTTGGATCTGCTGGTAGACGACTTCGGATTCGTACTGGGCAGCAACGCCAGCCACGAGACGCTTCTTTTCTGCGTCTGGAATTCCCAAGCGGTCGTAAGTGTTCTTGATTTCTTCAGGCAGGTCCTCCCACGACTGGACCTGTCGGTCCATCGGGCGAACATAGTACTTAAAGTCATCAAAGTTGATGCTGGACAGGTCCGGACCCCAAGTGGGCATCGGCTTCCGGTCGAAGAACTCATAGGCCTTCAGACGTCGTTCCAACATCCATTCTGGTTCTCCCTTTGTTTGGGAGATGTAGCGGACGATATCGGCGTTGATGCCTTTCGGGACACCTTCAGAATAGGTGTCACTGTCACGCCACCCGTATTCGTAGGCGCCGATGCTGTCGATGATCTCGTCATCGGACATCGGTCCCACTGGGGCAATGGCCTCAATTGACTGCGTCATTTATTCCTTCTTTTCGATCCTGCGGCTTCTTGTTCCTGCAGAGGGGTCGTCATCTTCAACCGCGCCGCTGCCCGGTGGGCGAGTGGCAAATTTGCGGGTTGTGATCGGATAGCGTCCGGAGGCGTGCTCGTGGCCGCCCGCCGCAAGTTTGTCCAACCAGACCTTGAAGCGGCTCCGTTCTGGTTTGCTGTCACTCATGTTTGCCTAAGGGCGCCCCTCTTCGTGGTGGGCATCCCAATAGGGATGTGCGTAGTGCACACGTGGCCGCCTTGGGCCAGGGTAGAAAGTCTTTGAACGTGCACGTCTAAAACCCGGCTGAACGCGGCTAGTTCGGCTTCGCACAGCTGCGGGAAATCAGCTGCCACATGTTCAATGGGGCAGTTTCCTTGGCACAGTTGGATGGCAAAGTCACCGCTGCCAATAGGGCGAACACTGGCTGCATAGCCGTCTTCTGTTAGGGCTGCAGCCAAGGCTTCTGCGCGCAGACGCGGATCCGGGCCGGCTGAGCGGACCACCGGGGCGTAGCGGCGCTCGATTTCGCGCGCCCGAGCATTGGCGAACCCGTCTACCAGTTCTTCCCCCGCTGCCCGCGACATGTAGGTCAGACTCTTGAGCGCGAGTTCCATGTATCCGTCGGGCAGTCGGTCGCGCCCATCGTCGGTGGCTACATAGTGTCGAGCTGGGCGGCCCCGCCCCCGTTTTCCAAGCGTGGTTACCTCATGCTCACAGATCTCTCCCGACTCTTCGAGAGAGGTTATGTGTCGGCGTACCGCAGCAGTTGTTAAGCCCAGGTAGCGGGCAATTGCCCCGGCTGTTACCGGACCGTTTTCTACGATCAGCTTGCGTACCGTTTGCCGGGTGCTGACTGTGTCGTTCATGGCACCCCCGTTTCGTTTTGGTTGCCAGACCAGTCTAGCCGATTATGACAACACCGCCATTAGCAAAACATCACTCACTCGGATCTTGATGTTTGATGGCCGCTTTCACAAAAGCCACAAATAAGGGGTGGGGATCGATCGGACGAGACTTAAAGTCGGGTCGCGCTTGCGTTCCGATGTAAAACGGGTGTTGACCGGATTCAAGTTCGACGAACTCCACCTTTTCCCCGTCCGGTGAGAAGCCAGAAAAGATGAGTCCTGCCTGCTCAAGGCTATTTTGATGCACCGGGTTGATTTCCGCGCTGTGGTGGTGGCGCTCACTTACTTCAGTGGCACCGTAGATGCCTGCCACCTGCGTACCTTCAGTCAATATGGCTGGAAATGCACCTACTCGCATACCGGTTTTGCGGTTGGTCCCGTCCTCGGCCAATTCGACAATTACTTCGTTATCGACTAAGAGCGGATTGTCGTCCTCGACCCCCGAAATGGGAACGTCGGCAAGCTCTGGAATTGCGCTGGCGGCTTCTATCACCATGCATTGGGCACCCAGGCCAATACCCAAGACTGGCACCTGGTTTTCGAAGGCCCACTTTAGTGCGCCCAGGACACCTTCGGTCTTCTCTTTCCCAAACGTACCGGGCAGGAGGATCCCATCAACGCCCTCTAACGCACGCTGGGCGCTTTGCGGATCTTCACACTTGTCAGAGCGTACCCAGCGAGTCTTCACCCGGCAGTCATTCGCAAATCCACCGGCCTTGAGGGCCTCGGTCGCGGACAGGTACGCGTCGGGCAGTTCCGTGTATTTGCCAACCAGGGCCACTTCAACTTGGTGCAGCGGTGAGTTTACGCGGCGCAGTAGTTCGTTCCACCGGGTCCAGTCCACGTCGTGGAATGGCAGGTCCAGCCGCCGCACCACAAACGCGTCCAAGCCCTGCCGGTGCAACACCTTTGGGACCGCATACAGTGATGAAGCGTCGGGGCAGACCACCACCCCTTCAAGGTCGACGTCACACATCATCGAGACTTTTCGGCGGATCGAATCGGGCACTTCCACTTCGGTGCGTAAGACCAGCACGTCCGGCTGGATACCCACCGATCGCAAGGTAGCAACAGAATGTTGGGTGGGTTTGGTTTTGATCTCCCCCGCTGCCTGCACATAAGGAAGCAAAGAAACGTGCATGAACATGCAGTTTGCGCGGCCTAGTTCGCGTCGCACTTGACGGGCGGCCTCCAGATAGGGGGCCTCTTCAATGTCCCCTACCGTGCCGCCGATTTCCGTGATGATCACGTCGGGTTGGGGGCTATCGCTGGCTTGGATGCGCATTCGGCGAGCTATTTCATCGGTCACATGCGGAATCACCTGGACGGTTTCCCCACCGTAAAGCCCGCGGCGGTCATTAGCCAAGACGGTTGAGTAGACCTTTCCGGTCGTCGCATTAGCACCACCGGACAAGTCCGCATTCAAGAAGCGCTCGTAGTGGCCAATGTCCAGGTCTGTTTCTGAACCGTCCTCAGTGACGAATACCTCGCCGTGTTGGAACGGGTCCATTAGCCCCGGATCCACGTTCAGGTAAGGATCCAACTTCTGCATGACCACATTGAGGCCACGCGCACGCAACAACATACCTAAAGAGGAGGCGGTTAGGCCCTTCCCAAGGGAGGAAACCACGCCACCCGTAACGAAAATCTGTTTGGGTATCGGATTGGAAGCACGCAAAGAATCGGTGGCCATGGGTACCTATTGTACGTTTGTTTTGCGCCTGATTTTTACGGGAGTGGAGCAAGGACGGTGGTGGCCGCGTCCTGTGTGCCGAAAGCCCCTTCCGCTCCACTGGCTAACACGAGTGCGACGTTCAAGCCGCCTAGGGCGGATCCACCTTGATCAACGGTGGTGAGCTTCGTGTTCGCGCTGCGTAGGGCGGCGATGAATTGCTCTGGGCTGGCTGCCTGACCAACGGCCAAAGAAGAAACAGACGATGCGGCCACCGCATCAGCCAGCGCGACCCACATTTGCACCGTCGCCGGATCGCCCTCGACAGCAGAGCCAACCAGCACCAGTGTCTCAGCCGGCTCATCTGGAAGCTCTTCAACCAGTGGAGTCTCTTCATCGGTGATGATGTCGGCGATCAACTCAGCGTCCGATCCGTCAATGGTGAGTGCCTCGACCAAGCCGGTCGCAATCACATTGTCCGCATCCGGGCTCGTGGGACGCTCAGCCAAGTGGGCCGAGATGGGCGCCGCCAAAGTCTCTCGGTACGTATTTTCGTCCGGCGATACAAACGCTTCGGTAAGGTGAACCGGTCCGATGACAGCAGCCCCGGCGAGCGCGAGTGAGTCCACGACGGAGTCGACGTCCTCGTCCGTTGCACCGGGTAAGGCGACTAGAGTCACCGACTTGCCATCCAACGCTTCGGGGAGAACCTGAGTCGAAATTGCCGTGGCGAGCTCTTCACCGACTTCGTCTCTTGGGCAGGTTTGCTCGGCAGCCGGTTCGCCCTCAACCGCGTCATTAATCCGGTTCTGCAGCGGGCCTGCCCCCAGTACTACGCCGATCGCCAGCGCCAGAAATACCGAGATAAGAGAGACAACGTAGTAGCGGAAGTTAATCAAAGCCCACCTCCGGGCGTGTGTACAGAGCAACCGGTATGCCTCCGGCCATCCAGAGGCCGACGACAGAAGTACCCCACGGGGTGAAAAGCAAGGCCGTTGCCAACGCGAGGACGACCACCAGGGCGAGGGCGAGCACCCACCAGATAGAAAGGCGCGGCCGATACAGAGCCAACGCCGCGTCGAGCGTGACTAAGCGGTCCTCCAACTGGGCGCGGGTGAGCAAGTTTCCCAACCCTGACCCATCCAGACTGTCAGCCAAACCGGTCGAACTCGAGCAGTCGACAATCGTGCTCGCCCCCCGAAAACCAGCGAATAGTAGCGCTACGTCGACGGCGGATAAGGAAGTTGCAACCGGAGTGAAAGCAATGGAGTGGCGTTTCATGAGCTCATCGGCAGGGTGGACATCCTCCACCGTCGGAACCAACACTTGGCGAACTTTGCGCAACCGTTCCAAGTCCATATCCCGCGGGTCGCCCACGACGATTTGAGGAGTCAAACCAACGGCGCGCAAAGCATCAACGCCCGTACCTACCGCGATGATCACTGGGTTGTAGTCGCCGACGAACCTACGCACTTGGTGGCGTCTGGATTCCAAATCGGATGTCGGTGTCGATATCAAGACAACCCGACCCTCCAGCTTTACGCTCGAGGGCGGAAGTCCGTCGCCATCCAAGATCAGGTTCTGTTCCCGCGTGAAATCTCGGGCCGCAACCAGCGCGCGTGCTTGTACCCGGTCCGGTAATGTTTGGCGGTTTTGGACGGCGAACTTCTCCAGCGCGTCCGCAAAGATGGTCCGGCCAGAGGCCACCAGTTCGCTCCCGCGGATGACTTCGCCAGTCGTGGGGGCAATCTCTACCGCGTCACCTTCCCGCAGTTCGAGGACGTCACCGCCCAGGTCATCCAACAAGACGACCCCGGCATCAAGCAGTGTCTTTCCGCCAAAAAGCGATGAGTATTCTGCAACGTTCAGAACCGCAACGGGAGACCAAGCTGCAAGCGTGTGTGCGTAGTCGTCGTCCAGAGAGTGCAGATCCACGACAAGTACGCCGCCTGGCTCAGGCGCGCGCGGGAATCGGCCCTGGTGATCCGCGATTTGGATCGTCCCAGAAACCAGTTGTGGTTGGCGTTTTTTCACGGCGCTACTCTTCCCCGATCAAAGCCTTCTCCAGTTCGAGGGCGTGGCGCCGGGCAGCTCCCGTTCCATCGTCACCCCCGAGCATGCGCACGATTTCATCCGTGCGCTCGTCACCCGATACGCGGCGCACAGAGGCGCTCCCGTCAACCTTTTCTACCACGAAGTTCGCATCGGCTAGGGCAGCAACTTGCGGCAAATGGGTAACGACGATGACTTGGTGAAAGCGGGCAAGGCCGGCCAGACGCTTGCCAACTTGGTTTGCAGTCAGGCCGCCGATACCCGCATCGACCTCATCAAAAACCATTGTCTGCGGCGATTCGCCATCGGCTAGGACCACCTCGAGAGCCAACATCACTCGGGACAGTTCGCCACCCGAGGCGCCCTCTCCCAAAGGGGTGGCGGGAGCGGAGGGGTGGGGTTGCAACAGCATTTGGACGCGGTCCGCGCCATTGGAAGAAGCCGGCGTTGGCGTGACTTCTATGTGCAGGGCAGCGTTTGCAAGGGCTAACCCGGCAAGCTCCTCATTCACTTGGGACTCTAAGGTTAGCGCGGCTGCTTTACGCGAATCCGTTAGCTTTTCGCTGGCTTCGGCAAGTTCTTCTTCGGCTAATCGCAATGCTTCTTGGGCCGCGGCGGGGTCCCCTTCAACGCCTTTGAGTTCTTCGATGCGCCTCTGGGCGTTTTCGGTCCAGACCAGCAGTTCAGCGGCGTTTTGGGCTCGACCTCGGCACAGGTCGGCAAGAGTGGCTCGGCGTTGGTGCAGTCGAGCGAGTTCTTCCGGATCATCGAAGAGAGTATCCGAATACGCCCGTAGGTCGGCCCCCAGTTGGAGCACTTCCGATTCCAAGGCGCGGGCCCGCTGGGCTAGTTCTTCCACATCTGGGTCTAAGTCCACTGCTCGCAGTAGTTTGTCGGTGGTCTGTCCAAGCAAATCCCCTGCGTTGCCGCGCCCCTCTTCCGTTAGCGCAGCCAGTGCGGTTTCAGCGGTAGTGCGTAACTCTTCAATATTTGCCAGCCGTTCAATCGCAGCGTCGAGAGTGTCTTCTTCATCTGGAGCGGGGTCAAGGGCGGTCACTTCAGAAGTGACTTCCTGCAGGTAGCGCAACTCCACTTCGAGGCGATCCTTGTTCGCTTCTAGTTCGGCAGTGGATCGCCGCAGGTCAGAGGTCTTCTGCCATTTTTTCTGGTAGTCGGCAAGGAGCTCGGCGTGAGGGTGGGGCGCGAAAGAATCCAAGAGGTCACGCTGGTGGGCGGGTGACTTTAGCTTCCACTGGTCGGCCTGACCATGAATGGTAATCAAGTTGCCCGCGGTTTCTTGCAGCATTCGCGCTGTAACCGGTCTGCCGCTAATCGCCGCTCGCGAGCGACTCGGCGTCACTGTGCGTGAAAATGACGCCGCGCTATCTTCGACGTCGATACCCGCTTCTTCGAGTGCAGCGGCTTGTGTGGGCGGCAACGTCAGAATACCGTCCACTTCTGTACGAGGGCGCCCCGGCTTGATTATTTTCGGTTCTGCCCGGCCCCCGGTTAGTAGTCGAAGGGCGGTCAACAGCATGGTTTTACCCGCGCCAGTTTCCCCGGTGATTGCCGTTAATCCCGGCCCTAATTCCAACTCGACATCGTGGAGTAGGGCGAGCCCGTTAATCCGCAGGTCAGTCAGCATAATCAGGGGTGGTTTCCGCCCGCCATCCTTTGACGGGCAAGTTGAACTTGGTGACTAGCCGCTCAGCGAAAGGCGTGGTGTCCAAACGAACGAGTTTTATTGGTTCACTGCCGGCTGTTGCTTCGATTCGTGATCCCGCCGGTGCGATTGCTTCTCGGCGCCCATCGAACCAGACTGTTGGGGCAACCCGGTTGCTTTCCAGCACGCCCACCTCAAGGTGAGACGACGGGGCAACGACGAGGGGGCGAGTGAATAGACCGTGAGCAGCCAAAGGTGACATGACGATTGCTTGCGTTTCTGGCCAAACCACGGGCCCCCCGGCTGAAAAAGCATACGCAGTTGACCCAGTAGGAGTCGCTAAAATGATCCCGTCAGCCGCGTAAGTGGACACAACCTGACCGTCCACAGCGAAGGCAAACTCAGCTGGGTGAGCGTTGTCGGAATGTAACACGACCGCGTCGTTTAGTGCCCAGTCCTCATAGACAGTGCCATCTGGGTGGACTATCCGCACCTCCAGGGTCATGCGTGGATCCAGTTCATAGTCGCCGGCAGCTAACTGGCGCAGCACGCGTCCCAGTGAATCTGCGGTGGTCTCCGTCAAGAAACCCATGTGTCCGAAGTTGATCCCGAGAAGTGGAACATCGTCCCGATAGGCGATTTCTGCAGCACTGAGGAGCGTTCCATCCCCGCCAAGGGTGATGATCAAATCCGGTTTGTCATCGAGAACCAAGTCTTTGAGAGCGGCATCGGTATCCACCATTTCGGCGGCGTCAATCAGGTCTATACCCAGCGTTTCTGCGCGCTTCTTCAAGCGTTGCGCGGCTTTTTTCACGTCCGGCCGGTGAAGGTGATGGATGGCAAGGATCTTCATCTCTTGTCTTTCACCCCTTCCTGCGGGCCGTTCTCTACGGCCCGGCTGATGGCATCAGCCAATGCCCGCCCGGCCAGCCTCCCCTCTTGGGGAGCAAGCAGCAAGAAGTATTCCACGTTTCCGGCCGGTCCCGGTAAAGGTGAAGCCGCCACGTCAACAACGGTCAAACCACATGTTTGTGCGTAGTCAGCGACCTGTTGCACTGCCTGAATTCGCAGGTTCGCGTCGCGTACCACTCCCCCGGCGCCCACTTGGCCCTTGCCCACTTCAAACTGTGGTTTGACCATTAGGATCTGCCACGCGTTTGGAGCGCACCGCACGAGGTTATCGATCACTTTGGTCAAAGAAATGAAAGACAGATCCGACACGACCAGAGTCGGTGGCTGCCCGCCTGGGCTGAGGACTTGGGATGGTTCTAGGTGCCGAATATTCGTGCGTTCGAGGACGATCACCCGCGGGTCTTCCCGTAGCTTCCAAGCCAGCTGACCATAACCTACATCGACAGCCACCACGCTTGCCGCCCCTTTTTCTAGGAGCACTTCCGTGAAGCCGCCGGTAGAAGCGCCGGCATCTAGGCAATGCTGGCCAACCACGGGCGGGACAAGACCCTTGAATGCAGCTAGTGCACCAAGCAGCTTGTACGCGCCGCGGGAAACCCACCTGCTTTCCGGCGGCGCGGTGACCTCAATCGCCGCGGAATCTTCAACTTGGGTTGCTGGCTTTGAAGCAACATTTCCGCCTACGGTCACTTGGCCTTGACTGATCAGTTGCTGGGCTGCAGTGCGCGAATCGGCGAGCTTTCTGCGCACCAGTTCAGCATCCAGCCGTCGCCGCGTCATCGAACCTTCACAGTGGCAAGTTCAGCCCGCAAGTCACGTTCAAGCTCTTGCAGGGAGGCTAGTTCTGCATCCAGCTCTTCGCTACTGGTCACCTTGCTCTTCCTCTACGGAATCTTCTGTCACGTCCTCGGGTGCCTCTTCGGAAGGAACGTCGGCGGGTTTGTCTTCTTCTTCAGGTTCAGGCTCAGTGAAGTTGGGTTCAGTAACCACACCCGACATATCGTCGTTGCTGACAACGATGAGCTCTGGGAGGCGCAGTCGACGACCATCGTCTATTGCTTCCCAACCTGCTGCGGCAGCCGCCCGGTAGGTGTCGAGGTTTATCTTCACCGGATCACCATCGTGGCGCAGTTCAATGCCGTCAACCACCATGTAACCCCATCGCGTGAAGGATACGGGTTGGGAAACGCCGGCTGTCCACGTGCCATCGCGGTGGTGTTTCGCCTGCGGATGTGTTTCCTGCAAGCCGCGCAAGTCGAGAGCCAAGTAGGCGGGCCGCTCCCCTCTCTTGGCCGACACCACATCTGCTGGCCGACTGACTCCCGTCAGTACATGCAGACTAGGGATCTGCGCCGCGACAGCGGCCGCGGTGTCTGTCTCTAGTCGGTCGCCAACGCCTAACGGGTTCTTCGCATCTACTAGTTCGGCCGCTCTTATCATGATCTCTGGGTGAGGCTTGCCGCTGGCGTGAGCCCGACGGTTAGTAGCGCGCGACACGGCCGCCACTAGGGAACCGTTGCCCAGAGCCATTCCTCGTTCAGTCGGCAAAGTCGTGTCCAAGTTCGTCGCGTAGTAGCGCGCCCCCTTGTTTATGGCATAGGCGGCCTCTGACAATTCAGCCCATCCAACATCGGCGGCGTACCCTTGAATGACGGCGTCGACATCGCCTTCAGCATTCCGGACAGCGACGAAACCTGAATCGACGACTAGGTCTTCAAGCGGCTTTGAACCAACGACCAACACGGTCGCGCCCGGCTCCAGTTCATCTTTGAGCGTGTACATCGCGTCGATAGCTGAAGTGATGATGTGATCGGGGTCCGCCGGAATGTCGAATCCAGCCAACTTTTCAGCCACTTCAGTAACGGAGCGTGAGGCGTTGTTGGTCGCGTAGGCAAGTTTCGTGCCTTCATCAGCCACAGTGTTCAGGACCGTCGCTGCGTGATCAATCGGTTTCGTGCCTTCGAAGCACACGCCATCCAAGTCCATGATCAACGAGTCATAGACTTCGACGAGCGGTTTGTCGCTGGCTCGCAGTGGTGTGCGGGTATGGTCCACGTCCCCATCGAGCATCTCGTTGAGGTCGGTGATCTCCATGACTTCTTCTTCGGGCGGGATCGCACCCTCTACTGCCGCAGCTTCTTCTTCCCGCCCCAAGGCTCGCATTAGGTCAGCCTGCATACTCATCAGTCGAGAGCGTGGCACTTCCGCACCAGTTTCTGGTATTGCGGCAAGGGCGTCTTCGATGATCAGTAACCCTAGTTCGGTCTGCTCCAGATCTTGGCGAGCACCGGCGGCGACCAGTATCAGCTCCACTTGATCTTCCAGCGGCATGCCTTGAGTGTTGGCCTCTTCCAGTATTTCAAGAGCCTTTTCAGGGCGGCCGAGTCCACGTTCGGAATCCGCTTCGATAGCGCGCAGAGCTTCATCGCCGCGCATTCGACGCACGGCTCGCACTTCACGTAGTGCTTCTTCATAGCGCCCGGTGGCATAAGCAGTTAGAGCCGCTGCTTCGCGGACAACGTCCACTCGTCCTGCACGTTTGACCGCTGCCTGAGCATGCAGGTAGGCCTGATCAGGGTCAATGTCTAGCAGTTGTCCCGCCATCACTAGGTGCCGAGCAACGATTTCCTTATTTGCCCCTGCGAGGGTGTCCAGGGCACGCAGCACGTCCTCGCCAATCTCGTCGGCGACGACGCCTGCTGGGATTATTGGCTCATCAGGATCGGCGGAACGGTATTCAGCTTGGTGTGGTCGCTGCCGTTTCGACCCTCCGCGATCATCGCGGCGTCTCTGCGGCTGTCCGGTAGAGCGCTGTCCGGCGAAGCGCGGTTGATCATCGCGGCGTCCACGATCGTCACGACGATCCCGATCATCGCGCCGAGGCTTCCACTCACGCCGCTCCCCCGAGC
>CAYFWE010000018.1:0-34103 GCA_964346745.1 uncultured Actinomyces sp. | reverse complement strand
GGATATGCCCGGTTCGAGTCCCTCTGGGCCCACATAGACTTAAGCCATTTGGTGCGCTTCACCCCTTCTTTTTCTAAAGGCTCATTCGCAAAAAGTGACGGGCTCGTATTTCTAAGTTGCCGCACTGGTCGGTGCAACCCCCTTTCGAACAGATTTGCCTCGCGTTAGAGTGTTTTAAGAACGATGGTTATCCATCGCTGCTCGCCAAAGTGCACCGCGAACGCTGGAAAATCTCCAGTCCTTGCGGCGACGAAAGGGATGATGATGGCTGGAACAGATTCAACAGTCGCAAATGCTCTACAGCAGAGCTTGGTCGACTTGATCGCGTTAGAGCTCCAATCGAAACAAGCACACTGGAACATCAGAGGGGCTTCGTTTCGCTCGCTGCACCTTGCTCTCGATGAAGTCGTTGACACAGCGCGCAAACTGCTTGACGAAGTTGCCGAACGTCTAGCGCAGATTGGTGGCTCTCCCGACGGTCGCGCTGCAACAGTCGCTCGGGATTCCGTCCTAGACAATATCGACGACGGGCCGCTACAAGCAGACAAGACCTATCAACTAATGGCCGAGAAAGTGCAGCAGGTCTCCGACCAAATCAAGAGCGTCATCAGCGCGGTTGACGACGTTGATCCAGTCTCTGGTGACTTGCTGATTTCTGCTTCAGGAGCGCTTGACCTGCAAGCCTGGTTCTTGCGCGCAGCCACAGAGTAAACCGAACCAACACATAGCGGAGCCGACCCACAGCGACCGTGGGCCGGCTCTGGACCTTTACCTCAATTTATGTCCGGCCTAGGTGCTTCATTCGGAACTTGCACACAAGTCCGGTAGCGTAAGTGAGTCTCGATGTTCCACTGAGGAGGGTTTACCGTGTCCAAACCGCTTGGCCTGAGCGCATTTTCGTCCACAGCCGCATCTGGTGGTGGTGGCTCTGGGGGCGCTTCGGCGGCCGGAAAGATGGGGCTGGGCGCAATCATCCTGTTGGGGATAAACGGCATCATCGGGTCGGGCGCATTCCTGATGCCGCAACAGATATATAAAGATGCCGGGTTCGTGCTGGGTCTAGCCACACTCTTGGTTTCCGGTATCGCGACTCTTTTCATTGTTTTCACCTATGCGGACTTGGCTGGAAAAGTCCCGGGATCTGGCGGTGGTTGGCTCTACTGCTACACGGCGTGGGGCCGATTCACGGGATTCCAAGTAGGTATCTTCGTGTGGTTTGCGGGACTAGCGACCATAGCCACGGAAACAGCCGCGTTGATCAGAGTTTTCCGCAACATGGTTCCTGCTCTTAAGCATGGACCAACCGCTTGGATTGTTGGCACTGTCGTGATTGCGATCTTGGCTGTGATCAACATGTTTGGTCCGGCTTTGACGAAGCTCGTCGACAACGTCTCATCCGGCGCGAAGATCGCGACCGCAGTGTTCGTCATCATCGCTGGTGCTTTCGCCATGAAGATCGCTAACTTCAAGCCTCTTTACCCTAGTTCTGTTGATAACTTCAGCAGCGGGTCTGACGCCGTGATGAGCGCCTACGGTGTCACGTTCTACCTTTTCGCCGGATTCTCGTTCTTGACTATTGCTGGTTCGCGGATGAAGAACCAGCAGAAGAACCTGCCGAAGGCACTCCTGATTGTCATCGCAGCTGTCACGGCAATTTACATTCTGATCCAGACGGTCACTGTCGGCATCCTCGGCTCTAAGATCGCGGACTCTTCAATTCCGGTTGCCGAAGCAATGCGCCATTCAATGGGTGAGTGGGCCTACTACATCGTGATTGCCGGAACCGCAGTTTCGATCTTTGGGGTGGCGTTCGCCTGTTCGTTTGAGGTCCCGGTCCTAGCTGCTTCTCTCGCTAATGGCCACAAGTTGCTGCCACCGTGGATGGGTAAGAAGAACAAGTACGGTTCGCCAGTCGTGGCGATCGTGATCACTGCGGTACTGGCATCCGCGCTTTTGTCCACAGGTGACTACGTCTTCTTGGCGACGCTAGTTGTTTGTGCCAGCGCCATCCAGTATGTGCCGACAATTTTGGCTGTAATCAAGCTACAGAAAGTCCCGTCGGCCAAGGGCGCGTTCCAACTCAAGGGAGCAGTCCGGTGGATCATGGTTGTTTTGGCCCTGGCCGCCACCTCTTACCTGTTCCTCTCCTTCACGTGGAAGGTCGTACTGATTTCACTGGCTATCTTCGGGGTAGGCGTCCTCATCTATATTTCGGATGGCAAACGCCGTAAGGACCCCACACAGGCAGTAGATCCACTCGCCGACCACCCGGATCCGGTCGCCACGCGCGCAGGAAATGCGACAATCGACCGCTCTCAGATGCCCGCTGAATACCAGACAGCGGCGCACGCAGGGACTGTTGGAACAACAAAATAATTAGCACTTCATGCTCATAGAGAACGCTCTGCGAGCGAAGTTGCGGCAGAAGCCGTATTCTTGAGGTGCGGGGAAGAGCACGACAGACGGCTTTTCCTTTACAAATCGGGGGTCACCCCAGAATCTGATGGAGGAACCAAATGGCTGACAAAGCTGCCGAATGGGAAAAGAAAGTAGTCGACGCTGAGAACCACGCGTCAAAGGTTTACGAGCGCGAAGTTGCCCGCCTCGAAAAGCAGGTTGAACACACTGACGCCCGTGAAGAGCGCGAAGTGAAGCACGTAGAGCATCAGGTAGAGCGCGACGCAGCCTTCGCTAAGCACCACGTTGAATACTTGGAGAAGGTAGTCCTGCACGAAGCGAAGCGCGTTGATCGTGCCTACGCCAAGCTGGCAGAGAAGCAAGAAAAGGGTGCCTCTGACAAGTCTGTCGAACGCGCTGCTAACCACGCCGTGAAGGTAGAGGCTGACGCAGAACGGCACATCGAGAAGGTGCTTGAGCACGTCATCGCTCACATCGAGCGTGATGCCAAGGCCGCTGCGGCTCACGTCGTGAAGGGCCTCGAGAAGCTCGGCTTGGATGAAGACTACTTGGCCGACGATGTTGAGGCCGACGCTGAGCGCGTTGCCAAGGCCCTCGACAACGTAGTTGCAAAGGCTGAGCAAGACTAAGGATCCGCGCTTCATTTAGTGAAGCGTTTCGAGACACTACAGAGCGGGGCTGTTTTACGCAGCCCCGCTCTTGTCGTTAATGAGTAGAGGAGCGGCCTTCATGCACAGCACCCGGGAGAATCCCGATTGGGAGAAACGCTATGCCAGTGGTGATCGAGTCTGGTCGGGCAAACCAAATCCTGTCTTGGCTGACGTTGCCGGCAATCTGGATCCAGGTTGTGCACTCGACATAGGTTCCGGCGAAGGCGGGGACGTCATTTGGCTGGCCGAGCGCGGATGGACGGCAGTCGGGTTGGAACTCTCTGCGACAGCCAACCGCCGAGCAGAAAAGGCTAGCGAACGGCTCTCTGACCGCAGTGGCACAGCACGCTTCATCACGAGCGACCTGACAGATTTAGAGCAGGTACTCGGCGAAGACGCCTTTGATTTGGTCGCTGTTAGCTACCTTCACTCGCCCGAAAGATTAGCGCGCACCGAAATATTGGAAAGAGTCGCTCCATTCGTGCGCGTAGGCGGGACCTTACTCATCACCTCACACGCGCCCCAGTCAGAAACAGGTGGAAAACATTTCTCCGGACCGAGCTTCTATCCACGCGCCGAAGATGACGTCGCTACGATCGCGGCGGTGCCAGGTATGCGCTGGAAGGTCTTAGAGGAAGGGATTCGCAAGCGGCCAAGCGAGACGAGCGAAGAAGGGGATCTTCGGCCAGATATCGTGGTGCGCCTTCTTCGCCAGTCCTGATGAGCAGCTACCTAATCCTCAGGCAGTTTGCCCGATTGGGCGCATCGGCCGCCCTAGCGCGTCCAGATCCCATTGAGTCCCCGTAGATGATGAGAGGACCAAAATTCCCTCAATGAGGCCCCAGATGGCGGAAACCCACGCCAATATTCCGAGAGACAAAATGGTGATCAGCAACTGCGCAACCGCTTTGCCTGTGAAGCCCAAATAGAAATTGTGTACCCCGAAGCCTCCGAGGAATATCCCAAAAAGCCCAGCGGCGAGCTTGCTCTTAGGTGACCAAGGCACTGATTGATATGAAACCTGTTCATAAAAAACAGGTTCCGGCTGTGTGAAGGGTCCTGGTTGATAAGGCTGTTGAGGTGGTGTGAAGCTCTCTTTTGCTGTTTGTGAGGCGAACTTCACATAGTCGTCTTCGGCAAGAGGTGTGAACGCGCCCTGATCTTCGAATGAGGTCGCTGTATGGCCCTCATTTTCGGGTGTTGGCTCTTGATTTGGTGCACTCATCAGACGTCCTATCGTTCCGGGTCGCAGAGATCTTTCCCCGCAATGATGCGGATTAACGATCCCACTGTAGGCCAGTGAAGCAGAGAATCGGATGGGGGAACTCCCTGGTTTTCCCCGGAATATCCCCCAAAAGAGACTGCAAAAGGCAAGTAAATCTAAAGCTGAAGCCCAACTTTAGACTTGACGGAATTTCATTTTGATAAGCCGGAAGTGTGCGTTAGAGCGCTCCAAACGGCTTTCACAGACCGGCTAAAGCGTGTTAGCTGGTACCGCTGATATCGAATCGTTACCCCTAGGGGTTGCATTCGAAACCTAGAAATGTAGTCAACAGTCAGGAGTATGGGTGCTTCGCAAGACCAGCAACCATGCAGTGAAGTCCACGGTGCTTTCATCGGTCGGACTCCTATCGCTAGTAGCAGGACTCGCAGTGGCGGTCCCAGCGCTCGCTACGACCTCGGGGGACGATGCACTCGAGGCAGCAACAAGAGTAGAGGGCGAAGACCTCAACCTGGACGCTCCCAACGTGGACGACGCGGAAGAAGGGGCTACTGCCCCCCAAGATCCCGACATCGACCTCGATGAAGATCAGGGAACCGTCGAAGAGCACCAAGATTCGACGGGGAATGAAGAATCTGCTGAAGTGTCTGTGGCAGAAGCAAAAGCAAACCTTGGCTGTGCAATACCACAGGGCGTCTTCACTGGAACCATTCCAAATGGTGTACATAGAATTTCGGGTGCTAACCGTTACCAGACGTCAGCGGAGATCGCGAACACCGTCGCCAGCAAACCGACCGGCACAAGCAGTGCCGTATTCGTAGCTTCCGGAACTGAATTTGCGGACGGGCTTGCGTTGGGCGCCCTTGCAGCTAAGAGTGGCTGGCCACTCGTGCTCACTCCCGCCGGCTCCTTGACAGATTCAGCCAGAGCCACCATCGCGAACGTCGCACCTGATCATGTGTATATCGCCGGCGGCACCGGAGCTATCACGGAGGCAACGGAAGCTGCCGTCATAGAAGCAAGCGGTCGCGCGTCGGAGGACGTTTCAGTCATGCGCTTCGCAGGCAAAGACAGGTACGAAACCTCTGCCAAGATAGCCGAATGCTTTGAGCCTGGTTCAGCCGTGTTCTTGACTACCGGCGACAACTTCGCCGACGCAGTCGTAGCGGGAGCACCAGCCGGCAAGAATGGTGGCGCAGTGGTGTTGACACCTCGCAATAAGCTTGGAGCGCACGCAAGCAACGCGCTGAAACATCTCAAGCCCCGCAATGTAGAGATCGTTGGGGGCAGTTGGTCTTCGGCACAGCAGGCGGAAATCAAGAACGTTGCCGGAGCGTCAGCGCTGAAGGTCCATTCCGGTAAGAACCGGTACGAGACCAGCGCCAAAGTTGCGAACGCATTCTATGGAACCGGCAAGAAGCCGATTGTATTCACTAATGGTTCGGATTTCCCCGATGCCCTCTCTGGTATCTCGGTAGCGACAGTGGCCAACGCGCCGATCCTGCTGACGAAGCCTTCGTGCCGACCCAAGCAGATCGAAAGTGTTGCGAACACGGCCTCGCAGAAGATTCTTCTCGGTGGTGAGAAGGCAGTTTCGAATGCTTCCGCAGATAAGACGTGTGTTCCTCCACCACCAAAACCTAAGGCGCCCGCAAAGACCCTGGTCACCGTTGCTCAGCAACAAGTCGGGAAGGGATACGTTCTTGGAGCATCCGGTCCAAACGTGTTCGACTGCTCCGGGCTGACCCAGTACGTTTACCGCCAAAACGGCATCAATATCCCTCGCACATCGTACGAACAGCTAAGCCGAGGCACTCGCGTTGCTAGCCCGCGACCGGGTGACATCGTGGTGCTGAACGGTGGTGGCCACGTAGGGATCTACATCGTTCCTGGAATCATGGTGGACGCCGGCAATCCCCGGGTTGGAGTTAGCCAACGCGCGATCTATGCGCCACCAACCGCCTACGTGCGCTTCGGATAGGTAGCGGCCGCAAACGACGTTTCTTTTCGGTTACAAATCTCCGGATAAGCGGAGCGGACGAGCTACCGTGCAGTCGCCTGCACTATCGTATTAAAGGTCTGGCCGCGTTTTTGGCCCCCAGTCTGCAAGATTGGGGGCGCCGGCCTGATATTCAAAAATCTCTATGAAAGCGAGACTCATGCGTAAGTCAGTATTCGCAGGCACAGCCGCGACAGCGGCCGCCGTGGCTCTGGTACTTGCCGGGTGTTCATCCGGCGGTGCTGATAAGCCAGCGCCAGTAGAAGACCAAAGCGGGGACGCCGGCGCAACTGAGACGACAGAAGGCGCCATCACAGTCTGGGTTGATGAGACCCGTGAAGCCCCAGTGAAAGCGGCCGCGGATCAGTTCACCGAGGCCACCGGCACAAAGGTAGAATTGGTTCTTAAGAACTTCGATGAGATCCGTGCGGACTTCACCGCTCAGGTCCCCACCGGCAAGGGTCCGGACATTACAGTTGGTGCGCACGACTGGCTGGGTGAACTCACTCAGAACGGTGTAGTTGCACCTATCGAACTGGGAGAAAAGGCTAGCGAGTTCGAAGATTCAGCTATCGCTGCTTTCACGTTCGACGGCTCACTCTACGGACTTCCGTACGCCATTGAAAACATTGCGCTGATCCGTAACGTTGAGCTAGCTCCTGAAGCCCCAGCGACTTGGGATGATGCGATGGCCGCAGCAGATGCCGCTGGCGCGAAGTACAAGTTCCTGGTCCAGATGAACGGTGAAGAAGGCGACCCCTACACCTTCTACCCGCTACAGACATCATTCGGCTCTACTGTCTTCAAGCAGAACGCGGACGGCTCCTATACTAACGAACTCAACTTGGCAGACGGTGGCGATGCATTCGCACAGTTCCTGTCTGAGAACGGTCCCAAGGGCACAGACGTGTTCAACCAAGACCGCACCTACGACATCGTCGTGGATGCATTCTCTAAGGGTGAATCTCCCTTCCTCGTGGGCGGACCCTGGATGCTCGAATCCTTCGGCGATATCGAACTGTCGATCGACCCGGTTCCTTCCGCAGGTGGTCAGCCAGCCGCACCGTTCGCTGGCGTCCAAGGCTTCTACCTGTCTTCTCAGTCAAAGAACCCGTTGCTCGCTGTTGACTTCATGACGAACTACCTGGCATCTGAAGATGCCCAGATCGCCATGTACGAAGCTGGGGGACGTCCGCCGGCTCTGAAGAGCGCAGCCGCAGTTGCAGCAGAGGACCCAATCACCGCCGGATTCATCGCCGCCGGTGCCGATGCTCAGCCAATGCCGTCAATCCCAGAAATGGCTGCAGTATGGACCCCATGGGGCCGTACGGAAGCCCAGATCATTGCTGGTGACAGTGACCCGGCAGGCGCTTGGGCCAAGATGATCGAAGATATCCAGGCAGAGATTGGATAATCCCGAAGTCTAGGGTTACCAAGATTTCTTACAGGGGGTGTGAAAGCAAAACTTCTTTCACACCCCCTACTGGTCTTAATAGTCTCTACGTTGCCAAGGTTGCGCGTGCTACTACATAGTGCCCGGAACGCGCGTGATCTTGTCTCGTGATGGCTATTGCATACAGACGTTCTTTTGAGGGCCTATGATCGGGTTGTAGCCCATCACGGCCGCAGCCAGTTACCGATTGCGGCCACCCTTTAGACGCCGGCGAGGGAGCCGGATTACGGAGGAAAAATGGACAGTGTCCAAACAGCGGAGATGGCGTCCTCGCTAGAAGTGGACGAAGTCCGCGACGCCAAGAAACCGGGGCGTTTTAGGTTGCCCCCGAAAGATCCTGATGTTAACAGGTGGGGGCCTGGGTTCATCGTCAAGCTAGTGCTTATGGCGCTGGTAAATGCCTTCGGTGCCTACGTACTGTTCATGAGCTTCGCGAAAGGCTCATGGGGTATTTTCGCAGCGATGCTCGCCTTGGTTCTGCTAGCAGATTGGGTGTACTTCTCTGGCCGCACATTGCCGCTGAAATACATCCTTCCGGGGTTAGCCTTACTGCTCGTATTCCAGATTTATACGATCTTCTACACCGCGTACGTGTCGTTCACCAACTATGGCGATGGCCACAACTCGACTAAAGCAAACGCAGTTTCAGCCCTGCTGATGCAGAACGAAAGCAGAATCCCAGATTCCCCAACCTATCCGCTCAAAGTTGTTGAGCGTTTTGGTGAACTCGGCTTCGCTATCTTGGACGACGGCCAAGTGATGCTTGGTACCGCAAACGAACCTCTACACGCCGATGAATCTGCGGTCGTCACAGGTGACCAAATCACGGAGGTTCCCGGGTGGGAAATCCTCTCCATGAACGACATCATGAGCCGCCAGGCCGAAGTCGTTTCTTTGCGCGTTCCACTGACGGACGACCCGAATGCCGGCGCTATTCGCACATCGGATGCCACGACCGGTTTCCAGGCTAGGTCTGCGCTTCGTTGGGATCCCGATGCGGACACGATGACCAACATTGATACGGGCACCGTCTACACCGACAACGGCAAAGGACAGTTCGAGTCCGCGGACGGCCAGAAACTCGCGGTCGGATGGATCGTCGGCGTCGGCATCGACAACTATACGAAGGCCTTCGGCGATTCGAAGTACTCTGGGCCCTTCTACCAAGTCCTCTGGTGGACATTCGCACAGGCATTCCTATCAGTCGCCCTCACCTTCATCCTCGGGCTGTTCTTGGCAATAACGTTCAACAAAACGGTCCGAGGACAGAAGATTTACCGGACCTTGATGATCTTGCCCTACGCGATACCAGGCTTTATTTCGGCTTTGATTTTCGCAGGTATGTTCAACAAGTCGTACGGATTTATCAACCAAGTACTCTTGGGAGGTGCGCAAGTCCCTTGGCTCCAAGATCCGTGGTTAGCCAAGTTCGCCATCCTGTTTGTGAACCTTTGGCTCGGCTTCCCGTACATGTTCCTCATTGCTACGGGCGCACTGCAATCAGTGCCTGATGATGTTGAAGAAGCCGCAAAGATCGATGGTGCCGGCGCTTGGCGCCAGTGGATCTCGATTAAGATGCCTCTGGTATTGATTGCCACCGCACCACTGCTGATCTCTTCGTTCGCGTTCAACTTCAACAACTTCACGTTGATTTACATGCTCACCGGTGGTGGACCTTCGTTTGGGGATCCATCGGTGCCGCTGGGGCACACGGACATCTTGATCACCATGGTCTACAAGATGTCAGGTATTGACGGCGGTGCGACGAAGGACTTCGGGTTGGCTTCTGCGCTTTCCATTCTGATCTTCATCATCGTCGGCACTATTTCAGCGATCGCCTTCCGCCAGACACGCAAGCTAGAGGAGATGATGTGACATGGCAACGCAAGTAACCACAAGCCCAGCAGCGAGCAGGAAGCATGCCGAGCCCCAGGTCAACAAGCACTCCTTTGGTCACTGGCTGAGAGAGTACGGGTGGAGACACTTGGTGGGGATCTTGGTCGTGATCTACGCCCTCGTCCCAATCTTGTACGTTATCTCCGCCTCGCTGAATCCAGGCGGGACCCTGACGGGATCGAATAAACTCTTCCAAACCATTGATTTCAGCAACTACACGGCCTTGTCGGCCACGAAGTTCTGGCATTGGATGGGGAACTCGATCGTAATCTCTGGAACGGTCGCGATCGGGACCGTGTTGATGGCGGCTGCCGCTGCCTACGCGTTCTCTAGGTTCCGGTTCACGGGTCGCCGGTTCGGCCTCACCGCACTGTTGATCATCCAAATGTTCCCGCAAATGCTGGCGTTCGTCGCCATCTTCTTGCTGCTCCTGAGCCTCGGCGACGTTGTTCCCATCTTGGGCGTGAACTCAACGCTGGCATTAATCGCGGTCTACCTTGGCGGGGCGCTCGGGGTTAACACGTTCCTTCTATACGGTTTCTTCAACACGATTCCGAAGGAATTGGATGAAGCCGCGAAGATTGACGGGCTTTCTCATGGGCAGATCTATTGGCAGATCATTTTGCGCCTAGCCGCACCTATCCTCTCGGTGGTGGCACTGCTGTCTTTCATCTCTACATTCGGGGAATTCGTCATCGCTCGTGTTGTGTTACCCCAGGAAGAGAACTGGACAGTAGCTATCGGTCTCTACTCATGGGTGGCCAGTCAGTTAGACGCAAACTGGGGCCAGTTCGCAGCTGGCGCGATTATCGCCTCAGTGCCAGTTCTGGCACTGTTCCTATTCCTGCAGAAGTACATTGTTGGCGGCCTCACTGCCGGCGCCGTGAAAGGCTAAGCCAAAAGAGTACGACACCAATTCTGTCGGAGGTCGGCGCTACAGTTCGACTATGACGGCAGACCAGCAACACGGGAAGCCCTCCAAGATGGGGGGCTTCTCTGCTGCTGCCAGAAATTGGTTTACCGGTGCTTTTCGCTCGCCAACTGACGCTCAGCAGCAAGCCTGGGAAGCGATCATGTCAGGCAACGATGCACTGGTGGTGGCCCCAACCGGATCCGGCAAGACGTTGGCCGCCTTCTTCTGGGCATTGGACAGATTAGCAAGCCAGCCGGATAAGGGCGCTGCAAGTGACGCAGAAGATGAAACTGTCAATGGCGTCAAGGTGCTCTACATTTCCCCACTTAAGGCCCTTGGGGTCGATGTAGAGAGGAACTTGCGTGCGCCTTTAGCGGGACTTCGCGAAGCCAGTCGCGCTCTGGGTCTAGAAGCTCCCGATATAACCGTGGGTGTTCGCTCTGGAGATACCACCCCGGCGGAGCGTCGCCGCCTGCTTACGAACCCACCCGACATTCTCATCACCACCCCAGAATCTCTGTACCTGCTGCTAACCAGTAAGGGAGCGGAAACGCTGCGGACCGTCGACACTGTGATCGTCGACGAAGTTCATGCGGTTGCCGGTAACAAGAGGGGCGCGCACTTGGCGCTTTCTTTAGAGCGTCTCGACCAGATTCTGCCCAAACCTGCGCAACGAATTGGCTTATCAGCCACGGTGGAGCCGACCGATGAGGTCGCCCGCTTCTTGGGTGGGGCCAAGCCGGTTACAGTCGTCAAACCCGACACGGTTAAACGTTTCGACATCACTGTTGAAGTGCCGGTGGAAGATATGGCCAACCCTCCGGTCCCAGAGCCCGACGTCATAGACGCCAACGCGGCTGGCGGGGAACACAGATTGGGCTCCATGTGGCCGTCGATCGAAAAGTCGCTGTACACACGGATTCTCCAGGCACAATCCACGATTGTCTTCACGAACTCACGGCGCTTAGCAGAACGCCTGACCGCTCGCCTGAATCAAATCCATGAAGAAGCACTCTACGAAGCCGGACAAAGCGATGTCGATTCATCCGCGGATACTCCACCTAGGCGCATTGCCGGTTTGTCCCGTGACGACACGCTCACGTCTTTGGATCAGGATATGCCCGTCCTCGCCAGAGCACACCATGGCTCAGTATCGAAGGAAGCCCGCGCCCAAGTAGAAGAAGACCTGAAGTCAGGTCGTCTGCGCTGCGTCGTGGCGACCGCTTCGCTAGAGCTGGGAATAGATATGGGTGAGGTCGATTTGGTGATCCAAATTGACCCTCCGCCATCTGTGTCCTCCGGTATGCAGCGACTTGGCAGGTCGGGCCACCAGGTGGATGGCGCCTCAACAGCGGTTTTCTATCCCACGCATCGCTCAAAACTCTTGGAAACCGTGATCATCGCGGAACGTATGAAGAGCGGTCAAATAGAAACGCTACGGGTGCTTTCGAATCCACTGGATGTCCTCGCCCAGCAGACGATTGCCCACACGGTTGCTGGCCCGCTAGATGTTGACGAATGGTTCACCACCGTCCGCAGGGCCGCACCCTATGCGGACTTACCACGCTCGGCTTACCTATCCGTCCTCGACCTAATTTCTGGAAAGTTCCCCTCCACCGAGTTTTCGTCACTGCGGGCGCGCGTCGACTGGGACCGAACCGCCAACCTTTTGACGGCGCGTCCAGGCGCGCAACGCCTCGCCGTGACGAACGGTGGAACCATTCCTGATCGGGGCCAGTATCGAGTGGTCGCTGGGTCACCTGAAGAAGGCGGCACTCGGGTTGGGGAACTAGACGAAGAGATGGTCTACGAAACCCGTGTGGGTGAAGTGTTCACGTTGGGAACCACTCCTTGGCGGGTGCGCCGTATTACGAAGGACACCGTGGAAGTGGAGCCGGCTTTCGGCGTGATCGCCAAGACGCCATTTTGGCGAGGAGACGCGCCCAGCCGTCCCGTCGAGCTCGGCAGAGCCCTTGGCGACCTAATAGAAGACCTCACGCCCACAGCAACCGTCGCTAAGTCTAGTGGTGAGGGTGATTCTGCCCGAGAGCGGCTGCAAAGAGCGGGGCTAGACGACTTCGCGATTGCCAACACCCTGAACTACCTTTCCGAGCAATCTGAAGCGACTGGGCAGGTCGCAAGTGCAACGAGTCTAGTGGTGGAAAGAACCAGAGATGACGTCGGTGACTGGCTGCTGATTTTACAATCGCCGCTAGGTTTAGCGGTGCATGCCCCATGGGCGCTGGCTATTGACTCCCGTCTTCGAGACCGCTGGGGTCTCGAGAGCAAATCGATTCCCAGTAACGATGGGATTATCGTTCGTCTACCGGATTTCGATTCTGTTGACAGTGACCTAGGCGGATTCGGTGCGGGGGAAGGAATGCCAAGCGCAGCCGATATATTCCTTTTCGAAGCCAACGAAATCGTTGACATAGTCCAGTCCGAGGTCGAGAACTCCGCCGTCTTCGCGGCCCGTTTTCGAGAAGCTGCCGCCCGAGCGCTGATCTTGGGCAGCTCCAAACCGGGGAAACGCTCCCCCCTATGGCAGCAGCGTCTGCGCGCTTCAACACTGCTGGAAGTTGCCTCAAGATACCCCGACTTTCCAATAATCCTAGAAGGACTTCGGGAAGTACTCCAAGACGTGTATGACACCTCTGCGCTCCGCCGATTGATGGAAGACCTGGCTACACGGCGTGTGTCCATGTCTGAAGTGACCACCGACTTACCGTCCCCGTTTGCACGCTCACTCCTCTTTGGTTATGTCGGTGAGTTCATCTACGCAGGCGACACACCGGCGGGGGAGCGCCGCATCGCTGCACTGAGTGTCGATCCGCAAGTCCTGCGGGAACTGCTCGGAGAAGTGCCACTGTCTGACCTGCTGGAAGCTGATGCGGTTGAAGAGGTCGAAGCCGAACTACAGCGCACAAAGCCCGGTTGGCAAGCTACCGGAGATGATGGCCTAGTTGACCTGTTGCGTGCTCTGGGCCCGTTGACCCTTCCCGAAATTGTTGAGCGCATCCGCTTGGACAGCCCCGGATCACTCGAAGAAGCAGAAACGATTGTCAGCCGCATCGTCTCGGCGCGGAATGCTTTTCGCACCCGCATCCGCGGTGAAGAATATGTAGCCGCCACCGAGGACGCTGGTCTTCTAGTGGAAACGGCCGGCATTGTTCCCCCGCCTGGCATCCCTGCCGCTTTCCTAGATGCTCCTGCAGAGCCGAACCGGGATCTTTTGCTGCGGCACTTGTCGAGCAGCGGACCCACCACAACGCAACAGGTCGCCGAGCGGTTCGGGTTGGCGCCAGTAACCGTGGAAACGACTTTGCGGCACCTGCAAGACCAAGGTGAAGTCCTCCACGGACTCTTCTTACCCGAAGAGCTAGCCGCTAGCAGGAACTTGCAGCGGAATCAGCCTCAATGGGTTGCCACGCGCGTCTTGGATCGAATGCGTACCCGCTCACTGGCGATACTGCGAGGAACGGTCGAGCCCGTCTCACCCGAAGTGTTCGCGACTTTCCTTGGCCAATGGCAGTACTGCGGGGGCCGACTGCGCGGAGTTGATGGCCTGTACACCGCTTTAGAACAACTGGCCAGGTTCCCACTTCCCGCATCTGCCTGGGAAACGCTGGTGCTGCCGCAGCGTGTGGCTGACTATCAAGAGAGTTTCCTCGACGAATTGGTCACCAACGGGGAGGTGACGTGGGTTGGCAGCGCTCCCATCGGAAGCAAAGACGGGTGGATACAGTTTGTTCCCGCCGGCGTCCCCGCACGCTCCACAGTGGGTGAAGAACGTCCTCGCACGCCTTTGGAAGAGGCGATTCTAGGCGAACTGGCAAATCGAGGGGCACTGTTCGCGCCGGCCATACATGAAGGCGTGGTCAGTGCGGGTCATGCCGCCACGTGGTCTGACTTAGCGCAAGCCATGTGGGCGTTGGTGTGGGATGGTTCGATCACTTCTGACTCTGTGGGCGCGCTGCGCGCCCATGTGCGGGGAACCAAGAGTGCGCAAAAGACCAGTCGCCACCGTCCTCGTTCGCGCGCTGTAAGCAGAAGAGGTTTTGCCGGCGTGAGTCGCCAGTCTGCTCAAAGCAGCTCGGTTCCGCCCTCTCTGGTGGGCCGCTGGTCCCTGGTAGCGCAACCGGCGGTTCCCCCGAACTCGGACGCAGTGGGAACCCTCTGGGCAGTCGAAATGCTGGAACGGTACGGAGTTGTCACTCGCGGTAGCGTCAGCCTGGAGGCCTTCCCCGGTGGATTCTCGCAGGCGTATAACCTGTACCGCGAGTTTGAGTTATCGGGCACGTGCCGCCGCGGCTACTTCATCCAAGGCTTGGGGGGAGCTCAGTTTGCAATCCCGGGCGCGGTTGACCAGCTCCGAACAACCGGGGAAGACCAGCAGCAAGACCAAGAAACTCACTATGCCGTCACTCTGGCAAGCACCGACCCGGCGAACCCTTTTGGGGCGTCTCTTTCTTGGCCGGACAACCTCGGCGCCGGTACCGCAATCGCCAAGCGCAACCCCGGTGCGATGGTGAGCATCGTTGATGGATCACCCTTGATCTATTTGGAGCGGGGCGGCCGCACTGCGCTCGTGAAAGAAGACGCAGACCAAGAAGTGATGGAAGCGGCATGCCAGTCGCTGGTCGCCACGGCAAGACGCGCACCACTGGCCACCTTCACGATCGAGAGAATCAATGGTCTGTCCCCCAGAGACAGCAAATGGTGGCCCGTCCTACTAGCAGCAGGATTTTCAGAGGTTCCCCGAGGCGCCACGTTGCGACGCCAAATACGCTGATGTAGCCAACCAACACGACATTAAGCATCCATCGGAATTACAGGAAGGTGGCGTATGCCAGAAGGTGATTCAGCGTACCGGGTGGCCAAGACCCTCGATGAGAGACTTACCGGCAGTACCCTGACGCAGTTTCAGGTGAGGACGGGTTCGTTGGCGCACTGGGATCTCGCCGGCGAAGTTGTTCACAGTGTCGAGCCATTCGGGAAGCACATCTTCATTCGTGTCGGACGATGGTCCCTACATTCCCACATGCTCATGGAAGGGGTGTGGCATGTCTACCGGCCAGGAGTGCGGTGGCGTCGCCCCGCCCACCAAGCCCGCGTCATCTTAGGAACCGAACTAGTACAGGTTGTGGGTTTTCGCGTCGCGCACCTGAAAATCATTAGGCCCGAAGACGAGCATTTCATCGTCGGACACTTAGGTCCTGACGTACTGAAGCAGGAATGGGAGGAAGGCGGAAGAGAAGTAGCGGCCGCAAATTTGCAAGGTGACACACGTGCAATCCATGTTGCCCTCCTCGATCAAAGTAACGTCGCGGGATTCGGCAATGAGTACGCCAACGAACTCTGCTTTCTGATGGGTACCAATCCCGCGACACCGGCTTCCCGTGTCGATGCCCTAGCGTTCTTAGAAATGGGCGAACGCCTGATTCGCGTAAATAGGGACAGGGTAGAGCGCACAACCAGCGGTAACATGCGGCGCGGGGAGCGACTCAAGATCTACGGCCGTGCGGGCCGGCCCTGCATTCGGTGCGGGACCACAGTCCAGTTCACCCGCTTGGGTGCCGACCCATCCCGGGGCCGTCATGTGTATTGGTGTCCGAACTGCCAGCCGGCTGTCGGGTAACATGTTTTTGACCGCACTTAGCCAGTTCGGAGGACAACGTTGACCGCTTCAAAGATGACGTCCGTAGCGATGACTAAGCCCGGCAAGGTTTACACGAAAGGGATCTTCGCGCTAACTGATCCAGCGGACATTCCTTCTCCTATGGGTCCAGACATTTGTGTGCAGGTGCGCGCTACGTCGGTTAACCCGATTGATACAAAGGTCCGCAGTGGGCAAGTCCCGGGGCCTAAAAACGGGGTGCTCGGTTTCGATGCGGCCGGCGTCGTGACCGCAGTTGGACCGGAAACACGCTACTTCCAGGTCGGTGATCCCGTCTACTATGCAGGCCAGATAGACCGGTCTGGGGCCAACGCAACGCACCAGATCGTCGACGAACGCATCGTGGGCCGTAAACCAGCAAACCTGACTTTCGCAGAGGCTGCTTCGGTCCCGCTTACCGGTCTAACCGCGTGGGAAGGACTCTTCGACAAGTTGCGTCTACGCGCAGACTCGAAAGGGACTCTATTGGTTCTGGGCGGAGCAGGCGGGGTAGGAAGTATGGTCATACAGCTCGCCTGCGCTTTGACAGAAGTTCGGGTCATCGCTAGTGCTTCGCGGCCAGAGAGCCGAGCTTGGGTGCGCGAACTTGGCGCCCACGACGTTGTCAACCATTCGTCTCCTGACCTAGAAGAGCAAATCCGCCGCGCCGCCCCACGGGGAGTGGACTACGTTTTCTCAACCCACTCAGCTGGCATTCTGCCGCTCTTGGCACGGGTGATGAATCCGTTCGGTGACATCGTCGCCATCGATTCTGCGCCCGAGGACGACATGCAGCTACTCAAACCGAAGGCACTGTCATGGCACTGGGAAAGTGTGTTTGCTCGGCCCGTGCACGGCGCGCTCGACATCGCAAACCAACACCGGGCGTTGGACACAATGGCGACTCTGTTAGAGAGACGGCAGATACGTCCCACCATGAAGCAAATCCTCCCAGCGGTCACCCCGGCCACCGTTGCCGAAGCACACCGCCGGATCGAGCTAGGACACACGGTTGGCAAGATCGTCCTCATCCGTGATGATGTGCCGGAAAAGTCGTTGTACCCCCGTGGTTTCACCGTCGACAAGTTTCCAGCCAAATAGGCTTTCCAGACGCCGGGTTGAAACGCGCCGCGGTACACTCTCCACAGGTTGGGCGTACCGCTTCCACTTGCGTTTGCGGCCGTGCCGGTGGGCCCGCCTTCTTCGACGAAGGGAATCCAGATGCAGATTCATGACCGGTCATTGCCTACAGACCTGCTAAAACTGCTGGAGGCTGAGAACGACCAACCGCTCGCGGTCGTGCGACGTCAAGACGACACCATGGCCCTCGTTTTGTCAGGAACGATCGTCGCAGCCCCAACTCTGGCGGACATCCCCCTTTCACAAGAGGAACCACGCCCAGATGTACTGGCGCTAGTGCCGTACCACCAGGTACGGGAGCGCGGTTGGGAAGCGCAAGAAGGCCCTGAAAAGCTGCTGTGCCTAGTTGGAAGCCAAAAGTGGGAAGTACCGATAGATCTGCTGGTCGCCGCTCTTCCACCGAATCCTCCCGAGATTGCCGATGTCGGATTTGCGGTCTCAGATGACGAGTACGCGGCCGAAGTTCAAGACATCATCGAGCAGGAGATTGGCACTGGGGCGGGCGCCAACTTCGTAATCCGCCGTGACTATGCGGCTCAAACAGACGCCCCACCGCGACAGGCAGTTCTAGCGTGGTTGCGTCAGCTGCTGGAACATGAGGCCGGTGCGTACTGGACTTTTGCCTGGGTTGGGGGAGGTGTCGCATGTGCGGGTGCGTCACCTGAGCGGCACGTGTCAGCTTCGGAGGGGAAAGTCTTGATGAACCCGATTTCGGGGACGTTCCGCCACCAGCCTGACACTCCCACAGTTGAGACTTTGCTCGAATTCCTCGCTGACCGCAAAGAGTCGGAAGAGCTAGTCATGGTCGTGGATGAAGAGCTAAAGATGATGTCGGTCGTGTGTCCCGATGGGGGTGTGATGACCGGGCCATACCTGAAACCGATGAGCCGGCTCACCCACACCGAATACCTTCTCGAAGGGGAATCGGCGCTGGACCCGCGGGACGTTCTGCGACTAACTATGTTCGCCCCCACGGTGATCGGATCACCCATGGAAAGCGCATGCCGCGTAATAGCTCGCCATGAAGTCGGTCCCCGCGGGTATTACTCCGGTGTCTTGGCTCTGTTCGAACCGGAAGGTTCTGGGTACAGTCTTGACGCCCCGATTTTGCTTCGTACCGCTTTTCTGGACGAGGACGGTGACATCACCATTTCCGCGGGAGCCACCTTGGTGCGGCACTCGGACCCACTAAGTGAGGCGAAAGAGACACGCGCAAAAGCGTCGGGAATGCTCACAGCACTTGGTCTACTACCCCGCAGTACAGCGGGAGCCGTGGCTCCAACTAAGTCGATGGTTTCTCTACCCGAAGTGGTTGACGCACTTGCCGAGCGAAACCGTGAGTTAGCCCCGTTCTGGCGGGACGAGCAACCCAGCCCAGAGATCTTCACGGGCACGGCGCTCGTCGTCGATTGTGGTGATGATGCGTCCCAGATGCTCGCTCACCAGTTGCGCCACCTCGGCTTGAACACCCGGGTTGTGCATTGGAAAGACGCGGGGGATAACGAGGACGCAAACCTTATGGTGTTTGGCCCCGGCCCAGGCGACCCAGCAGATCGATCTGACGCCAGGGTCCGGCGGATCGGTGAACTGCTGGAAGCACGTGTGCGGGCAGAGCTGCCGACTATCGCCACCGCATTTTCCCACCAGGTCCTGGCTAGTCGGGCCGGCCTGGCCATCGCGGATCTGCCTGAATCGCGCCAAGGACTACCTTTGAAGGTGTCTGTACTGGGTGACAGGGTCCTGCTCGGTTTCTACACGACATTTGCTGCTTTGGGCCCTGACGGGTCGACCACTACGCTTCTCAACCTGGTTGTGGAATCGGATCCGGAAACACAGATTGTCAGTGCCCTGAGCGGAACTGGAGTAGTGAGTGTGCAAGCCAACCTTGAATCCGTCCTGTCGTTGGACGGCTTTACAACGTTGAGTCGCGCTGTAGGACGGGCCTTTCGATAGGCTAGACAAGACAGATGGAGTGCCATGCTTGACGTAGGGACCATAGCCCAGTGGATGACCACCTGGTATCCGCCCTCGACCGCTGAATCTTGGGACCGCGTGGGTCTGATAGTCGGTGATCGCACCAGCCCGGTGGACAAGGTCTTGTTGGCGGTGGATCCGGTACCGGTTGTGCTAGACGAAGCACGCGATATGGGCGCTCAAATGTTGATCACCCACCACCCGCTTTATTTGAGGGGTACTTCTTTTCTCTCTGAAGACGACTATAAGGGTCGCCTCGTCAGCGGGCTGATCAAATCGGGGATTGCTCTGTACAACGCTCACACGAATGCGGACGTGGCTCAGGACGGTGTCGCTACGGCGCTAGCCGACCTGGTTGGTCTCACAGAACAGGTCCCGCTAGTACCAAATGCAGAGGATTCACACATCGGATTGGGCAGAATCGGCAAGCTTCCCGAAGAGCAAACCCTCGCGGAATACGCCCGAAATGTTGCCGACGTCTTACCGGCTGGCCCCACGGGAGTACTGGTAGCCGGCGACCCGGATCGGGTGGTAAAGACAGTCGCCGTGTCGGGTGGGTCCGGTGATTCTTTTCTGGGTGTAGCCAACAGTCAAGGCGCGGACGTCTATGTGACTGCTGACCTGCGCCACCATCCGGCATCCGAACATATAGAAGATGGGGGAGCGGCTCTCATCTGTGGATCACATTGGGCAACCGAGTGGCCTTGGCTTCCCGTTGTTGCCCGCCGTTTGCGTGAAAAAGCCAGTGCGCAGGGGCAAACACTGGAAGTTGTTGTCTCTGAAACCTGCACGGAACCGTGGTTCGAACACCTACCCACAAGAGGAAGAACAGCATGAAAGTCAGTCACAAAGATCAACTTTCACTCCTAGAACTCCAAGAAACCGACCTCGCCATATCGCAGCTCCGCCACGCGTTGGCGACGGACCCTCTGCTGGAAAAACGCGATGAAGTCCGCGCACGGGCTGAAGATCTAAGACGTTCCATAATCGGACAGAAGGCGGACCTGATCGACCGTCAGCGTCGTATTAAGCAGGTGGAAGCTGAAGTTGATCAGGTGGCGACCCGCGGGAAAGTCCAACAAGATCGTCTAGATTCAGGCAAAGTCGGCATCCGGGACATGTCTGCTGTTGAACATGAAATCAAGACGATCAACGAGCGGCATGAGCAACTCGAATTGGAAGTTCTCAAGCTCGAAGAAGATCTTGAGGCCCGCCAAAAGTTCCTCGCCGACACGGAAGCCGCAGCAGCGGCACTTCTAGAAGATGAACGCCGCACGGACGAAGAGATAGCTCAAGCAGCTGCAGAGCCGACGGAGAAGCTTGGGACGGCCCTAGCGTTGTCGGAGCAGCTCAGAGAGAGCTTGCCGGCAGACGTTCTGGAGGAATACGATCACCTGCGCAGTCGCCAGGGTGCCCTTGTTGTGCTTCGCTTTGAAAATGGCGCTTTGGTCAATGCCCCGATCGAGCTAACCGCAGAAGAGGTATCGTCTCTGCGTCGCGCTCCAGAAGATGAACTGTGGGTTTCCCCTGAGTGGGGGTTCATCGTAGTACGTGCCTAGTGGTGGTGAGTTGGCCGATACGCCGGGTTCTGTAAGCCCTGACTGTTAGCCAGGGCCGACGACCATTCATCTAGGAGTGCCATTACTAGCACCCTCGAGCGGTCTACCCGAAGGTAAGGAGCGGGCCGCTCCAGCCTTCTGCTTGACCTTGCACCGGGTGGGGTTTACCAAGCCAACCAAGTCACCTTGGTTGCTGGTGCGCTCTTACCGCACCTTTTCACCCTTACCTGCAGAGTCGACACCAACACTTGTTGACGCGATCTATCAGGCGGTTTCTTTTCTGTGGCACTTTCCCGCGGGTCACCCCGGGTGGCTGTTAGCCACCACCCTGCCCTGTGGTGCCCGGACGTTCCTCACGAACCACGACGGGTCCGCGCGGCCGCCTAGCCAACTCACCACCGTCAAGCTTAGTGCCGATCGACTATACCCATGGAAAGTAGAGACCAAGCCAACAAGGAGCCGGCTCTACGCCGACGGTGCTTCGGGTTCTTGGCTATGTGCCTGCTCGTCAGCGTACACCGCAGCGCCAACTATGCCGGCTGTATTTCGCAACTTTGCTGGGACTATGGGTGCCCTTAGGTCCAGCTTCGGCAGGAATTTGTCGTGCTTCTTGGATACACCGCCCCCGACAACCAGTAGGTCAGGGGAGAAGAGCATTTCCAGATAGCTGTAGTATCGCTGCAGGCGAGACGACCATTCATCCCAGGAAAGGTTTTGTTTGGTGCGCTGGCTGGCAGCCGCATGCGTTTCCGCATCCCGGCCGTCGAGCTCTAAATGGCCTAACTCCGTGTTCGGCACCAGAATACCGTTGTACAAAAGAGCCGATCCGATCCCAGTGCCCAAAGTCGTCACGATGACTGTGCCCTGAACGTCTTTGGCCGCACCGAAATAGTATTCGGCAACGCCCGCCGCATCCGCATCATTGACGATGGTTACCGGGTGGCCGATTTGCTCGGCGAAGACTTCTTCAGCATTTATCCCAGCCCACGACTGGTCCAGATTGGCAATGAAAGGAATGAGCCCGTGAATGACGGGGGCCGGCACGGTGATGCCGATCGCCATCTCTTCGGTTGCTCCGAGTTCTTCGATTATGGTTCGGCAGATCTGTGCGATTGCCTCCGGCGTTGACTTCGAGGGCGTTTCATAGCGGATCCGTTCCCCGATGAACGCACCCTGATCCAAGTCGACAAGCGCACCTTTGACGCCCGACCCGCCAATGTCTATGCCTAGAGCAACTCTTGTCATCTTGTTGACCTTTCTAACAGTTCGCCACGCAGACTAGGGGAGGGTAAGGATCTCTGCCCCGTCCTCAGTAACCACAATAGTGTGCTCATACTGGGCCGTCCGGCCTTTGTCCTTAGTTAGGATCGTCCATCCGTCGTCCCATTGCTCCCACTCAATGCTTCCTAGCGTGAGCATCGGTTCAACGGTGAAAACCATGCCCACTTCCATCGGCTCAGAATGGGCCGGTGCCGCATCGTAGTGAGGCACAATGAGGCCGGAATGGAAAGCTTCCCCAACTCCGTGCCCGGTGTAGTCGCGCACCACTCCGTAACCGAAGCGCCGTGCGTAAGCGCTAATCACTCGCCCAATAACGTTGAAGGGGCGGCCCGGTTTTATCACTTTTATTCCGCGATGCAGCGCTTCTTTCGTTCGCTGCATCAACAGCAAACTCTCTTCATCGACATTTCCGACAGCAAACATGGAACATGTGTCACCGTGGACGCCATCTTTATAGGCGGTGACATCGACATTCACAATATCGCCCTCTTCTAACGGGCGATCATCTGGGATGCCGTGGCAGATCACTTCGTTCACTGACGTACAGCACGACTTCGGAAATCCCATGTATCCCAGCGTCGAGGGGTATGCCTCTTGCGAAATGAGAAAGTCATGGACGGCCCGATCCACTTCGTCCGTCGTTACACCGGGGGCGATGACGGAGCCGGCAACTTCCAATGCGTCCGCCGCAATCTTGCCCGCCCGCCGGATGCGTTCAACCGTTTCAGGAGACTTTATGTCCGAGGACGTCACAACCTCGGGACCATCATGAAACATGTACTCTGGTCGCGCAATCGAGGCGGGGACGGGCAACATCCCAGAAACCTTGCCTGGCTTGGTCGAGCCCAGCGGGGCGCGCCGCGCCCCTTCAAGTGAAGCCATTCTCTACTTTCTACCTAAAGCTACTCAGACTTGTAGTTTTCAGGGCCGGGGAAAGTCTTGGTCCGCACAGCCTCTACGTATTCGGTCGTGGCTCTTTCGAGGTCCTGCCTGAGCTGGGCGAACCGGTGGACGAAAGATGGCACCCAGTCTGTCATACCAGCCATATCGGCCGAAACTAAAACCTGCCCGTCACAATCGGGCCCCGCACCTATTCCTATTGTCGGGATTTTCAGCGCTTTTGTGACTCTGGCGGCAACGGGAGCGGGGACCATCTCTAGCACGACGGCGAATGCTCCAGCATCCTGCAGGGCTAGGGCGTCCGTTAGGACCCTTTCACCTTTGTAGCCGCGGCCCTGCACACGGGGACCCCCTAGGGCGTGTTCAGATTGAGGTGTGTAGCCTATGTGGCCCATTACTGGAATGCCGCTGCTAACGAGTGCCGATACAGATTCGGCGTCTTCGGTGCAGCCTTCGAGTTTGACCGCGTGCGCCCCGGCTTTCATCAGGCGTGTCGCCGATTTGATGGCTTGCTTTGATCCAGTCTCGTACGAACCAAATGGCATATCGGCGATGATAAGAGGCCGTTTAGTTGAGCGAGCCACCGATGCGACAGCGCTTTCAATATCGCGCATCGTTACAGGCAAAGTGGAATCGTACCCAAGTACAACATTGCCGATCGAGTCGCCGACGAGCAGCATGTCGACGCCGCCGGCCTCCAAAATCGGAGCAACAAGTGCGTCGTACGCGGTCAGCATAGTCAGGGGCGTCCCTTGGGCTTTCGCTTCCTGTATGTGAGGGAGTCTGACCCGACGCCCTATATTAGTCTCGGTCATGTTTTACCTCCTCGTTCATCTTGCCACGGGCTCGTAGGCGAATGTAAGGGCGTTAGAGTAGGTAAGACGCACTCAGAGTGAAACGTAGTCAAGCGCCAGGCAGAGAACTTGAAGGAAAACAAATGCCAGTTACGGGGGACGCGCTCAACGCAGCGCAGTTGGATCCACGGGATGCGGCAACCGTTGAAGCGTGGGTGACATCCGCCCAGCAGCTCATCGGCAATGCGGCCAGCCCCCAAGAGCTCCATGCTACAAAAGTCGCAGTATTCGGCGATAAGTCCGCCCTCGTCCTCGCTAATCGAATGATCGGTAAGATCGAGCCGTCTCAGCGAGCCGCAGCCGGCCAAACGCTAGGGAAGGCTCGCAAGACACTGACCGCCGCATATGAGGCACGCAAACAGGTCGTTGATGCGGAAGCCGAAGCAGAAGTGCTGCGCTCAGAAGGCGTTGATGTGACACTTCCCACCCGACGACTGCCGTTGGGGGCGCGCCACCCTCTGGAGCTGCTGATCACTAAGATCGAAGATTTCTTCCTTTCCTTAGGGTGGCAAATTGGGGAAGGACCCGAAGTTGAGCACGAATGGTTCAACTTCGATTCCTTGAACTTTGATGCAGACCACCCCGCTCGACAAATGCAGGACACGTTCTACATTGACGGCACAACGGTTGGGGGAGCTCGCACAGATGATGCATCCCTGGTGATGCGAACCCACACCTCCCCCGTACAATCCAGAGCGCTACTGGAGAAGGGCGCACCTTTGTACATTGCAGTGCCGGGCAAAGTATTTCGTTCAGACGCCCTCGACGCCACCCATACCCCCGTCTTTCATCAGATCGAGGGGCTTGCGGTAGACAAAGGCCTAACGATGGCTGACTTGAAGGGGACATTGGACTATTTCGCCGAAGCGATGTTCGGACCGGGCGCCAAAACCCGCCTGCGCCCATCCTTCTTTCCCTTCACCGAACCCAGTGCCGAGATGGACTTTTGGTTCCCCCAGAAGAAAGGGGGCCCCGGGTGGATCGAGTGGGGAGGGTGCGGCATGGTCAACCCCAATGTCTTGCGTGCCGTGGGCTTAGACCCAGAAGAGTATTCCGGCTTCGCGTTCGGAATGGGATTGGAACGCACACTTATGCTGCAGCACGGAATCAGCGACATGCATGACATTGTCGAGGGCGACCTCCGGTTCTCGCGCCAGTTTGGTCTGTTCGGAAAGGGGTACTGAGATGCCATTCGTATCGCTGTCTTGGTTGGGTGACCACGTCCAGATTCCCGAGGACGCCACCATAGAAGACTTGGCTGCCGACCTAGTTCGAGTTGGCATAGAAGAAGAGGAAATTCTTCCTGCAGCCGTGACCGGGCCGCTGGTTGCTGGCCGTGTTCTGTCCATTGATACGCAGAGGCAGTCCAACGGCAAAGACATCAACTACTGTCGTGTCGATGTGGGCCAGTACAACGATGCCCCGGGAACCGGTGCTGAACCTTCGGACCAAGCCAGCCGCGGCATAATCTGCGGTGCCCACAACTTCGCCGTGGGGGACACGGTTGTCGTCGCCCTGCCTGGAGCGGTCCTGCCCGGCCCCTTCGCGATATCCGCCCGCAAGACCTACGGACACGTCTCCGATGGCATGATCTGTTCCGACCGCGAACTTGGCCTAGGCGACGATCACGATGGCATTATCGTCCTCAACGACAGGATGCCTGCGGATGAGCTGCCGGAACCAGGAACCGATCTGATCCCAGTCCTTGGACTCGGCGAAGAAGTACTGGAAGTGAACGTCACACCGGACCGAGGATACTGCTTCGCGATGCGCGGGCTGGCGCGAGAATATTCGCATTCAACCGGAGCGCCATTCACAGACCCAGGCCTCCCAGAGGCACTGAAGTCTGCCCTTCCAACATCTGATGAGGGCGCATTTCCGATTCAAGTGGCAGCAGAATCGGAGCGAGAAGGGCGCCCTGCTGCCAATCGATTCGTAACTCGGGTCGTAAGGGATATCGACCCCGCGGCGACTACCCCTGACTGGATGAAGAAGCGCTTGGAACAGGCCGGCATGCGACCTTTGGGTCTCAGCATCGACGTCACCAACTACGTGATGCTCGACCTAGGGCAGCCGCTACATGCCTACGATATTCGGGCGGTTGCCGCTCCGTTTGTCGTTCGCCGCGCGAAGCAGGGTGAAGCATTCGAAACGCTCGATGGGTCGAACCGAGTTCTAGACGAAGAAGACATCGTCATTTCCGACTCCCCTGAGGGACAGCTTGGCAGCAGGATTGTTGGACTAGCCGGCGTAATGGGTGGATTGAACTCCGAAGTTCAGGACGATACGACGGACGTGGTGATTGAAGCGGCCCATTTCGACAATGTGTCGGTGGCACGGACGTCTCGTCGTCACAAGCTGTACACCGAATCTTCCAAGCGCTTCGAAAGAGGTGTGGACCCAGAATTAGCGCCGGTTGCCGCTGCGCGCGTTGCAGAACTGCTGGCCGAATACGGTGGCGGAGTCATCGAGGACACGGGCTTTGATTTCAATGACGTTCCCGCCCCGGAAGTAATTCGTATGAAAACCAGTGAGCCGGAGAGACTCACTGGCGTAGAGTACTCTGCTTCACAGGTGATCAAGTACCTGGAAGAGATCGGCTGCCACGTCGACGTTGAGGAAGACGTCTTGCTTGTCACCCCACCAACTTGGCGCCCCGATCTGGTTGGCCCAGCCCACTTGGTTGAGGAAGTAGCACGCCTCGATGGGTACGACAATATTCCCACCCGTGTCGCTACCGGCCCGGGATCACAAGGGCTGTCGCAGGCCCAGCAGCTGCGCCGACACGTTGCTGAGCGACTGTCGAACGCGGGCCTGGTAGAGGTGAAGTCATACCCGTTTATTGGGGATGCACATGATCGCCAGTCAATCCCACACACTGATTCGCGGCGCAGCGCTGTTCGACTGCGGAATCCTCTTGCCGAAGATGCCCCACTGCTGAGGACTTCGTTGCTGGACTCGATGCTGGAGACCGCGGAGCGAAACGCTTCGCGCGGAGTCTCACCCATTGCTCTCTTTGAGTTAGGGCAGGTAACTCAGCCTGAAGGAACTGTTCCCGCGGCGATCATTGGCGTACAGGAGCGTCCCACTGACGAAGAACTGGCCACATTGCTGGCCGGTGTGCCAGCGCAACCTTGGCATGTGGCCGGGATCATGGGTGGACGCTTCGCACCTCTGTCTGGCGAAGAGCTACTGCAAGGAATCAACACCCACGAACAGTGGGGTTGGTCGGATGCGATCCAAGCGGCGATAGAGGTCGGCGCCCTTGACGGCGTGAGAATAGAAGCTACCCGCACGTGGGTTCCGGAGGGAACCGCGAAACTGCGGGGCGCCCCCTTACCGGAATCAGTCGCCACACCCGAAGAGGCAGCCCCTTTCCATCCGGGGCGCTGCGCGACGCTCTTCGTCAGGATTGGTCGCGGTCTTCGGGTCGTAGGGCGCGCAGGGGAGCTACACCCACGAATCATTGAAGAGTATGGGCTGCCTGCCCGCTCCAACGCATTTGAAATTGACCTGGATGCTGTAGCGAGCCAAGTTAAGCCCGGCTTCTTGCAGGTGAAGCCAGTGTCAACGTACCCGCCAGTCAAAGAAGATCTTGCCGTAGTGGTAGAGGATTACATCAGCGAATCCGCAGTCGCCCAAGTAATCAAGCGGGGCGCCGGCCCACTGCTGGAAGATCTGTCCCTGTTTGACATTTATCGCGGTTCGCAGATCCCGGAAGGGTCTAGGTCGCTGGCATATTCGCTCACCTTGCGCGCACCGGACCGGACATTGACACCTGAAGAAGTCACAGGGGTTCGGCGCAAGATCATCACTGATCTAGAAAAGAGGCTAAAAGCGACCATCCGCACCGCTTGACTGGGATTCGCTCCCTCGCAGGTGCCGCTTATCACGTCCACTTTGGACACTTGACTGCAAGTTATTCACTCGACCGTATTATTATTCAGGGGTTGAGTTAGGGCGGAAGGCCCTGCGGGAAAGAGTCGGATCGAGAGAGGGACGGATGATGTCAGAGGCGTTGGACACCAAGGCCGCGCGGCACGAAGCGATCTTGGACCTTATCGCCGCCGGACCTATTTCGTCCCAAGGCATGCTGCGCGAGATGCTGGCTGACCGCGGATTTGAAACCGCGCAGGCCACCTTGTCGCGGGATCTGTCAGAGCTGCAGGCAGTCAAAGTCAAGACCAGTAGTGGAGCGTCAATCTATTCCGTTCCCGACGTGAACGGTCAACACCCGCTGGTGGTAGACGAAGGTAATGCGCGGCTGTCGCGGTGGTGTCAAGAACTGCTTGTCAGCGCCCAAGCCGCTGAAAACCTATTGGTATTGCGGACCCCTTCGGGCGCAGCCAATCTCTTGGGCTCCGCAGTGGATGCATCCCGGCTTAGCGGCGTATTAGGCACCGTAGCCGGCGACGACACAATCTTGACGGTATGCGAATCGGCTCAGCGTGCTGATGAAGTACGCCGCCTGTTGTCCCGTTTGGCTGAGGGCACGGTCTGACCGGCAGCTTCCAGCTCCAATACAAGCTCCTGCATGGAGATATGAAAGGTAGTCGCAATGAGCGTGGCAAAAGATCGCGTCGTACTGGCCTACTCCGGCGGCCTCGACACTTCGGTTGCAATCGGTTGGATAGGTGAACAAACCGGGGCCGAGGTAATAGCCGTTGCCGTGGATGTCGGGCAAGGCGGGGAAGACTTAGAGGTTATTCGCCAACGCGCCCTCGACTGTGGGGCAGTGGAGGCTTACGTAGCCGATGCTAAGGACGAGTTTGCCGACGAATACTGTATGCCGGCCCTGAAAGCCAACGGGCTGTACATGGGAACTTATCCGTTGATTTCCGCGATTTCACGGCCGCTGATTTCCAAGCACTTGGTGAAGGCGGCACGCGAATTCGGTGCTACCACGGTTGCGCACGGGTGTACTGGAAAGGGAAACGACCAGGTGCGCTTCGAAGTGGCAATCACTTCGGTCGGGCCAGACTTGACCTGCCTTTCCCCAGTGCGTGACCTAGCACTGACCAGGGATGTTGCTATCGACTATGCCGTCAAACACGACCTGCCGATCGAGACCACTAAGAACAACCCTTTTTCTATCGATCAGAATGTTTGGGGCCGTGCAATCGAAACCGGGTTCCTTGAAGACATCTGGAATGCACCCACCAAGGACGTTTACAGCTACACGGATGACCCGACCTATCCTCCGCTACCCGATGAAGTAACGATCACCTTTGAACAGGGTGTACCGGTCGCGATTGACGGGCGGAAAGTCACTCCTTTACAGGCGATCCAAGAGCTTAACCGGCGTGCCGGGGCACAGGGCGTTGGGCGGATCGACATCGTCGAAGACCGCCTGGTGGGGATTAAATCGAGAGAGATCTACGAAGCCCCTGGCGCCATGGCTCTGATCGCCGCGCATAAAGAGCTTGAAAATGTGACGGTTGAACGTGAGCAGGCCCGCTTCAAGTCCCGGGTTGATGAACGCTGGTCAGAGCTGGTGTACGACGGGCAATGGTTCAGCCCTTTGAAGCGCTCCCTGGATGCGTTTATCGATGACACTCAGACGTATGTGTCCGGGGATATTCGCATGACGCTGCACGGCGGTCGCGCCGATGTGACTGGGCGGCGCTCCGACACGTCGCTCTACGACTTCAACCTCGCCACATACGAAACCGGCGATACGTACGACCAGTCGAATGCTCGCGGCTTCATCGAGATCTATGGAATGACATCGAAACTTGCGGCAGCCCGCGATGCGAAGTACGGGCGCGGAGTGACGATTCCGTAGACGATTAGCAAAGGCGTGCGCCAGGCTCGGCAGTGGTTCCGAGCGGGCGCACGTCTTCGTTATGAGTCAGCAGTTCCGGCTAGACAGACCGCTCTACTGGACAAGACATGCATCGAGGCCCGCCTCGGCCTCGACCAAGTTCGGAACCTTCTATCTCTAGCACTTCGATGCCTGCTTCACGCATCGCTCGGTTACTACGTGGCGTGCGCGAGTAGGCGACTACCTTCCCTGGGGCTAGGGCCAGCATATTGAAGCCGTCGTTCCACTGCTCACGCGATAACTCAGCTGTAGTTGCATCCGGCCAGATGAACTGTAAAGGGCGGCCAAGCGCCTGCTCCATGGCTCGAGGAACGTCGTTGTCTAGGCAGATTACTTTGGTGGTCTCCCCTTTCCCATCGTTGCTACCGCGTTCCAAGAGGACGCAGGGTGATGCGATCGCCTCGGGATAGATGACGAACTTGTCACGGTCCACCTGCGTCATCACCGTGTCTAGGTGCATGAACTCGCGCCTAGGAGGCAGCATTATGGCGAGAACCTTTTCCGCCCGCCCGGCTTCGAAAAGTCGCTCCGCTAAGCGTTCAACACCTTGCGGAGTGGTGCGCTCCGAGACGCCAACTGCTAAGACGCCGTCACCCAGTACCAGTATGTCCCCGCCTTCTGCAGATCGAGATGCACCCGACATACCCGTAGTCCACACATCAAATTTTGCGTCGCGAAACGCCGGATGGTGACGATAGATGGCGCTGTAGTGCAGTGATTCGCGCCGCCGCACTTCCCGGCTCATCGAATTGATGGCCACGCCGCCGTAAGCCCATACCGATGCATCCCGCGTGAAGAGGTGGTTGGGAAGTGGGCCAATCAGGAAATCGTCCTCGGCCAAAGTTTGGGAGACCAACGAAGGGACTTTCTCTATTTTTTCCCACTCGCCCTTCGTTATCCCTTCCACGCAAAGCCGGGAAACACCTTCAGGACTAAGCGAAGACGCCCAGTCAACCAAGGCGGGTGCGAGCAGGGGCCCAAGACGCTTGTAGTTCACAGTATTGTCGAGGACGTACTGCTTGGCTTTCGGATCAGCCAGAGTCTGTTGGAACAAATCCATAAATTCGACTACGTCAATCCCCTGATCACGCATCGTGTTCACAAAGTAACGATGCTCTTCCTTTGCCCTTCCAGGGGACAGAAGATCATCGAAGAGCAGCGCATCATGATTTGGGGGAGTGAGTCTGTCCATTTCTGGCCCAGGCTCATGGACGATCACCGTCTTCAAAGGGGAAATCTCATCTTCGACATGAATGTTGAAGGGAGCACGTTCCGACGCTAGGTGTTCGGCATCCATATTCACTCGACTTTCTCAGGCTGCTTCTGAGGATACCCACTCGCACCCGCTCACAGGTGACTCCGACCGAGTTTTCGCAACGGGTCTGGACTTCCAACCACGCGCGAAGCGAAGAGGGCATGATTAGAGCATGTCCGAAGCAAACGTAACTTCCAATGAAAAGGCAACTGAGTCCGCGTCTCTTTGGGGAGGTCGCTTCCGAGGCGGCCCTTCTGAAGCTCTGCAGCGCCTAAGCCTTTCCACCCACTTCGACTGGCGACTAGCATCCGATGACATCGCCGGGTCTCGCGCTCACGCCCGCGCATTAGCGCGGGTAGGTCTGTTGACCGATCAGCAGCTTCAAGACATGCTAGCCGCGCTTGACGTCCTCCACGAAGATGTTCTGGCCGGTGATTTCCAACCGACGATTGAGGACGAGGACGTCCATACCGCCCTCGAACGTGGGTTGATGGAACGGGCTGGTGCTGAGTTAGGTGGACGGCTACGTGCGGGCAGGTCCCGTAACGACCAGATAGCGGCGCTGACTCGTCGCTACTTGCGACGGCAAGCACGCCACATCGGTGCACTGACACTATCGGTCGTAGACGCTTTGATTAGCCAAGCCGACGCTGCCGAGGAATCAGTTATGCCAGGAAGGACCCACCTGCAGCATGCCCAGCCAGTTCTAGTGGCCCACCACTTGATGGCACACGCGTGGGCTCTGGTTCGTGATGTGGAACGACTGCAAGATTGGGATCGACGAGCAGCGGCCTCGCCATATGGAGCGGGCGCCTTGGCGGGAAATACTCTCGGACTAGATTCGGCGCTAATCGCCAAAGAGCTTGGATTCGATCGAGTGGAAGAGAATTCGATTGACGCGACCGCTTCGCGCGATGTGATTGCGGAGCTCGCTTTCGTCCTTTCGCTCATCGGGATAAACCTGAGTCGTCTATCTGAGGAAATAATCATCTGGAACACCCACGAATTTGGGTATGTGCAGCTCGATGATGCGTTCTCTACGGGTTCTTCGATCATGCCGCAGAAGAAAAACCCGGATATTGCCGAACTTGCTCGTGGAAAAGCCGGACGCATGATCGGCGACCTTACCGGCCTGCTAGCCACTTTGAAAGGTATGCCGCTGGCCTACAACCGAGACCTTCAAGAAGATAAAGAACCGATATTTGATCAAATAGACACCCTAGATGCGCTCTTACCCGCCTTCTTCGGAATGATCTCGACGATGAAGCTCAACCTGAAGCGAATGGAACAGCAGGCTCCCCAAGGTTTCTCTTTGGCGACGGACATCGCAGAATGGTTAGTAAGGCAAGGTACACCCTTCAGAGTTGCGCACGACGTAGCCGGCTCGTGTGTAACCTACTGCGAAGATCGCGGAATAGAACTTGCGGACCTTACCGAGGCAGACTTGGCGGCGATCGACAGTTCGCTGACGCCAGAGGTACTCGAAGTCCTCACTGTTGCCGGGTCGGTCGCCGCTCGAGATGGCTTAGGCGGAACTGCGCCGAAACGCGTCGCTGAACAGATGGACGCGCTCCGTGTCGCTTCAGCCGCGACTGCTCGGTGGTGCGAAAGTTAAGTCGAGAAGACTGTTTGGATCTGGGGGCACACCCCACGTAACCTAAGTCCGTTACACGACAACAACACTGGAGAGAAGGGCAGACGGTGAGCGACCTCATCGAAGAACTCCGCTGGCGCGGCCTGATAGAACAGCACACAGATGAAGAGGCTCTAGCAGCCGCCTTCGAAGATGGCCCCGTCACCTTCTATTGCGGTTTCGACCCGACAGCCCCATCACTGCACCATGGGCATTTAGTCCAACTCATCCTAATGCGGCATCTGCAAAACGCCGGCCACTTACCGCTCGCATTGGTCGGGGGCGCGACCGGTCTTATTGGAGACCCTCGCGACTCGGGTGAGCGATCGATGAACGACACCGCTGTGGTGGAAGAGTGGGCGAGTCGCTTGCGGGCGCAGATAGAAAAGTTCTTAGACTTCGAACACCCAGACAACCCCGCCAGAATGGTCAACAACTTGGACTGGACCGCCCAAGTTTCAGCCATAGGCTTGCTGAGAGATCTCGGCAAATACTTCCGATTAGGGACCATGCTGTCGAAAGACGTCGTCTCCAGACGGTTGGCATCTGAGGAAGGGATCTCCTATACAGAGTTCTCATACCAAGTCCTTCAAGCCAACGACTTCCTCGAGCTGTTCCGCCAATATGGCTGCACTTTGCAGACGGGCGGAAACGACCAATGGGGGAACCTAGTCGGTGGAGTGGAGCTCATCCGTAAAGTGGACGGCGAAACGGTTCACGTGATGACTACCCCAGTCATCACCAAGTCTGATGGCACCAAGTTTGGAAAGTCAGAAGGCGGCGCTGTTTGGCTAGACCCCAAGATGCTGAGCCCGTATGACTTCTACCAGTTCTGGCTGCAGACAGCGGACGAGGACGTCGTTCATATGCTCAAAGTGTTCACCTTCTTGTCCCGCGAACAGATCCAGGAACTAGCCGAAGAAACCGAAGCCAGGCCGCATGCTCGCGCTGCGCAGAAAGCGCTTGCGGCAGAGGTCACCCGGCTGGTTCACGGGGAGGAAGAACTCCTACGAGTCCAAGATGCCACGCAGGCCCTGTGGGGACATGGTGACCTTTGGTCACTTGATGCCGACACTTTGCAGCCTGCAATTCAAGATCTGCCGAAAACAGAAATAGAACCTGGTGTCACGACGGTATTGGACGCAGTGCTTGGCGCGGGGCTGGAGAAGGGCGTCAAAGGCGGACTGCAATCTATCCGCGGGAATGCCATATCGATAAACAACCAGAAGGTTCAAGACCCGGATCAAGTTCTAGGTGAGGACGATCTGTTGCCTGGTGGCGTGGTGCTCCTGCGAAAGGGACGAAAGAACCTCGCCGCTGGAGTCGCCATCAGCTAACTTCAGCCGATTGAGGCCCGACGCGTTTGTGTCGGGCCTTTCGCATCCCAGGAAACCGCACGGCTTATCTCATCTGTCTTAGGCCAAGCAGATCGTAGTGTTGTGGGTCACTTATCGTTGTTTGTGGTGGTTTGGGTGG
>CAYFWE010000017.1:0-34268 GCA_964346745.1 uncultured Actinomyces sp. | reverse complement strand
TCGGATATGTTGGTGCGCGCGTGGATCCGTACCTATGGGATTCCGGCGACGATTTCTAACTGCTCGAATAATTATGGGCCGTATCAGCATATTGAGAAGTTCATTCCTCGCATGATTACCAATCGTTTGGTGGGTGTGCGGCCCCGCTTGTATGGGGAGGGCGCGAATGTGCGGGACTGGATTCACGTCCTTGACCATAATGATGCGGTTTGGGAGATTTTGGAGCATGGCACGTTGGGGGATACGTACCTGATTGGTGCTGATGGGGAAGCCTCGAATAAAGAGGTGGTACACCTGATCAATGAGATTATGGGTCACCCGGCAGATGATTATGATCATGTGGCTGATCGGGCTGGTCATGATCTGCGGTATGCCATTGATGCCAGCAAACTAAATGAGGAACTTGGCTGGTACCCCACGTTCACATCGTTTAGGGAAGGGTTGGAAGAAACCGTTCGCTGGTACACCGAGAATCAGGACTGGTGGCAGGCAGAGAAAGAGCGGGTAGAGGCAGACTACGCCAAGAAGGGCCACTAAACCTTGAGTCCAGCCCCGCCCACGGTTCATGTAGCGATGGCTACATTCAACGGGATGCCGTGGATACGTGCCCAAGTGGCTAGCGTCCTCGAACAAGAGGACGTCAACGTCCAACTAACCATCTCTGATGACGGCTCCACAGACGACACCAGAGAATGGGTAGAGGAACTTGCGTCCGAGGACGACCGTGTCCGTGTGCTGCCCAGACACGGGGGAAAAGGTGGGGTCGCCCCGAACTTCCTGTATGCCCTGGCCAACTTGAAGATGAAACCAGGGCAATACGCGGCTTTTTGTGACCAAGATGATCTGTGGCGACCAAGAAAACTAGCGCGCCAAATCGCGTTCTTGAAGCGTAACCATGCCAATGCGGTCTCCGGCAATGTCAGCACGTTTACGTCCGGAAAAGACGTGGGACTCGATGTTGGCATCATCCGCAAGGATCAGCCACAAGTGGATTGGGACTTCATTTTCGAAGCGGCTGGACCCGGGTCAACCTACCTGTTGGACTATGCGGCTTGGCAGACGGTAGTTTCCTACTTGGACCGCTGGGGCGCCGAGGGAATCGACATGCACGACTGGTTTGTCTATGCGGTTCTGCGGGCAGCGGGAATGAAGTGGGCGATCGACAAGGTGGCCCACGTGGACTATCGCCAACACGCTGGAAACGTCGCCGGCGCGCACCGCGGTGCGAAGGCGATCATCAAACGCCTGAAAATGCTGCTCTCTGGCCACTATCGCAAGCAATTTCAGTTAATCACTGCTGCAGCCATTCATGCGGCTGAGGACGCCCAACGTTCGACGCACTTCTTAGACGAGCTGCGCCAATGGAGCGCGAATCTGGCTGACACGAGCCCCCGCGGACGCCTCTGGGTGGCAAGACGGATGCGACAGATGCGCCGACGCCCCAGTGAAGGGCTGGCGCTAGCAACAGCGGGACTACTGGGCGTCTGGTAGAGGGGCGTCCCCTGGTAGTGTCCGGGCCACTAGGGTGGCGCGTTCAGTTTGGGCGATGCTGTCCGCATCAATCCCACCAGGGACCCACAGGACCGAAGCGCCTCGCCACCACAGTTGCAGCATTTGGGCGGTAAACAACACTGGGTCCACCGTGGTCACCAAGACGCGCTGACCCGCCAGGCTGTTATCAGGCACGCCAGATAGGCCGAGCAGGTCCGCGGTTAGTAAGTCCGACAGAACCAGCGGGTTGCCATCGATTTCTACCCCCAATGGCGTGTCTTGATTGGCTGTCAGAGGGTCTTCCACGAAATCGCCGTACGTCATCACATCCGCGATCCCATCGCTGACCCCGGCGGGCAGGTCACCCGGCCAAGAAAGTGCCAACGACTCTGTGGTTTGAGCGACCAGCAGGTCCGACCCGCCGGCTTCATCAAGTTCCACGAGGGACTCCAAGTTGTCACTGACCACTAGGTCGCAGACGCCCTCTTCCTGGGTTTCACTCAGTTGCAGGCCGCGCAGCCACGGTGTTGCTATCCAAAAAGGGGTGCGCCAGTGGGCCGGCATGTCCACGGCGAAGGTCTGGGCTCCAAACGGGAATTCGGCCCCCAGCATATTGTCCGTCTTCGCAATCCAGCGCCGTGCCACCGGCCCGGAGAGTTCGATGCGGGGGCGGACTTGGCCGGTCGGGGAGCCTTCCGGCTGTCCGATCCACGTTAGAACCGGGCCCGGTTCGGCCGAAAGAATATCTGTCAACGCAGTGGCATTTATTGTGGTCACAAGACCAGCCTAGCGAACGAAGACAGATGATAATGTACGACCCTATAGCGAGAAATGCGACACGCGGGGTGAGGCCCGGTTTCAGCGTGAAATCGATGGTCTGCACTTGACAGATGGCGAATGACAGCCGTGTAATTAGGTCTGCCGTGGAAAGCGGTAAGAATTCAGGTGGGGGCAAAATGTGGAACATCTTTGGTGAGGGCGCCGTCAAGTTCACAGTAGTCTCCGGTTCTGAATCGGCAGACTCTGCTGATGGTGGTCCCCTTGCATGGCAACAGGATGCGCTGTGTGCGCAGACTGACCCAGAGGCGTTCTTTCCCGAAAAGGGCGGATCGACAAGAGAAGCGAAGAGCATCTGCGCCTCTTGCGAAGTGCGGGCGGAATGCCTGGAATATGCCTTGGCTAATGACGAGCGGTTCGGTATTTGGGGCGGGCTTTCCGAACGCGAAAGACGGCGCTTGCGCCGCGCAGCGTCATAGCGTCTATCATCCCCCTTATGCCTTTTCCTTACAGTGAAGAAGAACAACCCGGCACTTCTCTAAGAGATGTCGCCGCGTTCATTGTGCTTGCACCTGAGGGAAGAGAACCGCAGGTACTAGAGAGGGACGAAACACTTCGTTCCGTCCTCAACCAGGACAGGCCGCCCCGGCTGATCGTCCTCGTCGATACTACGGATGACCAGTCGGACACTGATATTCATGACATCAGCGCCGATGTCCTGGGTGACTATCTGGGGAAGTTAGCCGAGCCGCCGGCATGGGTGGGGATTGACGCGCCACAGATCTGGTGGGCACCCGCGCCGGGAAGCGCGCGTTTCGGTATTGCGGTCCAGGCGGCTTTCGATCAGGTTGACGATTCGCAGAAATGCCAGTGGCTGTGGCTGTTGCACGACGATATGGTTGCGACGCCAACGGCACTGTCGGCACTTTTAGCGGCTGCCCCAACCGGGGGAACGGTAGCGGCAGTTGGACCCAAGCAGGTTCGCTACGGGAAACCGCAACAGTTGCTTGAAGTCGGTATCGACGCCACGGCAACAGCACGTCGTGTCTTCCTAGTCGAACCGGATGAGATAGACCAGGGGCAACACAACCAGCGGGAAGACGTCCTTGCCGTCGGGAGTGGCGGCATGCTGGTTCGCACCGATGTGTGGCAAGAAGTTGAGGGGTTGGACCCAGCCCTGGGTCCTTTTGGCGACGGGTTAGAGTTTGGCCGCAGACTCTGGCGCGCCGGGTATCGCGTGGTTGTCGCACCCACTGCGGTAGTTGAACACGCCCAAGCTTCTTATCGGCATGAAACCGGTGGGAAAGCGTCTTACAGCGCCCGCCGCGCCGCCCAAATGTATAACTGGGCTGTTGCTCTGCCCAGCTGGCAGTTCGCTGCCTTCATGGTGTGGGCGCCTATCTTGTCAGTGTTGCGTGCGGCGGCGCGCCTCCTCAGCCGCAATCCCAGTCTGGCTTTTGGCGAGATTGCCGCCTACCTAAAACTGGTGAAAATGAGCCCCGCTCTGCAGGCGGCTCGGCACAGGGTCCAGCGGGTCGCCCGTGTCCCAAGGCGCGCTCTGGCACCACTGGAATCTCAGGGGTCCCAAATTGCGCGCATCCGCCGCACAAACAGAAAAATCTTGGCTCGCGGGACGGACACGCGGCTAGCGATCGACGATGCGGCCGCCACGACACTACGGGTACACCGACTGCGTGCGCTTGCCGCTTTCCTCACGCTTGTTGGCGTCGCCGGACTGCTCGCACTATTCGTGTGGCACCCCTATCGCACCGGCATACAGGGCGGTGATTGGGGAGCTCTGCCGACGAACTGGAACATTCTTGCTTCCCAGGCGTGGAGTGGCTGGCAGCCAACAGGTGACGGGTTGGATGGCCCCGCGAATCCACTGCTGGTCATACTGGCGATTGCCTCCGCGCCTTTCTCACTCTTAGGGTTGTCACCCTTGGCGTTTGGGAATGTGCTCGCGTTCTTGGCGCTCCCCCTTGCAGCTGCCAGTGGTTGGGGGGTGGCTTCATCCCTGACCCGCTCAACTGCGGTTCGCGTCGGCGCAGGAGCCCTCTGGGCAGCATCCGGAGCGCTTCTTCTCCCCTTGGTATGGGGCAACCTCGCTGCAATCGTCGTTTTCTTAGCACTATCGGTCACCACTACTGGCCTGTTGCGCGGTCTGCGCCCGCCCGCAGTTTTGATCGCACACGGGGTCGAGGACCTTGTTGCCGTACCCGCCCGGAATACCGTCGTATGGCTGGCGGTGGCCGGCCTTGGCGCCACCGCCGCAGTCGCCGCCGCGCCGCTCATGCTAATCGTTTTGCCGCTGGCCGCCTCTCTATTGGCTCTGGACACCAAATCCTGGGATGCCGTCCTTGATTTTCCAGGTATGCAACGCCCGCGCGGAATGCGTCGGCTTGCCGCTATTTTGGCGGTGAGCGTACCGGGGCTAGCCGTTATTCTGCCGACGCTAGTCGCTCAGATAACTCGCGGAAATTTGTCGCAGTTCTTCGCTTGGATATCAGCACCAGCATTGGGTCAAAGTGACGTCTTCATCGCTGCGGGCTTACCCGCGGCCGTTCCAACTGCGGAGTGGGGAAGTGGCGTCGCACAGGCAGCTCTAGCGGGTCAGTTCCAGCCAGTAGTGCTTCTGGTCGGCGTCTTAGCCGGCGCGTTCTTGACGTTGTGGGCGGCGGCCGCAGTTGTCGTCTCGGTGGCCAGGAACTTGCCAGCCGCTGGCCTCACAATCGCCTCCTGGCTACTTGGTGCTGGCCTAATCGGGCTGGCCTCACTTCAAGCCCTGCTTCCCGGCGACGCCGGTTCGGTTTCCACCGCTCTTGTTGCGGCTGCGTCACTGTCGTTCGTAGTTGCTATTAGCGCCAGCTACTCCACGTACTCGCTCTGGGCACCCCAGTTGCTTACCAAGCCGGATAAGACCCGCAGCGGCGTCGCGGTTGGTGTAACTGCCGCGCTGGCTTCTGCACTTTCCGTCGTGGCCATACTTGTTCTAGGTCCCACAGGCACCCTGTCTTTTCCAACCCCAGAGGTTCCGTCTGTCGGTGAGGCGGACGCGAGTCCGCTACTGGAAGAAGACACTCCAGCCGCAATGTATCCGGTTGTTCTCCCCCAATCCACACCTTTCATTCGGCCCGCACCGTCCCCGCCCATCCCCGTGATCGCGCAAGAGAGCCAAGTGGGTCCCCGCGCCACTCGACTGCTCACCTTGGACTATTCAGATGGAACTGTTCGAGCCACTTTGCTGCGTGGTCCCGGTGTCCAACTACTCGATCTGCAGGTCCCCCCAACAGCGATGGTCGAGGACGTTCCAGCCAGAGACGTCGCCACTGCGGACCTAATACAAGCAGTTGCCACGCTTACCGCGCAGCCGAGTGCCAGTGCTGCCCAGACGCTTGCCGACCACGCGGTTGAGGTCGTGTTACTTTCTTCAGAATCGCAAGACTTCGAGCCGATTAGCAACACTTTGAGTGCCACGCCTGGGCTGGAGCTAATCGGTAACTTCCAGGGCTCCACAATGTGGCGGGTCCGCCCCGATGAGCGTGCACCAGCGCGCCTGAGCCTCGCATTAGAAACGAGTGAAGAGACGAAGCCAGCCCTGCTCCCCTTAGATTCTGGGCCCGTCGAAGTGCAGACCCACATCGATCAAGATGAAGGCGGGACACTGCTTTTGGCTGAGGTTGCATCACCGCACTGGCAAGCAACCCTGGACGGGGTGCACCTAGAATCTGTACCCGACACGTTCACCACTGGTCAGTGGCGCCAAGCATTCACACTGCCCCCGGGTGGGGGAGAGTTACGGATCCACTATTCGTCGCCGTACTTGCTGCCCTGGTGGATAGCCACCGGCGTGATTTTATCGGTGGTGGCGCTCATGGCGGTTCCTCGTCGATTCAGTCGCCGCAGCCTAATTCCCCGACTTGTTCCCCAAGAAACCGATACGAAAGCGGATTTGGATTTCGAGGTCGTTTTTGTGGCAGATCCGACCGATTTAGGTCAGGAGGCGGCTCAAGATGAGTAAGCCGACGAAACTGCTCCAGTGGATAGCACTACTAGGCGGGGTGGCAGTGCTTGGTGCCAGCACGGCTATCGGTGCTCTCAGCACAAACACAGGTTCATCGGCAGAGGAAGACGCCGCCGACGGAAGCCAAGTAGTACCCGTCCGACTAGATGAAGTGCCTCTGGTATGCCCGCCAACAATCTTGAACCCTGCCAAGGTAACGGCGGCTCGACAAGAGACCCAAGTATCAGCAGACGCCAAAGGCTCACAGGGACAGACTTGGGCGCCCGGTGACCCTCAAGAACTCACTGGCGGCGGAACCTATCGAATCATCGAAGGGTCGTTAGCCAGAGAGGACATTGCCGGAATCGGGATAGCGGGAGTGGGTAAAGGCGACCTAGTCTCATTCACTGTCCAGTCCTGCGCGCTGCCCAGTCAAAGGTTGGCTTTTTCCGCCGGCGCCACCACGGTTGGGGAAGATACCGTCCTCGTCATATCGAATCCCTCGGACAAGTCGGCCGATATTGAACTGGAAATATTTGATGAGTCCGGTCCCCTCTTAGATGCGCCAGTATCCATGACGGTCGGCGCTAAGTCGACGGTCACCGCACTTCCAGGGGTTTGGGCATCGGGCCTAGTAAACCCCATGCTCACGCTGAAATCAGATGGCGCCGGCATCACCGCGTGGCTGCAAACATCCGCCCTCGACGGAGAGGTTCCCCTTGGGTTAGCCCAAATACAAGGGGCGGTGCCGGACAAGAACCTGACGTTGACCGGAGTGTCGTCCACGCGGGATTCCACGCTGCGGATCGGCAACCTGGGTGAAGCAGTCGCGAGTGTTTCAGTGACGCTTCTAATGTCAGAAGATGCCCAGCCTCTAGAAGGTGCACAAGAGATTCACATACCCGGGCAATCTACGGTTGCAGTGGACTTAGGTTCCCTACCCAGTGGCGCCCGCGCCCTGCAGATCACGGGTGATCAGGATTTGGTCGCAACAGTTACAGAGACGACCGAAGGCAAAGCACACCCGGAAGTACGAAAAGCCAAGTACTCGACCCGAACGGTAATCGGAGCGGGCCGTTCACTGAGTTCGGCGGAACTACCGGATCTGGCAGAAATGGTGGAAGTCGGGGAATCCCTGGGATTCTCCGATATAGAAGTTGGAATTGTGATCGCCAACCCCAGCAGTGACTCGGTTGAGGTCGAACTTCAGGGAGCGTCCAAAACCCTATTGCCCGGCACCTCCGCTTCATACCCGCTGCTGGCAAGCACAGACCAGCTCGGATTCGAAGCCGAAGAACCGGTGTACGCGGCTATCGTCGTAACAGCGGAAACGCGCGCTGGCACCACTCGATCGGTGACCGCATTGGGGGCAGAGGGCGTCCTCGCCCAGTCGAGGCGTGTCTCGTTATTTCCCGCTGACCAGTGAGGCTACGACAGTAGGTCCTCAGGGTAGACGTCGAGCACTTCGCAGATCCTCTCTGCAAGGAGGACGCGTAGAGCAACTGGCAAGTCCTCCTCCAGTACGCGCGCCATGATCGGCTGGCGGTACACGACGATCCTGTCTGCCAAACCTCGCCGCCGGTCACGCGGAAAAACGCGGGCCAACACCACGTCGTGGGTTTCCCATTCAGCCGGGCCCGACGGGGGAACTTCCTGTATGCCAAACTCAATCCCAGCGACCGCTTCTTCACGGGCTGCCATTTCCTGAACGGCTTCAACCACGTGTTCATAGAACTGCTCTTTGCGTGTCGACCAGGCGGGCAGAGCAGGGTGAAAGCGTGGGCCGCGCGGACCCCGCCCGTGCCTGTCTTTGCGCCGTCGAAAGGTCGAGGACGACCGTGAGCGGGGGATCCCGGCTTGGATCGCCGCGTGACGCAGATGGTCAGGACTGCGGAAGGTGTGCTGTTCAGCCATGGAGCAAGGGTAGCTCCAAACCGATCGGAGGCGGGGGTAGCATAGGGGATCGCGGCAGCTTTGAGGAGGCGACGTGAGACTTTGTTCCAAACCGGGGTGTACTCGCGGCGCAGTGGCGACCCTAACGTACGACTATCGTGACCAAACGGCAGTCTTGGGACCGCTGGCAATGTCGGTAGAGCCCCATACGTATGACTTGTGTGAAGTTCATGCAGAGGCACTCACGGTTCCGCGTGGATGGGAAGTTGTGCGACTGCAAACCCGCTTTGAACCGGCGCCGCCATCGGCCGACGACCTTCTCGCCCTCGTGGAAGTGATTCGCGACGTGGCTGGAAAGCCGGATGCAACAGAGGAAGAAGAAGAGCCGCTGCCACCCCCTTCCACCGCCGCAGAGGATCGCGCTGATAAGTATGCACCGCTGCGGCGGCGTGACACCTTCACGGTGATCACGGGGGAAGGCGACTAACTGGCTGAAGGCTGTGGTCCTGCGGCTCCCGCGTCGAGTGCTGCCTGCAGGGCAGGGCCAAGGTTCTCTTTGCGGATCCTTTCATCCACGTACATCAGCGATGTGAACGACGCGGAGAAGGGCATTGCTAAGGCAGCCACAAGGTTAGACACGAGTGCCAGCAGGAACACGGTGATCGCCCAGGGCATCACATTGCCGGCGAAGCCGATGGCGATAGACAAGGCGCCCCCGACTAGACCAACGACGATACTAACGATGATTCCCATCAGCAATAACCGGCCAAAGGTGCGCCAGAACGCCCCTTTGGTGAGCGTCCAAGATCGGCCCAGCGCAGCGGTTGGGGACGCGCCCTCAACCACGGTCACAATCGTGGCGAAATAGAGTCGCACACTGAGCCACACGACCGCGGCGATACCGATAAGGCCGACCAGCACTAAAGCGAGGATTAGCGGTCCCACTGCATTGTTCGAAAAGCCGAACAGCATAGCTGTGCCAATAATGATTGGGACGAAGATTGCGACAAATGTGGCGACGCCGAGGATCACCCAGACCAGTAGGGCAGTTCCAACTAGACGCCAGAAGTGTGGTTTCAGTTCTTCCCAGGTGGCTTTGAGGTCTAGGTTCACCCCGACAACCGCGTTCGTTACTGACAGAACCAGCATTCCGGTTATGAGCAGGGAAGCGGCCGCGGTCAAAATACCCACGAAGCCCTGGACGCTGCCGCCCAGCAGCCCGGGCATGGCAGTGACCCCTTCCATGTAGAAGTCGATGTCATCGCCCATGACGATTTCACCGGTGAAGTCTTGTTCCGGGATAAGTGCGGTGACGATTCCAGAGAGGACACCCACTATGGCCATCACGCCGAGGGAAATAGTGAACATGACTTGAGGGTTCGATCGGATCGCTGCGAAAGTGCCGTCGAACAGGTCGCCGAGCGTAAGCGGCCTAAACGGAATAACCGGAGGTTTAGGGCCGGTTGGCCCACCCCACGGCTGGTGCATCGGATCGCTGGGCCAAGGCTGGTCGGGTTGATAACTCATGCATCTATTCTGCCTTGCCGCGCGCGAGGATGACAGGCACGCCTGATCGTGGGACGATCACGTTATGGCCCCACGGATTCTTGTTGTCGATGATGACACCTCTTTGGCAGAGATGATTGGCATCGTTCTGCGCACAGAGGGTTTTGAAGTTGTTGAATGTTTTGACGGCAGCGAAGCATTCGGTGCGTTTCAGCGAACCGACCCGCAGCTCGTCCTCTTAGATGTCATGTTGCCCGGACGTAATGGCATCGAGATTTGTGAGGATATTCGGCGAGTGTCCAACGTTCCGATCATCATGCTTACTGCCCGCTCTGACACGGCGGACGTCGTTGCTGGTCTTGAGGCTGGTGCTGACGACTATGTGCCTAAGCCTTTCAAGCCCAAAGAGCTTGTGGCGCGGGTCCGGGCTCGGTTGCGCAGTCAAAATGAGACGCCAGAAGAGCAGCTCACGTTGGGGGACTTGACGATAGATGTTTCCGGTCACCAGGTCCTACGGGGTGAAGAAGTAGTTTCACTGACCCCGCTCGAGTTTGATCTCTTAGCGACACTGGCCCGCACCCCGTGGAAGGTCTTTACCAGGGAAGAGCTCTTAGAACAGGTGTGGGGGTATCGGCACGCTGCAGACACGAGGCTGGTCAACGTTCACGTTCAACGGCTGCGGTCCAAGATTGAACATGATGCGGAAAGCCCTTCGCTGGTGATTACCGTGCGTGGGGTCGGCTACCGCGCTGGCACGGGATCTTGAGCGAGGCAGACACCCAGGCAGCCCCGCAACCCCCGAATGTGAAACGACCGGGTCCGCGGCGGGGCAAGAACGGGCGGGCCAGCACGTTGCGAAACGTGTTGGGCACCTCTTTGTCTTTACGGATTGCGCTGACGCTAGCGCTGGTGCTAACCATCATTTTGGCGGCCTTCATATTCGTGGTGACCACGATGTTGCGCTCCGACCTGTTTAACACTAGGCGCGACATTATCTTGGCCGACGCCTCCATCAGGTTTTCGCAGGCCCAAAACTCTTTCGACCAGTCCACTGCCGTTACGCCCGACCAAGTTCAAGACGCTGTCACCCAGGTCCTGACCGCGATCCGAGAGTCCGCGGCAGGTGCGGGGGCAGTCGAAGTATTGCTCTTACGCGGACCGGACGCATCGCCCACGTTCCGCATAAACGAATACGTCAGCCCGGACTTCGTGGGAATGGTGAGCGGAGGAATTCGTGAGAGCCTCACCCACGATGTCGGCATGTGGCAATCAGTGGGACTTCCCGGTCCCGTCCGGGAAGAACCGGGGATCATGGTGGGCGCCCTCGTAAATGTCCCTTCGGCGGGTCCGTACGAAATGTTCGTGGTCTATTCCTTGGAACAGGAACAGACGATTCTGGACTCTTTGGTGAAAGTTTTCACCGCGGGTGCCATTCCGGTACTGCTAGTTATGGGGTTGGCTTCTTTTTTCCTGCTATACCGCCTTCTCAGTCCCGTGCGTGCGGCAGCCGTGGCGGCCAGAGACTTAGCCGCGGGGGACCTATCTCGCCGGGTGACAGTAGCCGGGCGGGACGAAATGGCTCAGCTAGGTGCCACTTTCAACGATATGGCCGAGTCCCTACAAACAAAGATAAGTGACTACGACCGACTATCCCGTTTTCAGCAGGGTTTCGTATCGGATGTGTCGCATGAGCTGCGCACCCCGATGACTACCATCCGCATGGCTGACGAAATCATTTTCGATGAACGCGATTCGCTACCACCGGCCGCCAAGCGGTCCGCAGAGCTTCTGCACAAAGAAGTGGCACGTTTCGAACAGATGCTCGCTGACCTGCTAGAGATCTCTCGGTACGACGCAAATGCCGCCCAGTTTGACCCGGAGCCAGCCGACCTGTATTCGCTTGCGGAAAAGGTGGTGTCCGCTAACTCGAAGCTTGCGGATCACCTGGGGGTTGACTTGGTGCTGGGTCCCAGGCCAGAGCGCAGTTCTGTGCCGATAGATTCGACGCGGATGGAAAGGGTGATCCGCAACCTGGTGGTCAATGCCTGCGAATACGCTGACGGGACGCCAGTGGAGGTGACCATCGCTGCCGGGGAAACTTCAGTAGCGCTGCGGGTCCGGGACCACGGCGTCGGAATGTCCTCGGAAACGGTCAAACGCGTTTTTGATCGCTTCTATCGGGCCAACCCTGCGCGCACCCGCACGACGGGCGGAACCGGTTTGGGCTTGGCGATTTCTAAAGAGGACGTCACCCTGCACAACGGGGTGATAAACGCTTGGGGTGAGCCTGGGAAAGGTAGCTCGTTCGTCGTTACCCTTCCGCGTAACCCGGGCAGTCCAGTGGTGGAATTTCCGTTGATGGTGTGGGAGGACGAGGACGAGTGAGGCACCTACCATTAGTCGCGGGGATATTCCTGGTTTCGTTGCTGGGCAGCGCAGCCTGCTCGAGCCTGCCCGTGACCGGTGAGCCCCACGAGTTTGCGATTGAAGCTCCCCAAAGAGAGCCGATCCGGCAGTTCGGTTTTGCCCCCCAGCCAGGCTCAAGCCCGACGGTGTTGCTAGAAGACTTCCTATTGGCAAGCGCAGCGGGGAACTACGACGATTTCGCCACTGCACGTCTCTACCTCACGCCGGAAGCCTCACTGTCTTGGCGTCCAGATGCTCAGGTCGCTGTGTTTGCCGCTGACTTCCCCCCGGAGCTGGAAATGAAAGACAGAGACGTCCATGAGGTCACCGTGTCTTTGTCGTTGACCACCGTCGGTACAGTGAGTGAGCAGGGGGTGTTGAGCGCATCGGCGACGCCTGGCTCTGCCTCACGGGAGTTCACGCTGGTACAAAATGCGGATGGAGAATGGCGCATCTCGGGTTTGGAAGACGGGCTGATTTTGTCCCAGTCGACTTTCAGCAACTCTTATCAGGCTAGTGACCTGTTTTTTCCGTCAACGGATCTGACGGCGTTGGTTCCCGATCCGCGTTGGTATCCGCGTGCGCGGCTGGCCTCTCACCTCGTAAAAGGCTTACTCGAAGGTCCTGTCGAAGCATTAGCGCCGGCGGTAGCGGGAGACCTGCCAGCAGATCTCACCTTGCCTACGGCTGGGGTTGAAGTTGTAGACCGGGTGGCAATGGTTAATCTGGAGGGAACATCTTCTCCGGATGAAGCAGATAGAGAAGCGTTGGCCTGGCAAATAACCCAAACGTTGCGACAGGTCCCTTCCGTGCAGGCAGTAGAAATAAAGCTCAACGGGGTGCCGCTTGCAGGCGACGATGGTGAGAAGGGTCCACGCTACCGGCTAGATCGGGCGGTGGCGTTCTTGGGGGAGGGCATCGGAATAGGTTCCCCGCTATCAATGACGGAAATAGTCGATGCGGAAGCGGTTGGACCCGATGCTGCTGATCCGGTCATTGGACCGCTTGAATCAAGTCCAATTGCCTGGATGAACCCGTCTGAAGGTCGGGTCGCAGTCACTGTGCGTGGCTCTACTAAGCCACGCTCAATAGAGGTGAAGAGCCCAGCTGCCATCTCAGTGGATCGTCATGGGGTTCTCTGGATCGCCCAAACCGGTGCCGCGAGCAGTATCTTGGCAGTCCCGCGAGGTGCAGAACCAGTGGAAGTTTCGCGAAGCTTTGAAGGTGAAATCCACAACCTGACAGTATCTCCCGATGGATCTCGAATCTCAGCATTGACCGAGAGTGAAAGCGGATCGACGGTCGTCCTCGCCACCATTGTCCGCGACAGCGCTGGGACCTCTTTTTCATTAGAGGAAGCCGCGAACCTAACCCAGTTCTCGCCGCACACCGCGGATATTACGTGGATCGGGGAGACAATGTTGGCCGCGCTGGTACTAAATGAGGATCGCGATCCAAATGTTGAACTCATGGCACTGGGCGGCTGGCTACAGAAGATAGCCGCTCCCGAAGGGGTGAAGCGGATAACCGCGGGCGGAACGCTTGGATCCCTGGTGGTTCAAACCGCCGATGGCGTCACATACCAGCGGGCGGGAGCAGCGTGGGTGGAGTTGCCCGAACCAATGCCGGGACTGTCTTTCGCCGGCTAACACCTGCGCATTCGGGGCGGACTCTGCCTTGTCCACAAAACTGTGGTTTGGCGTGTGTGCACACCGGTGTGCTGGATGATCTTCTCACGTCGGTGGCCAACACGATCATGAAGCATGACCACGCTCATCCATCATTACCAAGCGGCAAAGAACCTCCTCTTTCCTATCCAGTGTGCGGGGTGCGGAAAGTGGGACCAAGAACTCTGCGATGCTTGCGGCGCCCTTTGCCACTCTGAAGTCGCCAGTACGGTCATTGAAGATGCTACGGGAATCCCAGAAGTGGAACTCTTATCTTTGGGCAGCTACGAAGGTCCCCTGCGTTCGGTGATCCTGACAGCGAAACATGATCCTCATCGGGACCTTTCAGACTTTCTGTTCCAAGCGGGAATCACACTGGGCGCGGCAGCAGCACGACGTATTCGTGCGGTCGGAAGGTGGCCGGAAACGATTCTGGTTGCTCCAGCCCCCTCTTCTCATGCTCGGCGTCGCAAGCGTGCGGAGATAGTGCCGATCATCGGCTTGGGGATGGTGGATGGGTTAGGTGAAGGTGGTCTTCGCACTTCTCTGGCTGAGTCGACAGTGCGCTTGAAGCGGCGAGCTCGCGGTCAGTCGGGTCTTTCTGCTTCCGAACGGAGTCGCGGGCGACTGGGTGCTCTTGAACTAGGGAGAGTGGTTCCTCGAAATGCGCTGGTTGTCATCGTTGACGATGTAGTTACCACCGGCGCCACAATGAGGGCGATGGTAGATCTGCTTCCCGGACAGGTCGTGATAGCGGCTGCCCTGGCAAGCGCCTAGTTCTCCGAACAAGATCCAAGGTGAAAGCGCTCGACGTGAAGTAGAATGAGGGGACTCTCATTCGTGAGCAGCGAATCCAAAAAGTGGGTTCGACGGTTATAAAGGAGGGGCGTTTCACCTTAGGCAGGCAAGGAACGCCTGCAGTGCTTATTCATTCCAAAGGCTCCTGGAGGATCCCCATGGACATCGTCGTCACCGGTCGTAATGCCGAAATTCACCCTAACTTCCGCAACTTTGTTGAGGGGAAGCTCGACAAGATTTCTCAGTTCTATCCACGTGCTCAACGTGTTGATGTGGTTCTGACGCATGAGCGCAACCCTCGGTTAGCGGACACGTCAGAGCGAATCGAACTTACCGTGTACGGAAAAGGGCCTGTTATCAGAGCGGAAGCAAATTCAGCGGACCGCTATTCGGCAGTGGATCTGGCAAGTGCAAAACTTTTCGAGCGACTGCGTCGGTTGCGTGACCGCGCCAAGGATCATCGACGCTTCCAGTACGAGGGTGTGCCGGACCCAGACTTGGATCAGCCAATTACTGAGGGCGAGGACGCTGATCTGCGGGACGCGGAAGATTGGGCACTGCGCTCCGCCGAAGATCTCAAGCCGGGCGAAGTGCGCGAAGAGCAGTTGGGGGACTCCCCGGTTATCGTGCGTCAAAAAGTACACGAGGCAGCTCCGATGAGTGTGGATGAGGCACTCCATCAGATGGAGCTGGTTGGCCACCCGTTCTTCCTCTTCGTAGATCAAGACACCATGCAGCCGTGCGTTGTGTACCACCGTAAAGGGTGGACGTACGGGGTGGTTCGCCTGAATACGCGCATTCCCGGCGATAAATCGGACTAAACGACAGCCTTAGGCATCACTGTCCACGAATTGGCTGGTTGTGTCCTGTGTGGTGGGTCCCATTCGCGAAGCAAGTAATGGGACCCATCCCCTTTTTTATGTACCAGACGTAAACTGAAAGATGCGCCGCCACCGATTGTGGCGGCTGCGCAGTCAACTTCAAGGAGTTTTCGTGTCGATCATTGACAAGATCCTCAGAGCTGGTGAAGGGCGCCAGATCAAGCGACTGGACCGCATCGCCGACCAAGTGGACGCTTTGGAAGAGGATTTCAAGAAACTCACCGATGAGGAGCTGCAGGCTAAGACCGACGAATTCCGCGCCCGACTTGCCGAAGGGGAAACGCTCGACGACCTTATGGTAGAGGCCTTCGCCACGGTGAGAGAAGCCGCGTGGCGAGTGCTGGGTTTGCGTCCCTTCCACGTGCAAGTAATGGGTGCGGCGGCCCTCCACGGCGGAAACATTGCCGAAATGAAAACCGGTGAAGGTAAGACGCTAGTAGCGACGATGCCCGCGTATCTGCGCGCCCTCGAAGGTAAAGGCGTTCACGTGGTGACAGTGAACGACTACCTCGCGGAATACCAATCGGAAATGATGGGGCGGGTCTACCGTTTCCTGGGGCTGACGGTCGGCTGTGTGCTTGCCGGTCAAACCCCTCTTGAGCGACGCGAAGTTTACAACGCTGACATCACTTACGGAACCAATAACGAGTTCGGCTTTGACTACCTGCGTGACAACATGGCCCAGCGGCCAGAAGACATGGTCCAGCGCGGGCACAACTATGTGATTGTTGATGAGGTCGACTCCATCCTGATTGATGAGGCTCGCACACCGCTGATCATCTCTGGCCCAGCAGCTGGGGATCTGAACCACTGGTACAAGGAATTCGCTCGGATCGCCCGAATCCTGCAGCGCGACGTTGACTACGAGGTCGACGAAAAGAAGCGGAACGTGGGCATTCTCGAAGCCGGCATTGAAAAGGTGGAAGACCAGCTGGGGGTCGAAAACCTCTATGAAGCCGCCAACACCCCGCTGATCGGCTTCCTAAATAACGCGATCAAAGCCAAAGAGCTTTACCACCGCGACGACAGCTACATCGTCAAGGGTGGCGAAGTCCTGATTGTTGATGAACACACCGGACGTGTCCTCGCGGGTCGCCGTTACAACGAAGGCATGCACCAGGCGATTGAAGCCAAAGAAGGTGTAGAGATCAAGGCTGAAAACCAGACGTTGGCGACCATCACCTTGCAGAACTACTTCCGTTTGTACCCGGAAGGCTCACGCGCCGGTATGACCGGTACCGCTGAAACAGAAGCTGCAGAATTTACGTCGACCTACAAGATTGGCGTCATTCCAATTCCGACGCATCGCGACATGATCCGCATCGATCAGCCAGACTTGGTTTACCCCACCGCACAGGGAAAGATGAACGCGATCATCGACGATATTGTCGAGCGCCACAAGAAGGGTCAGCCCGTCCTCGTCGGCACCACTTCGGTGGAAAAGTCTGAGATGGTCGCCTCTGAGCTGAAGCGGCGCGGGGTCCCAATCGAAGTGCTCAACGCGAAAGAGCATGAACGTGAGGCTCAGGTAGTTGCCATGGCCGGACGTAAGGGTGCGGTTACGGTCGCTACCAATATGGCGGGTCGCGGTACTGACATCATGCTGGGTGGAAACGCAGAGTTCATTGCGGCCGCAAACTTGAAGAGTCGCGGATTAGACCCAGAGGAATACCCGGAAGAATATCGGGAAGCGTGGAAAGAAGCACTTGAGGACGCTCGCCGTGCGGTCGCGGAAGAGCATGATGAAGTCTCTGAACTCGGTGGCCTCTATGTTCTGGGAACGGAACGTCACGAATCCCGACGCATAGACAACCAGTTGCGTGGTCGATCCGGCCGTCAAGGTGACCCGGGGGAATCGCGATTCTATCTGTCCATGGAAGACGACCTTATGCGCCTGTTCAACTCAGGAATGGCGCAGAGGATCATGAGTTCGGGGGCGTATCCCGAGGACGTTCCCTTGGAATCCAAGATGGTTTCAAGGTCGATTGCTTCCGCACAGTCCCAGGTAGAAGCAAGGAACTTTGAAATCCGCAAGAACGTCCTCAAATACGATGACGTGATGACCGGCCAACGTGAGCTTATCTACGCTGAGCGGACCCGCGTCATGATGGGCGAAGATCTGAGCGACCAAATCACCCACTTCCAAGAACAGCTCGTATCGGGGATCGTCGCCCAGTACGCTGCTGCGGACGATCCCAACGATTGGGAACTGGATGCTTTGTGGACCGAACTGCGTGGCTACTATCCGGTGTCCATCTCCATTGAAGATGTGGAAAGTGAGTACGGCGGCCGATCCAATCTGACTCGAGACAACCTGATTTTTGAACTCCAAGGTGACATCCGCGCCGGCTATACAGCGGCAACTGAAGCTTTGGACGAAAACCCGGTTGCATTGGCTCAGCTGGCTGCGGAAAGCCCCCACTCGGAGCTAGAACGCCGCGTAGTACTATCCACGGTGGACCGACTGTGGCGTGAGCACCTGTACGAAGTGGATTACCTCAAAGAAGGTATTGGGCTTCGCGCCATGGGTCAACGTGACCCCCTGGTTGAATATAAAGACGAAGCAGCGAAGATGTTCCAAGCCATGATGGAACGTGTCCGCGAAGAATCGGTACAGCAACTGTTTGCCTACCACTCACAATTCCAAAAGGCGAACGAGCAGCGGGAAGAACTGGTGGCCAGCGGGGAAACGCCAGCGCCTCCGTCCGGCTTAACTGCTGCTTCAGCCGCCGCAGTGGCAGCAACAGGGGTAGCCGGTATCGGCCAAGCGAAAGAGGCTGAAGACGCCAAACCCGAAGCGAAACCCGCGCCACAGCAAAAGCCCCGCGCCAAGAACCAACAGAAAGCCGCCCGCAAGGCGGCCGCCCCTAAGAGCATCATGAAGGATGTTGGCCGACAAGGGATGCCGCAACGACTTAGCATGCAGGGCCCAACGGAGCAGGGTGGCACGGCCACGACTACGACTTCCGGCCGGCCAGTCGCTGCGCCCAACACATCGGGGATGAACCGAGCGCAGCGTCGTGCCCAAGCTCGAAAGAACAAGCGGCGCTAACCCGGCGAAACGCATGGTCCCTAGTGAGCTTCCAGCTCGGTTAGGTGCCACCGCTCACGGAGCCTTACTAGGCGCCCTGCTACCGCGCGCGCTCGCTCTTGATCCCAAACGGTGACGGCAAACTCGGCAGTGTCTGGATTGACTCGATACGTGCGAGCAGCCATAGCAATTGCTGGAAGTGAGCCGCCACGTCCCCTTCGTTGAGTCGCAGCCGCCTGGATCTGGCGACGCACTTCTGGTGTCATCCACCGCTGGATGCTGCGTATTTCTCGGCGTCCTTCCATCACATCGACAGCAGCCACAGCGAGCTGCTTCGCCCAAGCATTTGGATTAGGTAGAGGGTCCTCAGACCTTTGCACAACCGGTGGGATTTGGGTGGAAGGGAGCCGCGGTGTAACCCTGCGAGCCGTTGCTTTGACGGGCGTGACGACGTTGTCTACCGCCATGGCTATTCTCCATCCATGTCTTGAAGACTTCTGGGCAGTGCCAGGGTCATTCCCGGTTCAATGTGGTTGGGATCAGCCCCGATCACACCGCGATTCATGGAATAGATCTGCCTCCAGAGTCGGTCGATGTCGGTGATGCTCGCACTAGGCGGGAGCATTGTTTGGGCTATCTTCCACAGGGAGTCGCCTGCTACAACCTCGTAAGAGGATTCCGCTTCCAATGGCCGTTTCGCAGGCTGCGACTGCGACTGCGAGTACTGTTGGGCCGTGCCTAACTGTGGTCTTGGTGGGGAATACGTCGAAGTGTTTAGGGGAGCGGTTTGGGACGTTAGAGGGCGCGACGGGTTCGTCTTCGCCGCGGGTGTAGCCGGAGGGCGTTCTGCGGGGGGAATCTGGGACTCGACCGGCTTTAGAGTATTGTCCGTGTTTGGTAGAGGCGCGGCCAGGCCAATATCAATGGGATTCCTTTGATGCTCCCAAACATCTGGTTGTTCCACGTTCACTTGCGCCGTAGCTGAGGCGGTAAACCAGAGGGTATCGGCTGTTTCGGGTACCTGAGCGAAAGCGGACCCGCTAAAAAGTCCGGTCGCTAGAACGGTTGATGTAACTGTGCCGGCCAATGCTTTCCGAGCGGACTTGGTGCCCATCGCCTCAATCGCCAGCCCCAGCAGCCCCTGAATTCGGGAAGTGTGGTTGCCCGTAAGGGCGAAGAGAGCCAATGTGTCCCACACTAAGCGCCACAAGAACGCCACTTCGACGAGGCCAGCCAGGATGAGGGCAAGAATGAGAGTTGGACGGCTCGCATCCACGTTAGGTATCAAGATTGAAACAGCGACAAATGTGATGGCTAGCCCAACGAAGTTCCAACGCCACGAATGCCACGCCATCGACTGGGCAGAGCGTCGCGCCTGAACAGTTCCAGCGGATTGCCGGTCCCCCTGACTTAGCGGTAGCGGATGACGAACCCTGTTGAGTTTCTTAACTTGGTTGCCCACGGCGAGCCTCCTGTCTTTTGCGTAGTTCATTGCTACCATGCAGAACTTGATGCATGTCGACGTTACGCTGCTCAATGTGGATAACAGGCAGTTATAAAATTTGGGGATAACAGTTGCCGAATAGCCGCAGATCAAAGCCGATCAAATAGGAAGTCGCCTCACTTCGATCTCTTATCGGACGCCATGGCAGACTTGGAACATGCAACACTACCTAGCGATTACCGCCCCAGAACTCTTAGCCCCGACCCCTCCCGCGCGTCGACCGATAGTCGTTGCCAGCGAGGAGCTACCCGAAGGGGTCTCTTGGGAAGAAGCTATTGACGAAGCCCAAGATGAGGCAGCATGGCAGTCGTTGCTCTTGGCGCGTGATGAAAACACCCATCCGGCGCGGATCGTATTGGGCGGACGGCTCTCTACCGCCGACAGTGCGTTTGACAGCTGGGAGCAAGTCGAAGACATCTACGCGGACGACGAAGAGTCACAGGCGATTTGCGCAGCCGCTCTTGCTGCGCAAACTCAAGATGAAGCAGACCGCCTTGTCTCGGACCTAGTGGAGCGCCCTCTGCTGTGGTTTGACGTCAGTGAACGTGAAGAACTGGGCGCATCCTTGGGCTAGCTGAAACGACTCACAAAGTTGGACAGAATGAGGTGAGCGGGTGAAACATCCACGCCCGTCACTCGCGCTTCCACAGCTTGTCTCTCTTCGATTGGGTAGTACCCATGATCAGCGAATACGTCGATCCGCACTTGGATCCCGTCGTAATCCAGTTCCGGGTGGAATTGAGTCAGGTAGATGTTCTTTCCGATGCGCCCCATCTGCAGGGGCGCCACCTTGCCCGTCACCAGCGGGATGATTTCGGCTGGGCGTTCAATCACCGACTCATGGTGTCCAACGTAAGCGTGGAACTGTCGCGGTACCCCTGCCAGGATCGGATCCTCCCGCCCTTCATCTGTCATCGTGAGCAGGGGGGCCGAAATGTCCTCAGAAATTTCCGGGCTGACTTTGCCGCCCAGCATGCGGCTCATGATTCCCAACCCATAACAGATAGCCATTATCGGAAAATCACGTGCAATCGCCTCTCGAGAGAGGCGTGAAAGGTTCTTCTCAACATCTAGCTGCCGCTCGCTCTTAGACTCTTCCGGGGCAGAAACATCAAAATGCGAGCCGCACATGATGATTCCGTTCCATTGGTCCAAGTCGATATGTGGAAAATCTTCCTTTTCCAAGCGGGCATTCACCAGTTCATCTTCTTTGAGGCCAGTGAATTTCAGCAGTGCTTCACGCTCTGAAGTGGCAACCCTCTCGTGAATACGAGTTGTGAGCATCAAAAAACGTCGGGACATAAATCAAGTGTAGCTAGAACGGTCAAGCCTAGGCGTGTTCTGCTTGCGGGCCGGTAGTCTCTACCTATGTCTGAAACCCGACTGCCTGAAACCCGACGCTACATCGACGACCTGCGCCTGGCTCACGTCCTTGCCGATCAAGCCGACCAGCAAAGTATGGACCGCTTTCGAGCCGAAGACCTGAAAGTGGAAGAGAAACCTGATTTTACGTTGGTCTCGGACGCTGACCGAGCGGTGGAAGAACGTATTCGCCGCCAGCTATCAACATCCCGTTCCCGGGACAGTATTTTGGGCGAAGAAGGTGGCACCTCTGGGGCTTCTAACCGCCAGTGGATAATCGACCCCATCGATGGGACTCACAACTACGTCCGTGGGGTGCCCGTTTGGGCCACGTTGATCGCCCTTGTCGAGGACGGGGAAGTGGTGGTTGGCGTAGTCTCCGCGCCGGCTCTAAAACGGCGCTGGTGGGCAGGCAGTGGGCTCGGGGCGTTTGCCGGCACCTCGTTGATGCGGGCCCGCCAACTAAGCGTCTCCCGCGTCGCCCACGTCCATGACGCGTTCCTGTCCTACTCTTCGTTGGAAGGTTGGCTAGCGGCCGGTAGGGGACGCAGCTTCTTGGACTTCCAAGCCTCGTGTTGGCGGACGAGGGCGTTCGGCGACTTCTGGAGTTACATGATGGTCGCCGAAGGGACCGTGGATATCGCGGCCGAACCTGAACTAGAGGTTTACGATATGGCCGCCCTCGTCCCCATCGTTCGGGAAGCGGGCGGCACATTCACCTCTTTGGATGGACAAGATGGCCCGTGGGGCAGCAATGCGGTGGCATCGAACGGACTCTTACACGATGCTGCTCTACGCGGTTTGAGTGTGGACGGTTAAGCCCAGGAAGGCTGCGCCACCCCTCCCAGAAGTGTGCGGGCGCGGGAAACTAGGTCCGCGCGCCGCTGCTTGTCCGCCTCCCCACCAGATGTGTTCGAGGGCGCGAACGGGCCGGTCTGCTTCACCCAGGCATCTAGGGCGCAAGACGGTTCCTCTTCCCCGTGGGAGCAGTTCGGCAAACAGTAGGTAACCACTTCGGAGAGCTCGGGGAACACGCCGAGGATGTCTTGGGGCTCCGTGTGGGCCAACCCAAACGACCGGACGCCCGGGGTGTCCACCAACCACCCGCCCTCGGGCAACTCAAACGCGACCGCGCTGGTCGACGTGTGGCGCCCCTTCCCAGTCAGGGCGCTCACTTCACCCACAGCGCGATCTACACCCGGTATGAGCGCGTTGATTAGAGTGGATTTTCCCACGCCCGAGTGACCGATGAGGACGGAAAAATGCTTGGCGAGCCGATCGGCTAGCTCGGCTAAACCCGCGCCTGTTTCAGCGTTGGTGGTCGCCACCTCAAGATCGAAGCCCGCAAAGTTAGCGATGAACTCGGCCGGGTCACGCAAGTCGGTCTTGGTGATGCACACTAGGGCCGGCACACCCGCCTCGGCCGCGGCGACCAACCCCCGCTCTACCATTCCCACGCGTGGCTCAGGGTCAGCCGCAGCAGTAACAATAACCACCAGGTCAGCGTTGGCGACGATCACCTTCTCGCCCCGACCCTCGTCCGCCTCTTCCAAACTGCGGCGCAAGACGTTCCGGCGATCCTCAACCTGTGCGATACGTGCCAAAGTGTCGACCCGGCCAGAAACATCGCCAGTAAGGCGTACGAAGTCGCCGATCACCAGGGCGCTGCGGGGAATCTCCCGTGCTTTCACGGCCGTCACAATCACATCGGAATCGGTGAGCGCAACGGAAAAGCGGCCTCGATCGATGCCGACGACACGACCCAGGGGCCGCGAAGAATAGTCGGGGCGTCTCTTTGTTCGAGGGCGGGATCGCTTGGGTGGTCGCACCCGGACCCGCATGTCATCCGTACCGATATCCGTCCTTGACACGCTGCTCCTTCAAAGGTCAGTTGCTTTGACCACCATACTGTTCCGCAAAAAGTAGTGCGGGATCTTCGAAAGCGCTTTGCATTGTCAGCGGCTGTGGAGAAGGCGCGGAATCGAGCATCGCCTGCCACCTGGGCGGGAACTGTGGAAGGGTTTTCGCGGTTGTCGCAATATTTTCCACCGTGCAGCCAGGAACTCGCAGGCCGACAATCGCCCCGAATGTGGCCATGCGGTGGTCTTCATAGCTGGAAATAGTCGCCGCATGCAGAGGTGCCGGCTTGATCCGCAGCCCGTCGTGAATCACCTTCGCTTTGGCACCCAGTCGCCTGATTTCAGTTGCCAGGGCCTCTAGTCGGTCCGTCTCATGTCCACGCAAGTGCCCAATGCCCAATAGGGTCGAGGGCGTGGTGGCGAACACGCAGAGCGCCGCCACGGTCGGAGCCAGTTCCCCGAAGGCACCCATGTCTAGTTCAATGCCCTTCCAGCGCAGCCCCTCCGGCGCGGTGACCGTCAGTCCTTCTTTTGTTAGGGCAACCGTCGCCCCAAACATAGGTAGAAGTTCAATCCAATACTTGCCCACCTGATCGGTGGAAACTGGCCAGTCCTTAACGGTGACACTACCGCCGGCTAGGAGCGCCGCCGCTAGGAACGGCCCAGCATTAGCCAGGTCAGGCTCGATCTGGATCGGGTTACCTGCCGGACGCGTCGGGTCGGTTTCCCAACTCCATGACGAAAGCCGCTTCACGTGTACGTCTTGGGAATCAAGCATGTCGAGACTCATCGCCACGTACGGCCAAGATGGAAGCCTGCCAACAGCCCGCAAGATGGTCGGCTTCTCAATCAACGGAGAAGCCAAGAGCAGGGCTGAAAGGTATTGCGAAGAGCTTGTGGTGTCCACTTGCACGTGTCGGTCATCAGGCATCGACTTACCTCGACGTTGGCGACGAGGAATGCCGGTGATAGTCGCGGGTAGGCAGCCCTTCCTCTTCAGGTATTTGACCTTTGCGCCCAAACTGCGCAGAGAGTCCATCAGGGGACCAATCGGGCGATTCTCAGCCGAGGGATGGCACAACAGGGTTGTTTTTCCATCCGCGAAAGCAGCCAGGGCAGAACCAAAACGCATAACAGTTCCCGCTTGACCACAGTCGATTTCGCCGCCCCCACGTAACCGTTCGGGTGGAGTGATCAGAAGGTCGCCGTTGTCGTAACATTCGATATTCGCGCCCAAGTCGATCATCGCCTGGGCGGCTAGATAAGTGTCGCGGGAAGCCAAGGCCGCTTTGATCAGGGTCGGCTTGGACGCGATTGCGCCAATAACCAAGGCGCGTGAAGTCTGTGATTTTGATCCGGGAAGGCAGACTGTGGCATTCAGCGGACCATCGGCCACGGGCGCGGGCCAATACACGTTTTCAGCAGCTGCGTCTACGGACACTATGCCTCCATGGGGTGTGAAAGAATGAAAACGTGAAGGTCGAACTGGCCTTCCTTTAGCATTGTGGCCATATCTCACAGGTTTTGCCACAGCGAAACGCGGATTAGGACGCAGTCAGGGTGGTAAATGGAGCGGTTCAACGAAGAGATCCTACCGCTACTTGACCAAATGTATGGGGCTGCCTTGGCATTGACTCGCAACAAAGCTGATGCAGAAGATCTAGTCCAAGACGTGTTCCTTAAAGCCTACGCATCCTTTGATACGTACCGGCCCGGCACCAATGCACGTGCCTGGCTCTATCGGATCTTAACCAACACGTTCGTCTCTTCATACCGAAGTTCAAAGAGAGATTTGGGTCGGATTGGACAGCCGTTGCCTCAAGACTGGCAGTTGCCTCAGCCCTCTTCTAAAGGGCCGCAGGCGACTGACTCCTCTAAGAGCGCACTTTCGGATGCGTATTCGCCCTCAGCCGAAACAGAAGCGTTGCGCCGGATCGAAACCGATGAGGCTTACGCGCTGCTCGGCCAACTGCCCGAAGCGCAACGAACTGCCGTGTATCTGACGGACGTTATTGGCCTGACTACCAAAGAGGTCGCACAGATCATGGAAGTACCTCCCAATACCGTGCTCAGCCGAGTTAGACGCGGGCGTCTGCGGTTACGGGAAGTGGTCGAACGCGGTCAGGGGTATCGGGGACAAAAGGAGGCAGGTGGGAAACATGGATGACCAGGAAACGCCGAACACCCCCGCAGAAGAGAGCCCCAAAGACGCGGTGTATACGGTGCACTCGACGACTGTCCGGATTAACGAGTCGGGTGAGATCACCGATGTAACAGAACTGTTCGCCGTATTGCGCCGGTGCTTGCACGTCCCGCCCCCACCGGCACTGAGATCAGAGATCACCCTGCGAATCAGACATCAACGCCTCGGCACCGAACGGTGCGAAGGTGATTCAGACTGAGAAATCGGCAACCTCTTCGCGGAATTAGACCGATGTGTGGGATTATTAGGCGTGTTGTACTCCCTTCTTGGGGAGTGGACGGAAGGAGCACACATGAGTAAGCGAGGACGGAAGCGCCGCGATCGCCGCAAGAAGGCAGCGAACCACGGTAAGCGCCCAAATTCATAAGGCTATTTAGTTAGTCCTACATTAGGCCTACGGTAGATATCTACCGTAGGCCTAATGCTTTTCGATCTCATCTCAGGATCTACGTCTTGAGTTGTCGCTGAGATGTGGACCTATTGCGCCTGCCTTATTTGAACGCCCTCTCAATGATGTCTTCTAGTTCCTGAGTGTGACGCCAAGACAGTCCGGTTGCGGGCGAGGCGGCAGCGCTTCTAGCAACCACGCGCACTGAAGGCAGTGACCCTGCCAAGCCCCCGAAGTTGGGAACCAACCCGACAGTGGGGAAGAGGTTCATCGCGAGGAAGAACCACGCCCCTTGATTTTCCGGTTCATCCTGAACCCAGACCACTTCGGCATTTTGGTACGGTTCAAGCGCCGCTGCCAGTTCCTCTGCTGGCAGGGGATAGAACTGTTCCAAGCGCACAATGGCCGTGTCACTTGCGCCTCGGGACTTCCGTTCTTTTGCCAAGTCGTAGTAGATGCGACCGGAGCAGACAATCACCTTCCGCACGCCCAGCGGGTTCGCCGCAACCCCGGGATCTATATCGCCAATAACCGGCTGGAAAGATCCTGAAGTGAATTCATCAATGCTCGAGGTCGCAGCCGATAGGCGTAAGAGCTGCTTTGGAGTGAACTCAATCAGGGGAGTGCGTGGGCGTCGGTACGCCTGCTGGCGCGTCAAATGGAAATGGTTCGCCGGGGTGGATGGCTGGCACACCCACATGTTGTCTTCCGCGGCGAGCTGCAGGTACCTCTCAATACGCGCCGACGAGTGATCTGGGCCTTGGCCTTCGTATCCGTGTGGAAGCAACATGGTCAGCGATGATGCCTGTCCCCACTTCTGTTCTGCAGAAGTGATGAACTCATCGATCACCGTTTGTGCCCCGTTGGCGAAGTCGCCGAACTGTGCTTCCCAAGCCACGAACACTTCCGGTCGTTCCACTGAATACCCGTATTCGAATGCGAGTGGGGCATATTCAGACAAGGGAGAATCATAGATCCAGAACTTTGCTTGATCTTCAGTTAGGAAGTCCAGTGGAGTGAACTCTTTCCCGTCAACCTGGTCGTGCAGAACCGCATGCCTTTGCACGAATGTGGCGCGGCGTGCGTCCTGACCGGTAACGCGGACAGGCGTTCCATCCATGAGCATGGTTCCCCAAGCCAGCAACTCGGCAAATCCCCAGTCAATGGGGGTCTTACCTGTTGCCATGGCTAGGCGGCGCTCGCTCAACTGGCGCATCTTCTTGTGGGGGGTGAACCCTTCAGGGAAGGCGTTGTACGCCTCTCCGATACGCTGCAGCTCTTGGGGTGAAACGGCGGATTCCCAACCGATCATCATGCCCGCACCGGGGCGCTGTGAATCCGGAACTTCCAGTCCGAATCGTTCGCCGACCCGTGCCTTAGACACTGAATCAGCGTGTTCTTCTGGGTCGGGCATCCCCCCGCGAGAGCGAGTTTCGTTCAGGATCTTGTTTAATTCTGCCTCAAAGTTCTCAGTAACTGCCTGAGCCTCTTCCTTGGTGATGTCACCGCGACCAACCAGGTTGTTGGTGTACACCTCAAGTGTTGGGGGCAGAGAATCGATAAGCCCATACATGACCGGCTGGGTCATCGACGGATCGTCACCTTCATTGTGGCCACGCCTGCGGTAACACACTAGGTCGATGAGGACGTCCTTGTTGAACTCTTCCCGGTACTTCACCGCAAGGGATGCAACCCGCGTAACAGCTTCTGGGTCATCCGCATTGACATGGAAGATGGGGATTTGCAGCCCCTTGGCCAGGTCGGTGGGGTAGCGCGTCGACCTGCCTGACGTTGGGCCGGTGGTAAAGCCAATCTGGTTATTCACCACCACATGCAGTGTTCCGCCGGTCTTGAAGCCGCTGAGCTGCGACATGTTTAGACCTTCGTAAACCACGCCCTGCCCGATAAATGCTGCATCACCGTGGATTAGGACGGGCATGATCGGATAGCCCGGTTCATTCAAGCGGTCATCCATCGCCCGGCTTACACCCAGCAGGACGCCGTCAACGGCCTCCAAGTGGGAAGGGTTCGCAGCCAGGTACACGCGGGTAGCAACACCGTCCCCAGCGGTGAAGACACCTTCCGTTCCCAAGTGGTACTTGACGTCGCCAGACGCTTCGGTGCCCCGCATGTGTGGGCTGCCTTCGAATTCGGAGAAGATCTGCGAGTACGACTTCCCGGCAATGTTCGCCAACACGTTCAGGCGCCCGCGGTGAGCCATTCCGATAGTCACTTCGTACAGGCCTGCGTTCGCAGCGTCTGTGAGGACGGCGTTCAACAGTGGAATCAGAGATTCCCCGCCCTCAAGCGAAAAGCGCTTTTGACCGGTGTACTTGGTCTGCAAGAACGCTTCGAACGCTTCCGCCTTCACCAGGGTAGAAAGAATCTCTCTTTGTTCTTCCGGGCTCGGCTTCTGGTAGGGCGCTTCAACTTCGGCCTGTACCCACAGCCTTTGTGTGGGATCTTGAATATGCATGTACTCGATGCCAATAGAGCGCGTGTAGGTGTCCCGCAAGCGCAGCAGCAACTCTCGCAAGACCATCTTCGGCACCCCACCGAAGCCGCCAGTGGGGAAAGTACGGTCCAAGTCCCAAACCGTCAAGCCATACCTGCTTAGTTCGAGGTCGGGATGACGACGCACCCGATATGCCAGCGGGTCGGTGTCTGCGGCTAGGTGGCCGCGCGAACGGTAGGCATGGATTAGCTCCGTAATGCGGGTAGCCTTCCCCTTTTCCGCCTCAGATTGATAGACGAGGTCGTGTTCCCACCGGTAGGGAGGATACGGCACGCGCAGGGCATCAAAGATCCGGTCGTAGTACCCGTCTTTCCCGCTGAGCTTCTCACTGAGTAGCTTCAAGAATTGGCCCGACCCAGCCCCTTGGATGACGCGGTGATCGTAGGTTGAGGTCGTGTACATGACTTTCCCGATACCCAGGTCGGCCAGCCTCTTTGCGGAGGAGCCTGCCCATTCGGCTGGGAAGTCGGTCGCGCCAATACCGATAATCGCGCCTTGACCAACCATTAGCCGCGGCACTGACAAAGTAGTCCCAATGGTGCCCGGGTTAGTCAGGGAAACCGAGGCACCTTGGAAGTCTTCGGCAGTAAGCTTGCCTTTTCTTGCCCGCGCAATCAGATCATTGGTAGCGGTGACAAACTCTGAGAAAGTCAGCGTGTCGGCCTTTTGCACAACGGGTACCAGCAAGGATCTGGAACCATCTTCGCGGGGCACATCAATAGCCAGCCCCAACCCGACGTGTGCCAGATGTTCAACATTTGGTTTGCCATCTTTCTCCACGTACCTGACGTTCATAGACGGCATCTCTACCAACGCTTCGACAATCGCGTAGGCAATCAGGTGGGTAAAGGAAATCTTCCCACCCACAGTGCGCTGCAGGTGCGTGTTGGCTACAGCGCGGTTTTCGATCAAGAGTTTCGCGGGAATTTCACGGGCGGACGTCGCTGTCGGCACTGACAGCGATGACTCCATGTTTTTTACGATGGAGCGCCCCACACCGCGAATCGGCTGAAGCGTATCTTCCGTCATGTCCTGTGTGGATAGTGCGGATGCCGCCCCGATAGAAATAGAACGGGTGTAGGGCGATGTAGCATCGGCGATGCGGGCCCGCGGTGCGGGCGGCAAGTCGGACCGAGTTACGTATTCTAAGTTTGAGGGCGCCTTGGTCGCCTGAGCTTGCGGCGCTGGTTGACCCGGATGCAGGTCGTCCGGACCAAAGGATTCTTCGATGGACGCACGCACACCCGATTCCACCACCGGGGATCGATCTTGCGGTTCTGCTTGCGTTGAGGGTGACGCAGGGCTGGCCGCGGCGGGTCGGCTAGTGAATGCATCGCTCGTGAAATAGGTACGCCACTGTTCGCTGACAGACATGGGATCATGCACGAAGCGTTCGTACATGTCGTTGATATACCAATCGTTGGGCCCAAGTCCGTCGTCTGTACTGCTGCCCACAAAGGCTCCTTCGACTTGTGATGGATCGCTAACTAACAGTGTAGGGATCCCACCGGCTTAAGTCGCGAGGTGGCGAGCACATTCACTCATCGACTAGATTCCGCGCTTGCTCCGCGAGGACCGATATAGTGGATGCCACTATGCCCGCGGCACTTGTTGACACCCTCTACGTCCTGTTGGGCGTTGCTCTCACGTTCGGCACAGCAATTTTTGTGGCCGCAGAATTCTCTCTAGTCGCCCTCGATCCTGCATCGGTCGATCAAAAGGTAGAGGCGGGACAAACGGGTCTGCGTCGGGTGCGCCGCGCACTAAAGTCGTTGTCCACTCAACTCTCCGGCGCCCAAGTGGGCATCACGCTAACCACGATCCTCTTGGGATACACCACGCAGGTCGCCCTCGTACGCATGTTTACCGGTGCGTTCACGTCTTGGGGGATAACGCTTGCCGTAGCAGCCGCCTTGGGGGCTGGCGTGGCTATTTTGCTGGTGAACCTGTTTTCCATGCTCTTTGGGGAACTGGTCCCGAAAAATATGGCGCTGTCGGAACCGCTGCGAACCGCGAAGCTAACCGCGCCTTTGCAGCTTGCTTTCACCTGGCTGTTTACCCCGGTCATCAGGGTGCTCAACGGGACGGCCAACGCAATCTTGCGCGCCTTTGGTGTAGAACCCGTCGAAGAGTTATCGAGCGCTCGCTCTGCTTCTGAACTTGCCGCCTTGGTTCAACACTCCGCCGAAGAGGGCACCATGGACGAAGAGACCGCCGAACTGTTTACCCGGTCGGTTTCAATGGAAGCCCTTACCGCCATCGATGTGATGACGGATAGAGGACGGGTCCGCGCCATACCCGAGGATGCTTCCGCCGCTGACCTAGTGAATCTGGCCCGCGAAAGTGGTCATTCTCGGTTCCCCATTCTTGATAAAGAAGGTGAGGATTACGTTTCGATCGCGCTGCTGCGCCGAGCGATTGCTGTTCCCTACGATCGGCGAGCCGACGTGCCGGTGTCATCACGGTCGATTTCCGTTCCGGCAGCTCGCGTCCCAGAAACCGTCGGTCTGGTGCCATTGCTCGTGGAACTGCGCGGCGGCGTACAGATGGCAGTGGTGGTGGACGAGTTTGGCTCGTCTACCGGCATTGTCACCTTGGAAGATGTCGTGGAAGAAATCGTCGGGGAGGTCAGTGACGAGCACGACCGCCGCCGACTGGGAATCAAATCTTCTCCCGCAGGGGGATTCATGGTGCCGGGCACTCTGCGTCCTGATGAACTGCTGTCTCGCACCGGTCTTCGCGTTGAAGAAGACGGCCCGTACGAAACACTTGCCGGCTTCATCATGAACGAACTGGCTGAAATCCCCCAGATTGGCGATGAAGTGACGGTTGAGGGCGTCCACCTAGAAGTGGTCGCCATGCAGGGGCGCCGCGTCACTCGGATTCACGTCCGCAAAGTTGAAGCTGCGGAAGGCGAATCATGAGCGTCGGGTTGGGCCTGTTTCTGACGGTTCTCTTTCTGGCGGTCAATGCCTATTTCGTGGCCGCAGAGTTTGCCGTCACCTCTTCACGTCGTTCCCAGATTGAGCCGCTAGCGGGAAGTGGGGTGCGTGGAGCGCAACAGGCGCTTTACGCCCTCGAACATGTTTCCTTGATGCTGGCGATCAGCCAGTTGGGGATAACCGTCATGTCCACATCTCTAGGGGCAATTGCTGAACCAGCGATCGCTCACCTAGTGGCGGTACCTTTGGAAAAGGTCGGGCTGGGCATGGAAGTTGCCCACGGCATCGCGTTTGTTTTCGCCCTCGTCCTCGTCCTATTTCTACACGTCGTGTTCGGTGAGATGGTTCCGAAGAACCTGTCCATCGCCAAGTCCAACCGCACACTATTGCTACTGGCACCCTCACTAGTGGCGATCGGACGAGTATTGCGGCCGGTGGTGACAGCGATGGATAACACGGCCAACTGGTTCATTCGTCACCTCGGATTCGAACCGAAATCAGAAATAGCAGCCACCTTCACCGTCGAAGAGGTCGCTAATATCGTGGAACTTTCGCGCGAGGAAGGGAAGCTCACCGACGAACTAGGTTTGCTCGCAGGGACCTTGGAGTTCGCAGATACCACGGTCGGGAAGCTAATGATCCCGCTGGATAAGCTCGCAACCATCCCCCTGCCCGTGACACCCGCACAGGTGGAAGCGAAAGTTTCTAAAACGGGCTTTTCACGTCTACCGGTGACAGAAGACGGCGTGATCGTGGGTTACGTGCACCTCAAGGACGTGTTGTACGTCCGCAATGAAGAAGAGCGGGACGAACCTATCGCCAGGTGGCGAATCCGAAGCCTGGAAGTTGTCGCACCGACACTTGGGGCCGAAGACGCATTACGAAGAATGCAGGCTTCTTCCCTTCACGTCTGCGGGGTTGTGGACGAAGTTGGCGCGCTGCTCGGAGTGGTTTTCTTGGAAGATCTATTGGAAGAACTGGTTGGCCAGATCCGCGATTCACTGCAGCGCAACCCAGAAAATTAGTCGGGCCGAACGTCCCTAGGGCAAATAGCACAAATCGACTACGTGACACATCTTCCACCAAGAATCACTCCGATAGTGACGCAAAGTACTGAACGTTATCGTTTCGCGACGTACACTCTTCTTGGCCGGTTCGGGTTTGGTTAGCCGGTCAGAGTTTTATTAGATGGAGGACGGATGTCGATAGGCAGTCAGGCTGTGTGCCCGTTGCCAAAGCGAGCGTCGGTGCATCGTCGACTAGCCGAAGAGTCGCCCGTAAGCGCCCACTCGCGGTTGCGGCGTGCGCAACAGACCCCAACCCCATCTCAAGGACGCTCGGCTCTGCGTTGGAGTGGGGCGACCGCCACGACCGGGATGTTAGCCGCAGTGTTGGCTGTTCCCGCCGCTGCAGCAACCTCTACCGACACCGGTGCTGACACAGAAAAGGTCGCCGGCAAGTTCGGGGTTGAACAGTCGTGGGCAGAAATGCGCACCGATGTTCAAGATGTTGAACAGGATATGCGCCGCCACCCGGCAGCCGCATCGCGTGCCCGTTACCGGGTGCCAGTGGAAATCCGGCCCTGCCTGGCCGACGTTGATGTCGCCGCCAATGGATCCCGCCAAATCACCACGCAATCCGTGGTGTACATGCCCTTGCGGGAGGGGACGTTCTCGGGAACTTCTTACTACGGCTACCGAATCCACCCCATCTTGGGCTATTCAAAACTGCATGAGGGTGACGATTACGCGGCTCCTGCCGGCACACCGATTTACTCCGTCGCAGATGGCGTGGTGAAAACCGCTGAATGGGGCGGGGGACGCGGCTTCTACGTCGTTATTGAACACACCATGGCCGATGGCTCCGTTTACGAATCCTGGTATCTGCATCAGAACGAATCTGGTGTGTTGGTTTCCCCAGGTCAACAGGTTTCCGCTGGTCAGCAGATCGGCGCCGTGGGTTCAACCGGACTATCTACGGGCCCACACCTGCATTTGGAAATCCACGACGCAAGTGGTGCCAGCCTGCCACCGTCTTTGTGGCTACAAGAACAGGGCGCCGTTTACTTGGGTGAAGGCTGCTAAATGATTCCCGTCGCGGCCGCGCCTTATCCGATTATTCTGGCGCATCGCGGGGGCGCGGAAGAGGGCGTTGAAAACAGCCTAGAGGCGTTCCGTCGGGTGCAGCAGTTAGGCACTCGCTACATCGAAACTGATGTGCAACTTACCGCCGATGGGGAAGTTGTTATTTCCCATGACGAAAGCCCGCTGCGGTGCTTCGGCAAAGAGGGGCGTTTTTCAGACTATACGTATGCGGAACTGTCGGACCTGCGCAATGAGGCTGGGGAACCGCCAGCCCGCCTGGCTGACGTCCTGAATGAGTTCCCCGACCTGTACTTCAACATTGACGCCAAAACGGATGAGGTTGCCGAACCTCTTCTGCACGTCCTAGCGGACACGGGTGCTTCTAACCGCGTCATGGTCGCCTCTTTCTCGGAGCGGCGCTTAGAGCGCATTCGTGAACAGGGGAGCCCAGAACTTTCCACCTCTTTAGGGGTCAGCGCCGTAGTCCGGCTGCTCTTGGCTTCAGAGACTGTTTCGAGCGCGGAAAGCTGGCATGTGCCTGGGCCGCGGCAGCAAGTTACGGCCGCCCAAGTCCCTGAGAAGAATAAGGGCGTGCGGGTTGTTTCGCCGCGCTTCATCGCCACTGCGCACACCGCCGGTTTGGCCGTGCATGTGTGGACAGTGAATGACCGCAAAGCGATGGAACGCCTCTTGGACTGGGGTGTGGACGGTATTGTCACCGACTACCCCGAGATGCTGAAAGAGCTACTAATCGAACGTGGCCAGTGGCCTGCAGAGGGCGCATAACTGCGCATCATCCGCAGGCGCGTGACCAATATCCCCCAGCTTTAAGGGCCCGCACCACTGTGCAAGGCTGGTAAAGTAGGGGCTCGTTGGACGGTCAGGCTAACTGACTTGCCCCGGTAGCTCAGTGGATAGAGCGTCCGCCTCCGGAGCGGAAGGTCGCAGGTTCGAATCC
>CAYFWE010000016.1:6358-37152 GCA_964346745.1 uncultured Actinomyces sp. | reverse complement strand
GCGATTGGCGAGGACCGAATTTAGGGCGTCCTCGCCAATCGATTTTAAGGGTCTTGAATCTCGTGTTAGCAGTGCCCACCCTTAGCCAACGGTCAGCCGGATAGCTGTCAAGGTCCACCCGATTTTTGCGATTTTGCTTGCCAAGACGATTAGGCATCGGCCTACTCTTAGGTGTGGCGTAGATTACGAAATGGAGGATGAGAGGTGCTGAAAACAATCCAAATAGCGCTCGACTCATTAACGAAGGATGAAGTCGATGAATATGAAACGGTCTATTTGGCGATTGATGATACCGGCTACGAACTACATCTGAGTCCCGATTCATTGCAGAAACTGCACGAGGCGCTCGAACCGTTCATAACCGGTGAAGACGATTCAATCCCACCCCGCCAACACTATGGGACGAAGACAACGCGCTCCCAACAGGCAACGTCTTCCGCCAGTCGTGCAGAGCGAGAGGCGATAGCCGCTTTTGTAGAACAACAGGGACTCGGACGAGTGGGCCCCCGGGGACGAATTCGACGATCGTTCGTTGAAGCGTGGGAGGAAGCCGGTAAACCTGGGCTCTAAGTGGCACGCGTTTTACCGACCCGCATGAATTCTGACCTGAATAAATGAAGAGGAAGGAAGAATCGATTCTCCCGACCTAGTCCGAACATATTTGGAAAAGGTTGCCGATAAGGTTGACGATCGCCGGTGGGAATCGGTGATAAAGCATGGTCCAGATGCGGTAGATGCGCTGCGTCGGTTGACGCCGCTGTCTTTCATGTGGATGGAGGATTACCCCGACTATTTCCCGGAAGTAGACGGTGGTTCCGCGACTGGGCGTGCTGTGGAACCGAAGCCCTTTGACGCCAAAGAGCTTGGAGAGGACCGCGATCTGCTGTTACCTCCGGTGATGGCAGCCCCTTTCCCGATGCCCGTGACTGGGAAAAGCTATCGCTGGATGAACCTGGTGACACGCAAGGCTCGCGGCGTAGCGACCGGTGCACAGCTCTTAGGCATGGGTGTGGGCGGCATGGCCTTAGGAAGGGAATATATCGCCGGCGGACAGGCTCTTGCAGCCGGCATGATCGCTGGATTGCTCGCCCTCGACGTCGAAATCTGGACGGATTCCGGTCTGACAGATCTGGTGCTCGAGGACGGACGGGTAGTGGGCGTCCTCGTCGATCACGAAGGTGAAGAGGTCAGGGTCAACGCCCGAAAAGGCGTTATCCTAGCCGCGGGCGGCTTCGACCGTGACGCTGAAATGCGCCGACAGTATCAGTCTGAAAAAGTAGATGGTTCTTGGTCTTTTGGGACCAAGGGTGACAGCGGCGAAGTCATTAACATTGCCCACAAGCACGGGGCCGATCTGGCTTTCATGGATCAGGCCTGGTGGTTCCCCGCGATCAATGCTCCCGGGGAAATTCCCGGCACGATGCTGGCAGAACGTTCCTTGCCCGGCCAGATAATTGTCGACGGCGATGGAAATCGTTACATGAACGAAGCGGTGAACTACATGACCGCCGGGCAGATCATGACTGCTCTTGATGAAGAAGGACGCCCAACCATTCCCTCCTGGCAGATCTTCGACCAGCGGTACCGTAACCGGTACCTATACGGTGGCGGAATCTTCCCCGGCCAAAAACTACCGAAAGAGTGGTATGAAGCCGGGATTGCGCGGAAAGCTGACACCATTGAAGAGCTCGCCGAGGAACTAGGGATGGCCGATTTGCCGGCAACCGTCGAGCGCTTTAATCTCTTGGCTAACTCGGGTCATGACGACGACTTCAAGCGTGGTGACTCTGCCTACGACCGCTACTATGGGGATCCGACCATCTTCCCGAACCCCTGCTTGGGGCCGATTGATAAGGGTCCTTTCTATGCCGTTCAAGTTGTCCCGGGCGACTTGGGGACATGCGGCGGTATTCGAGCAGATAAGTACGGGCGGGTATTAGACGAGAACCGCTCGGTGATTGAAGGCCTGTATGCCGTTGGAAACGCTGCTGGGAATGCCTACGGTGAGGTATATCCAGGTCCTGGTGCGACCATCGGACAGGGTCTTGTGTTTGGGTATTTGGCTGCGCAGCACGCTGCTGGTGCCCTTGAATAACGCCCCGTAGAGTCAGCCAGAACGACCATGTGTAGCCGTGGTAATACTGCCGCGGCTACACATGCCGAGACGATCACGCGTCATTTCCGCAACTCCCTAAGCTGGCACGGTACGTAACCGCCGCCAACGTAGGATGAGGCCAACGTGGAAGTAAAGAAAGCTGCTCCTCCGAGGGGGGAATGGACGGGACAGATTGGGTTTATTCTGTCTGCGATCGGCTCCGCCGTTGGCCTGGGAAATATTTGGCGTTTTCCCGGGGTGGCGTACGAATCAGGCGGTGGGGCGTTCCTAATCCCCTACGTGGTGGCGCTTCTGAGCGCCGGAATTCCCATCCTCTTTCTTGATTACGCAATCGGGCACCGGTTCCGGGGCTCCGCACCTTTGGCGCTGCGACGTTTGGCCGGTGCCTTTGGCGAGGGGCTCGGCTGGTTCCAAGTAATGATCTGCGTTTTTATCGCCATCTACTACACCGCGGTGCTCGCCTGGTCGTCCAGCTTCTTTTTCTTTTCGTTCGATCTTCGCTGGAGTGATGACCCGCAAGGATTCTTCACGGGGGAGTATTTGCAGTTGCCCACGGATGGCACCATGTTCTCGATGAGCTTTGTGCCTTCCGTGTTGATCCCACTTCTGATTATGTGGGTGGTGACTCTGGTGATCTTGGCAGCTGGAGTTGCGAAAGGTCTGCAGCGTCTAAACGTTATTGCCATTCCACTGCTGGTGGTTGGATTTGTGATCCTAGTGGTTCGCTCCCTCTTTCTTCCGGGAGCAACTCAGGGCCTGAATGCACTGTTCACCCCGCAGCTAGAAGCACTGCGCGATCCCGGAGTGTGGGTGGCGGCCTACAGCCAGATCTTCTTCTCCTTGTCGGTGGGCTTCGGAATCATGCTCACCTACTCTTCCTACCGTCGTCGCCGGTCAAATTTGACTACCCCCGGCTTGGTCGTGGCATTCGCGAATTCGTCATTTGAAATCTTGGCCGGAATCGGTGTTTTCTCCACACTCGGATTCTTTGCTTACCAGCAGGGAATCGCGGTTAGTGAGCTCGAAGGCTTGACGGGGGTGGGACTGGCGTTCATGACTTTCCCTGCCATCATTTCGCAAATGCCGGGGGGCCAGTTCTTCGGGAGCCTCTTCTTCGGTGCACTAACTTTGGCCGGGTTGACTTCGCTCATCTCGATTTTGGAAGTTATTTTCGCTGGAATCATGGATAAATTCGGTTTGTCTAGGACGCAGACCGTCTACTGGGTCGGCGCACCAATTGCGATCGTTTCGGTGCTCCTCTTTGGTACTGCCACAGGCTTATTCGCCCTCGACACTATCGACAACTGGGCTAATAATGTCGGCATCGTCGGGTCTGCCGTGGTGATGGTAATTCTGGTTATGTGGATACGGCGAGCAGGCCCTGAGATGTTCACGCACCTAAGTGAGCTCTCTACGTTCAAAGTCCGTTGGATTTGGTGGTCTCTGGTTGCCGTCCTCAGCCCCCTGCTCTTGGGGTACATGTTGGTGGCGTCGATACGGAACTTGCTTGCGGAACCTTACAGCGGGTACGACCCCTCTTATATTCTGATCTTCGGGTGGGGGCCGATTCTCATCATGCTCTTGGCAGCAGTTCTGCTTACCTTGCAGAAGTGGAAGCAAAATCCGATGGATTTCGTTGCGTGGCCGCCGTATTCACCATCGCATACCGCACTCTCGAAAACGCAGAACGGATCAACGGCGGATAGCAAGGAAGGGGGAAGGGCATGACTTCACTGGCCGTCTTGTTTCTAATTTTGGCTCTAACGATTCTGTGGGGAGGGCTGCTAGTTAGCGGCATATTTCTGGCACTGCGGCCAGAAGTACGCAAGTATCCACCGGGCGGGATACCCCCTAAAGAGGAGTGAGCATCGCAACTAAGGCGTCCGCGGACGCCCCTGTTGCGTTGCGCGTAGCGGTCCGCTGCGAACTAATTCTTGGCGAAAATCCGGGCTAGAATCACCGTCGCAATGGCCGGAATAATCCAGACGAGCAAGGTCGCCAAGACCCAAGTCCCAACACCTTGGATCTGCAGTCCACCCGAAACAGCATGCGCGATCAGCAGGGCGAGGAACGCTGACAGCAATCCGACCATGCTTGTCAGGGTGGAGGCATACTTTTCCATGAGTTTCGACATTAGAGGGGAGACGATCGCTTGGGCAACGGAGAAAACGATGGCCGCGATGATGAATCCCAAAAAGGTCATGTGGAAGCCCCTTAGCGATAGTGCAGCCACAAGTAGCCCTATCGCGGATGAGCCAAAAAACACCGCGATCTTAGTGAGCATGTTTTCCATGATTCCCAACTCCTAACTGGGGTAACGTACTGAAATCTTCCCACCGGCAAGCAAAACGTTGGTGACATGTTCACCAGCGTGCGTCTTAGAGAGTGAAGATCGCTGACAGGGTGTCTCGCAGACGCGGTGCCAAGCCGGTTTCCTCATGCATCTTCTGTCGTTGTTCGATGGCCCAGTCAGGATGATCTGTCACGATCCCGTCGACTCCTTCACGTAGACGCTGTGTGATGGCCTCCTCGGTGTTTACCGTCCAAACGAAATAACCCAAGCCTTCTTGTCGCGTTCGCTCTTTCATTGCCGGCGTGGCAGAGGATTCTTCCAAAACAAGAAAATCAGCGTCAGTTGCGGGGATTCCGATACCGGCAAACGGCATGATGTAACCGACTGTTTGGTCTGGGCGCAGCGACTTCAATGTTTGGGCGGAATCCCTGTCGAGAGTGTGGAAAATGTGCCCATCCAGCAGGTCGTTTTCTTCAAGGACAGCAACCATCTCTTCTACGTGATTTGGAGTTTCTGCGCCAGAGAGTTTGATTTCCATTAGAAGTGGCTGTCCAAGTTCGTTAGCGCGGGAAACATACTCGACAAGCGATGGGATTTGTCCGGTGTGCCCTTTTCCGTCTGAGACAGTCAGGGAAGTGAGCTCGTCGAGTGTGAGGTCCCGGACCTTGGCTTTCTTGCCAGTCAGACGTTCTAAATCTGGGTCGTGCATAACGACGAATTGACCGTCCTTGGTCTGCATCACGTCCATTTCCACCATGTCCGCCCCAGCTGCGTGTGCTGCTTCCAGCGCCTCGATCGTGTTCTCGACGCCGCCTTGCGTGAAACCACGGTGTGCGAGGACGATCGTGTCTGGGTGGGAAGCAACCGCCCTCATCGTTGGGATTTGCAGCAATCCCAGTGCAATTGCGGCGACCGCCACCAGAGACGCGGCCCAGGCTCGATGAACGTTCCGGCGAGGATGCCCGGCGGAGACCGGAGTCGGCTCTATCAGGTGGCTATGCGCTATTGCATAGGCGGTGAGAATCCCGGCGAGCATTGCCACCACTGCGCCGGAAATAATCAGCACGAAGACTTGAGCCAGCGCCAAAGAGAAAGCTGCGGTCACTTCGGCTGCTGCTGGGGCAAAACGATCAGCCAGCATCGTGGGGAGCAGCATGATGTAGAACGTTGCGACAAGTACAGCTGTTGCAGCCGCAAGAAGGAGCACCACTGCAACTACCAGGGGCCAAGCACGCAAACCGCGTGTCATACGCCAACTTGATGCTAAAGATTCTTTGCCATTCGCATTTGAAAGCGCGAAAACTGGCATGGTGACAGCCAGTCGAATATTCAGATACGCCAGTACAAGGCCCACGACCACCAAGATGATCCGCATGACTGGCTCTTTTTCGAGCTCACCGGTTATAAAGTTGGGCACTGAAATACCACGAATCAGCGCGGAAGTGAACCCGAACCCTGAAAGTGGTAGCAGCACAAGTACATATAGTGCCAAACGCACTGAAGACGTTTTGAAGACTTTCTTGCCCACGTCAGAGGCTTTTCGGACAAGATCTTTCCAAGAAGTGTTCGGCTCGTGGAGCAACACCAAGTACGCGCTGAATTGCAGTACCAAGATCCATAAGAGAAGCAGGATTATTGCTACCAGTAGTAATACTGTGATCGGAAAGCCGGGGCGAATCGCCAGATCGGACAAGTCGACGACGTACATCCCGTTGGCTCGAAGGGACTCGCGGAACAGCCAGTGCACCATGGGGAATGCCACTAGTGACAGAATCACTTGATTGAAGATAATCACCAGAAGCAGGCGCCCTCGAACTTGGCACAGATCACTCCAAGCAGATTTGAGCAGCGCAAATGGCCCAGGTGGTCGCTCAGTTGAGGAGTGGCCGGCGCTCACGAGAGATTGCTTTAGGTTATTCATCTACCCATGCTCCCAGCCATGAGACAGACGCAAAAGTAGTCATCAGGTTTTGGAAGAGGTCGGTTCGCCCCTAGAACAATTTGCAGAGCATCTTCGAATGTCACCAGACAGCATGTAAGATGGACACGATCCCCCGTGCGACGGCATCACCCGAAACTCCCCAGGGCCGGAAGGCAGCAAGGATACGGTCGCTCTGTCGGGTGCGCGGGGGATCATCTGTACCCAGCTCGCCGTTTTCTTGTTTATCCACAATCAGTCGGGTCGGCTGGTCTTCCACACACGAGCGGCATGAAATATCAGCGTCAATGCGGAGGCGTTAGAGTCAGATCGTGAGCACAGCACTTTACCGCCGCTACCGGCCCGATACCTTTGAAGACGTCATTGGGCAAGAACACGTGACCGGGGCGCTCCAAGCCGCTTTGAAAACGGGTCGACTGGCACACGCATTCCTGTTCTCTGGCCCTCGAGGATGTGGCAAGACCACTTCTGCTCGAATTCTGGCTAGAAGTCTTAACTGCGCTGAAGGTCCGACCCCAACTCCGTGTGGAGTGTGTGCTTCCTGCGTGGAACTTGCCCAAGGTGGACCTGGGTCTCTGGATGTAGTCGAGATCGACGCGGCCTCACATTCGAGCGTTGATGATGCTCGCGAACTGCGCGGAAAAGCCACCTTGGCGCCGGTGCGTGATCGGTATCGGATCTTCATCTTGGATGAAGCGCACATGGTTTCGACCCAAGGATTCAACGCACTGCTCAAAGTCGTAGAAGAACCCCCGGAACACGTGAAGTTCATTTTTGCGACTACAGATCCTGACAAAGTCATCAACACGATTCGTTCCCGCACCCACCACTATCCTTTTCGTCTGGTCGCCCCGAACGTCCTCATCCCTTACCTGCATGAACTCACTGAAAAAGAAGGGATCGCTCTTGAAGAGGGCGTTTATCCACTGGTGGTTCGCAGTGGTGGCGGCTCAGTCCGCGACTCGCTGTCCGTACTCGATCAGCTGATCGCCGGCTCGGATGGGACGGTTACGGTATCTCAAGCGGTCGGTCTCTTGGGTTATACAGATGCCTCGTTACTAGAGCGGACGATCGACGCACTGGGTGAGGGCGACGGCGCTGCCGTATTCCAGATTTTGGAAGAAGTTGTCGACACTGGCCATGAGCCACGCCGTTTCGTAGAGGATCTACTTCAACGACTGCGAGATCTGGTGATCTGTTCCCTTGCGGGGGACCGAGCTAGCGACATCTTGATGGATACACCGGAAGATCAGCTGCTTGTGATGCACACGCAGGCCAGAAAATGGGGTACCCCGCTGCTCTCTCGGCGTGCGGACATCGTGGAAGAAGCCTTGCGACAGATGGCGGGAGCGACCGCCCCTCGCCTGCAACTCGAACTGTTGATGGCCCGGCTCCTTGTCCCCAGTGTTCCCACTTCTTCCAATGAAACACACTCTGAACCACCACGGATCGCGGCGACCGCCCAAGAGCCCGCTGCGGCGCCGGTTGCACCCAGTGCCGCACCCAGCACACCAGAGACATCCAAGCCGGCTCAACCCGCGCGGGAGCCTTCAGTGGTTAAATCTTCGCCGCCCACGGCGACGAAGGTGTCCACGCGGCTGGTGTCATCCAGTGCGGTGGGGGAAGATTTTGTCCGGAAAAACTGGTCGGAAATCTTACGCAGACTCGACCAACACGGGTCTACCTTCCCAAGCTTGTTGCGGAATGTCGGTGGTGTCGCGGCAGTGGAAGAGACGACCTACGTCTTCTTCAAAGAACCCGCCGTTGTCGCCCAATTCCAACGCTACGGAGGGGAGGAACACCTAGCCAAAGTGCTCAGTGCACTAGCTGGTAGCCCCACGACAGTGAAAGCGGCCTGGGTTGGGGACCGAGCAAACATTCTGGCCGCACCTGACGCGCCGGTTTCGAAAGCCAAGGCTCGGCCGAATCCACAGCCCGAACCAGAACCGGAGCCAGAACCTGAACCTACGCGGCAGATTGATCCTGAACCTGCGCCAGAATCGAATGTGCCGGCCCAGCCGGCAACCATGGTCGACGAAGACGACTCAAAATATCGGGGACGTCCAGCGGTTGATGTGTTCTTAGACATTGTTGGTGGCACTGTCATCGAAGAGAAGATTGTCGAAACGTCGACCCCCTATCAGGCAGCCGAAATCAATGACAGCAACGCGGAGGACGGTGACCCGCAGAATTTCACCGGATTTGATTTGGAGGACGATAGGTGAGTGGGTTTGATGGAGCGATCCAAGACCTTATCGAAGAGCTAGATGCACTGCCGGGCATCGGGTTGAAAAACGCGCAGCGACTCGCGTTCCACATTTTAGGAGCCGACTCTGCCGAAGTTGAAGCGCTTGTCAATGCCATACAGGCCGTGAAAAGCAACGTCCACTTCTGCACTATTTGTGGAAATGTGACGGAAGGTGAGGTCTGCTCGATCTGCGCTGACACTAGGCGGGATCAAACCCTGATCTGTGTCGTTGAGGAAGCCAAAGATATTAACGCGGTCGAAAAGACACGAGTATTTCGCGGTTTGTACCACGTACTTGGCGGGGTGATGGACCCACTGGCGGGTGTCGGTGCTGACCAACTGCGTATGAGGGAGCTATTTGCCCGACTGGCAGACGGGACGGTCACCGAGGTTATTCTGGCAACTAATCCCACTGTGGAAGGGGAGGCGACCTCATCCTTCATTGCCCGCAGCGTCAGCCCCATGGGCGTGGCCGTAACCAGGTTGGCTTCTGGGCTTCCAGTGGGCGGCGACGTCGAATACGCCGATGAAGTCACGCTGGGCCGAGCCCTGGAAGGCAGGCGCGCGGTATAGCAAACGCCGCCGATCGGGTCACTGAGACAGGGTGACTCAACCAGCGGCGTTCCCTATTTGGGTGTGAACCCAAAAGATGTCTTAGGCGCCGGCCTCTTGTTCGGCGACTTGCTTGCGAACCTCATCCATGTCAAGTTCGCGAATCTGCTTGATCAGGTCATCCAAGATCGGGGCCGGTAGCGCACCGGCCTGACGGAAGACTGCGATCCCATCCCGGAAAGCCATCAGCGTGGGAATCGAAGTGATCTGGGCCATCGCCGCGAGCTCTTGCTGGGCTTCGGTGTCAACCTTGCCGAAAACAATGTCCGGGTTGGCATCCGCCGCCTTGTCATAAATAGGAGCGAACTGGCGGCAAGGACCGCACCATGCTGCCCAGAAGTCCACTAGGACAATGTCATTCTCGGTCACTGTGGACTCGAAGTCCTCGACTGTCAGATCTTTCGTGCTCATGCTTCTCCTTAGAATCGTTGTCTCCTGGTACCCAGGTTACTTAGTTATCTATTGCTTGGTTAGGGGGTAGACAGCAAATAACACGATTCCGCCATCCGCTGATACCACCCTTATCGGATACCCTCTAGGGTATTCGCAACTATCGGATGATTCGTTGGTAACCATGGGAGTTGCAACACAGTGTCTAGAGGCTCCCAACGTAATTCACGGTGTGATCCGCTGGCTTTTGGTTCAGGGGCGCCCGGCTCAATTTCGGCTAACCAAACCCACATGACTCGACCTTGCAGGATCGGCCAGGGTGAAAAGCCCGCGTCTGAAACATCGAGCGACAAGCCGCCTTCATGCGCCGTCTGCATTTGAGGAACCGGGTTCGGCACTGGGGAACCAACAACGAGCGTGGTCCCCAGCTCCTCTTCTATTTCTCGATGAAGTGCGTGCAGGGCGTCCTCTCCCACTTCCACTTTTCCACCGGGGAGTTCGTAAAAGCCATCAAGTTCAGCCGGATAAGAGCGTTGAGCGGCAAGCAGTCGGGTCGGATATTCAAGAGAATCCACGATTGCAGCGGCAACAACGGGTTGAAGCGTCATGGAACCATTGTGAACTAGTAGGACTGTCGTGGACAGCGCGCGATGAAAAGCTGCTAAACTACTCTGGTCGCACAGACATGCGGATGTAGTTCAATGGTAGAACTTCTGCTTCCCAAGCAGACAGCGCGGGTTCGATTCCCGTCATCCGCTCCATTTGAAATGTCGTTGAGATGTGGACTCGTCATAACTAGCCACAGTTAACGCAACCCGCGGTTGAAGGCGTAGCGTTGTCTGCATGAGCACCGATCCCACCGCCGTAGCCCATGCATTCGCGTCCGACAATTATGCCGGCGTTCACCAAGAGGTCCTTGACGCCGTAATCGCGGCCAATACCGGGCACGTGACGGCGTATGGCGGAGATCCCTGGACCGCTCGCTTCCAAGAAATCACTGCGAACCTCTTCGGCGAGCAAGCGGAAGCATTCCCCGTGTTCAACGGCACCGGAGCAAACGTGATTAGCCTCCAAGCTGCTATTCCCCGATGGGGGGCTGTGATCGCCCCAGCGACCTCACACATCAATAATGACGAGGGCGGGGCCCCAGAAAAAGTTGGGGGAGTGAAGATCCTCGGCATACGCACTCATGACGGGAAACTTACCCCTGCGTTGGCTAAAGAGGCGGCCTGGGGTTGGGGTGACCCCCATCGAGCGCAGCCGCTGGCTATCTCAATCTCGCAAGTCAGCGAACTGGGCACCTGCTACACGCCGGAGGAAGTGGAGGCCCTCGCTCAGTTTGCCCATTCTCACGGGATGGTGCTGCACATGGACGGCTCAAGACTGGCAAATGCTGCAGCGTATTTGGGTGTTCCGCTATCGGCTCTGACCACCGACGTCGGGGTCGACATCTTGAGTTTGGGTGCAACTAAGAATGGGGCCATGGGGGCCGAAGCGATTATTGTCATAAACCCCTCCTCAGTGCGGGGCATCGAATACTTGCGTAAGACGAACATGCAATTGGGATCAAAGATGCGTTTCATTTCTGCGCAGTTAATAGCCATGTACGAGGGCGATCTCTGGTTACGTTCCGCGCAGCAAGCAAACCAAAGAGCAGCCTCGCTTGCGGAAGGGCTCCGCGGCCAGGTTCCGATCCCTTTCCCAGTAGAGTCGAACGTGGTTTTCGCGGAACTAAGTTCTGAACAGAAAGAGCGCGCCCGACGTGTGTATCGCTTCTACGACTGGCCGGGTAGTCCCGACCTAGTGCGTCTAATGTGCTCTTTCGACACTTCTGGCGAGGACGTCCGACAGCTAGTCGACGCGATCTGCGACCGATAGACCCGACTGAACTTTGCATGCATGACATGATTAGCTCATGTTGTTGAGTGATCGTGATATCCGTCGTGCGCTGGACTGCGGCCAGATTACCCTTGATCCACTTGACCGTGACTTGATTCAACCAGCCAGCATCGACGTGAGGTTGGACAGAGTCTTCCGACTTTTCGATAACCACAAGTACTCGGTTATCGACCCCGCAACAGCCCAACCGGGCCTGACCCGGGCCATCGAAGTAAGTCAAGATGACCCGTTTGTACTTCACCCCGGGGAGTTTGTCTTGGGCGCCACTTTTGAGCGGGTGTCCCTAGCAGATGACATTGCAGCGCGGCTGGAGGGAAAGTCCTCGCTGGGCAGATTGGGTTTGTTGACTCACTCCACGGCGGGCTTCATTGACCCCGGTTTCTGTGGTCATGTGACCTTGGAACTGTCGAACACCGCGACGATGCCGATCCTTTTGTATCCGGGCATGAAGGTCGGGCAGCTTTGTTTCTTCACCCTCTCTAGCCCCGCGGAGGCCCCGTACGGTTCCGCCTCTTTGGGCTCTCACTACCAGGGGCAGCGCGGGCCGACTGCATCGCGCTCACATCTGCGTTTCGATCGCGTTCCTGTCCCCCCCTCCCTGGATTTTGAGGAGGAGCAACCGTGACGTCACCGGGTCCGTTGCCATGAGCAGGGTTCCACATCCGGAGCGCAAATCCATTCAACAGAGAATCGCAGCGCTCAAAGAAGATCCCAACCCTCTGGTAGAGACTGACCTGCACACATTGGGCGGGGTGGACTCAGAGACGGCCACATTCAGTGTGGGCGAATCTGGGGAGCTAACCGCAGATCTTTTCGCGCCATTGCCGGTGGTGGTAGAGAGGGCCGGTCCTACCGGAATACTGGATACTCCCACGGCCTCGGCCTACCACCTACTTCTCACGCCCGAGTCAGTGACTCCCGAGGACGTTGAGGCTTTGGCGGTGTCCGTGTGGAGTGAGGCGGGTTGGCTGTCTCCCGGGGTGCTCCAGCTGCAAGAGAATGTCACCTTGGAAGGACCCTGGACATTAGACGATGCCGCAACCCACGAACTTGGCGTCCCCGAAGATATTCGACAGGTCTGGCTGCTCAGATGTTCCCCTCGACGCGGGTCTAAGCCCAGTGCCGCTGTTCAAGCGTTTGATGATTGGGCGAAGGCGTTCCCAGACGGCATGCCAATTGGCATAGAAGCGAAAGTCTTGGATGTGTTGCGTCGTATGTCGCGCCGGCTCGGTGGGGCAGTGCGGGTGGCTGGGAGTGGCGCCATCATTCAAGCCGACTCTGCTTCGTCGATCGCCCTGAGGGTATTGACCGACACGTGGCTGCCCCCCAGCCAGGTGTGGACCCTGTTATCAGCGCACCTTGAGAACGTCTCCTTTGCGCATCAAAGTGGGGACGACACCGTGCTCAGTAACCCTGAGCAAATGGATTCGCAGGTTCCGACCGGCATGCCCTATGCACTGTTGGTTGACGTATCTGCCTCTTCCCAAGTCTTGATAGGTGTTAGGCAGGAGACGTTCATCCCTCGAGCCTTGCGCTGGGAGGCGTGGGCTAAACCCCCACTTACCGTTCATGAAATCGTCTGGGTTAGTCCCGACGATCTTTCCGCCCGCCATCCTGGACTTCCATCCCGCCGCGGTCGCCTAGAGCGCAGTCGAGCGGAGAGTATCGCTGAAACGGCGGCGGCTTCCATCGCCACTGCCGTGCCGCATTCGGCGATTATTGACGAGGACGGGTTCCTGCTTGCCCTCGATGAACCCCTTCAAGAAGAAGAACCGCCACGTCCTTGATTTGAAGTTCGGCGTCGGATGGTACTGCAGAGTCCAACATTTGGGTGCAGAAGGGACATGCGGTTGCCACGGTGGTCGCCCCGGTTTCCATCGCTTGGTCTAGCCGCTTAGAGGCAATACGAGTTCCGCGTGTCTCTTCCATCCAAGCTCGAGCGCCACCGGCACCGCAACACATCGCGTTCTCACGGTTAGCAGCCATTTCTACCAGCTGCATATCGGGCTCACTCTCAATTAGTTCGCGAGGGGCCTCAAAGATCCGGTTGTAACGGCCTAGGAAGCACGGGTCGTGGTAGGTAACCACTTCTGCATCGGCCGGATCGGGGGCAACCGGAGTCAGTTTTCCTTCGCGAACCAAACGGTTGAGGAGTTGCGTGTGGTGGATGACTTCATAGTTACCCCCAAAATCGGGGTATTCGTTGGCGATCGTGTTGAAACAGTGTGGACAGGTCACAACGATCCGCTTGGCACCGGCCTCATTTAGAGCTTCGATAGAGTCTGCTGCCAGCATCTGGAACAGAATCTCATTACCGGCGCGGCGTGCCGGATCCCCCGTACAGCTTTCGCCCGAACCGAGCACACCGAATGAAACGCCTGCGGTATGCAAGAGTTCGGCTACGGCTGCGCTGGTGCGTTTCGCTTTCTCATCGTAAGCGCCCGCACAGCCCACCCAGAACAGATAATCGACTTCGCTGGCGTCTTCGACATCCTCTCCGATGACGGGGAAGTCAAAGTCTAGGTTCTTAGCCCATTCCAAACGCTTCCGAGCCGGTTGGTTGTACGGGTTCCCCTTCGTTTCCATTGCGCGCATAGGACGCGTCAATTCCCTTGGGAACGCAGATTCCATGAGCACCTGGAATCGTCGCAGATTAGAAATGTGATCAACATGTTCGATATCGACCGGGCATTGCTCAACGCACGCGCCACACATCGTGCAGTCCCAAATCACTTCGGGCATGATCACATCGGGGACGAGCTCCGCATTACCAGCCGCCACGCCCTCAGGTCCAGACGTCTTCGCGGCAACTAGAGCGCCCAGCACGTCTTGCGTGTCGGGGCCCGCTTGATTCGGAGGCGTGAATCCGGACGCGGACACGACATTGTCGCGCAGTGCCATGATCATTAGCTTTGGAGAGAGCGGCTTTTGGGTATTCCACGCCGGACACATGTCCTGACAGCGGCCACACTCGGTGCAGGACATGAAATCCAGTCGATCTTTCCAAGTGAGATCTTCGGTGCGGCCCGAACCAATCACCGGACCGGATTCAGACCCGGCCTTTTCAGCGGCGAGTTCAGCGGCCTCAAACGCCTCCGCTAAGTCGGTGGTTGGATTACCGTCGATGAGCGGTAGAGGCAGCGCCCCCAATGGTTTAATCCCACGCGGACTGCGCGCGGCCGCGATGTTTATGGGAGCCAAGAAGCGGTGCCAAGAGATTCCCATGGCAATGTCTCCGCCGACCACCAGCATCCACGCCATTGAAACAACAATTTTGATTGTGGCAACTATCGTCACCGCATTGGACAAACTGGTGATCGTCCAGCCGGTTACCAGCATCCCTAACCATGAAGTAAGCGGGTAGTTGAGTGGGGTGGCCCAAGTCGCACCTGTGGCGACGCCCAACGCATACCCAAACCCGTGGTTTACCAGCACGGCGGCACAGACGGAGGCGATGACGCCCTCGACGAACCATGCTTGCCAACGGGTGGAACCAAAGAAACGGGATGAACGGGGCCGGTCAAGTTTCTTCGCTCGCTCATTGGTTACAAATCGCACTATCACCAAGGAAAGTATTGAAGCCAGGCCGGCAGTAGCGAGTAGTTCTACCAGCCAATTCCACCAAGCCGTGTGCCCGATTAGCGGGAGGGCGTACAGGGGGTCGAAGAGCTGGCCGTAAGAAGAAACCAACGTCAGGAAGAGGGCAACGAAGGAAACCATGACTAGCCAGTGGGCGGCACGAACCACCGGTCGACCCTTGAAAGTCTCATGAGCCACCGTGACGCGAAACGCTGTCCAGATTCTCTGCCACGGATTTTTCCACACGTCTTTTTGAGGAGCGCCCGCCCGGACGGTTTGGACTATGCGGGCGACGCCGCGTGCAAACACCGGCACACCAATGGCAGTCGCGAAGAACGCCAAGCCCCAGCAGGTATAGGTCACCGCTACGGACACCATGAGTTACGTCCCTCCTGATAATCGGGTATTTCTATTATCGCTTCCCCACGTGAAAGGTGGTTCCACAACAGGCTCGCTGCCGAGACGAGCTAAGATCGATCTTGTCTTTGACCCCCAAGTGAGAGGTCCGCGCCGGGATGTTTGCCCTGCTAATCCTTCAGGTTGCGGCGGCTTTGTGCGCTCCCCTTTTTGTTCGCTGGTGGGGAAGGAACGCTTTCCTAGTCTTGGCGCTGGCCCCAGCAGCTGCCGCGATTTGGGCTGCCTTTCAGGCACCTGCGGTTTTCGTTAAAGACCAGTACGAGACGTTGAAGTGGGTTCCCAGCCTGGACTTAGAGATTGTCTTCAGGTTGGACGTCTTGTCGTGGCTGATGGTGATGATTGTTGGCGGTGTTGGAGCTGCCGTCTTGGTCTTCTCGTCGCGCTACTTCTCTGACACGGCCGCTGGCCTCACTCGCTTCGCCACCTTCTTCATGAGCTTCGCCGCGGCGATGTATGGCGTTGTGGTGTCGGATCAGACCATGATCCTGTACCTGTTTTGGGAACTGACAGCAGTTCTTTCCTATCTGCTGATTGGGCACCACTCTGCTCGACGTCCGGCACGTGCGGCTGCCCGCCAGGCATTTTTAGTCACTGGCTTTGGCGGGCTCGTAATGTTCGCTGGTTTGGTGATACTCGGCGTCACCCCTGGGGGTTCGTTCCGTTCTTCTGTTCTCATCACCCACCTTCAAACCGGGGAACTGAACCCGAGCCAGCCGTTGGTTGTGGTCGCTGCTTTGCTAGTCCTCATTGGAGGGCTTTCAAAATCGGCGCAGGTACCCTTCAACTTCTGGCTTCCCGGTGCGATGGCTGCCCCAACCCCCGTGTCCGCGTATTTGCACGCGGCGGCCATGGTAAAGGCCGGCGTGGTCTTAGTGGCTCGCTTTACGCCGGGAATGGCCTACGTTCCAGGGTGGTCTGCGGTAGCCGTCGTGATTGGCCTGTACACGGCTCTGCACGCGTCCTACCGAGCGCTGCGTCAAAGAGACCTGAAGCTGATCCTCGCGTACGGCACCGTTTCTCAGCTGGGTTTGATGATTGCCGCTGTCGGTATGGGTACTGCCGGGGCGCTAGCAGCAGGGCTGGTACTGATGCTGGCGCACGCACTGTTTAAATCGTCTCTCTTCCTCACCGTCGGAGCGGTAGAAACCGCTACGGGAACGCGCGATATTTGGGAATTGACGGCCCTGCGTAAAAACATGCCGATTCTGGCGACTTCAGCGGCGTTAGCTGCGCTGTCGATGGCAGGAATCCCAGTAACAATTGGATACGTGGGCAAAGAGTCCCTCATATCCGCCCTCTTACACGGGGTTGATTCACCCGAGCTACCAACGGGCCTAGCATTCGACGCGGCGTTGATCGTCCTGGTGAGCATCGGATCCATGATGACAATGGCTTATGCCTGGCGGTTCTGGTGGGGCGCGTTTGGAACAAAGAAGATCACCGTGCAGATGAAGGTGCGACCTCTCTCTTCTCTGATTTACGCGCCTATTCTGCTGCTCTCCGCCGGAGCTTTCTTGGGCTTTACAGCCCCATCATTGGACAAAATCTTTGCCGCACCCACCGGCCCCCTCATTGGGCTTCCGGGGGAACACCATGTTGCTCTCTGGTCTGGGTGGGGACCAGCGCTGATTACCGCCACCATCTTCCTGGGTGGGGGACTGCTCATTTATTTCCGGCCTAAGGTGTCACGTGCTCAACGCGCGGTCGAAATACCGCTCTCGGCAGCGCGTGTGTTCGCTTGGTCATTGCGGGAACTGGAGCTATTTGCGAACCGGATGACCTCCCTCATCCAGCGCGGTTCGCTTCCAGCAGAGGTCGCCACGATCGTGACATCCGCAGTCGTGCTAACCGGGTACGCGATCCTGCGGGCCAATCCGCCGCCAGCACTCCCTCCTCTCTGGGGGTCACTCCAGCAGATTATTCTCGCGCTAGTGGGAACAGCGGCGGTTCTCATTACTCTGCGCGCGCGGCGACGGGTGGCCGCGGCATTGGCCCTCGGTGTCGTCGGCATGTCTGTCTCTCTCATGTTCGCGGTGCACGGCGCGCCCGACCTCGCCCTCACCCAACTTGCGGTTGAGGCCGTGAGCATTGTCGTCTTCATACTGGTACTGCGGAAGTTACCCACCTACTTTTCGACGCGACCTCTAATGTCTTCACGTCTTACGAAAGCAGCGGTTGCGATTGCTTTTGGCGCGCTGACGGCAGTGGGCGGCTACTATGCCGTCGCGGCCCGTATTCACGAGCCCGTCTCAGAGCTAATGCCCAGAGAAGCACTCGAATTTGGGTATGGCCGCAACATCGTGAACGTAATCTTGGTGGATATCCGCGCGTGGGACACGATGGGCGAACTGTCAGTTCTTCTCGTGACTGCTACGGGGGTCGCCTCTTTGATCTACGTAAAGTCACGCTCGGGTCGGATAGATCGGGTCGGGCCAGACCTAGCCAAACGGGGTCGCTTCCTGCCGGGGGCCACCGCCTTACAGGCCCGTGACCGTTCCATGGTGCTGGAAGTAAGTACGCGACTTCTGTTCCCCACCATGCTGGTTCTGTCTCTCTGGCTACTACTCATTGGGCACAACAATCCCGGTGGCGGTTTCGTCGGTGGCGTGGTGGCAGGTCTCGCGTTCGTCCTTCGCTATCTTGGAGCGGGCCGCTACGAACTGGGTGAAGCAATGCCAATCCCAGCCGGCTACCTGCTCGGCACGGGCCTCTTTGTAGCGACGGTAGGGGGTGCGTCGCCGCTGCTCTTTGGGAACGTTCCTTTCCAATCGACTCCGCTAGACATTCATCTGGGGATGCTCGGCGACCTGCATATGACGACGGCGATGGTGCTGGATGTTGGTGTGTATTTACTCGTTCTCGGGCTCATCATCGACTTGGTAGGTGCCCTAGGAGCCGAGATTGACCGGCAGAGTGATCGCCCAAGCCGCGTTGGCGGCCAGCGCGCAACTCATGAGGTTAGAGGGGAGCGTTAGGATGCCCCCACTGGCGGTATTTATCTTCATCGGAGTCTTGGTTGGCGCGGGGGTCTACCTGAGCCTGGAGCGGACGCTGTCCCGAATATTCATTGGGCTGGCACTAATCACCAATGGGGTTAACCTCTTGATCCTGGCGATGGGTGGACCAGCGGGTATGCCCCCGCTACTTGGGGGAGATGCTGACAAGATTGTGGACCCCCTTCCACAGGCACTGATCTTGACGTCGATTGTCCTCTCGCTGGGCACGACCGCGTTCGGTCTGGCACTGGCTTACCGCTCTTGGCTACTTACCGGAAATGACGAGGTAGTCGACGACGTCGAGGATAGGCGGGTGGCACGTCGCGCTAAACGACGCGGCTTCGAGGGGTGGGAGGATCTCTACGCTGAAGGCACGGAGGACGCCGAAATCTTCTACGACGCAGAGGATAGCCAATGAACCCGGCCGCCCTCGCTTGGCTTGTCCCGCTCCCAGTCTTGATCCCGCTTGTTTCAGCTGGCCTGGCGCTGGTTGTAGGGCGCCGACCAAGGTTGCAGCAATCAGTTGCGCTAGTGGCCATGCTGGCGGCCACCGCCGTAGGTCTGGTGCTCGCCTTCGGCGCAAACGCCGGTCCGATCGTGGTGGATGTCGGTTCTTGGGCGGCCCCGATCGGGATCACCTTGGTCGCAGATCGCCTCTCTTCGCTGATGCTCGTCGTATCTCAAATAGTAGCTTTGGCGGTCCTGCTTTATTCCATTGGAGAGAACGTCTCTGACCCCGTTCCATCGGCCCCCGTGGCTGTTTTTTATCCGACCTTCTTGGTCCTTTCAGCAGGCGTATCCAACTCTTTCCTGACCGGAGACCTATTTAATCTTTACGTCGGGTTCGAGATTCTATTAGCCGCATCATTTGTGCTCATAACGTTAGGGGGTACCCGAGGCCGAGTACGTTCCGGGACCGTATACGTCGTGGTGTCGCTGTTCTCATCCGTCATCTTCTTGACCGGAATCGCGTGGATCTATGGCGCCACTGGCACGGTTAACATGGCCCAGCTATCCGTTCGCCTAGCCGAATTGCCGCCCAGCACGACGCTCATCATGCAGACGATTCTGCTTGTCGCATTTGGCGTCAAAGCGGCTATTTTCCCACTAGCGTCCTGGTTGCCTGACTCTTACCCCACAGCACCGGCTCCGGTTACCGCAGTGTTTGCGGGTTTGCTGACAAAGGTTGGCGTCTACGCGATCATTCGCCTTCAGTTCGTCATCTTCCAAGGGGATCGACTGGCACTGCTCCTTGGAGTCGTGGGAATCCTGTCCATGATTATCGGTATCTTGGGTGCGGTTGCCCAAGATGATGCGAAGCGATTACTTTCCTTCACACTCGTATCGCACATTGGTTTTATGATGTGGGGAATCGCGTTGACCACGGTGTCGGCGTTGAGTGCTGCTATTTACTACGCGGCTCACCACATCGTGGTGCAAACAGCCCTCTTCCTAATCGTGGGGTTGATCGAACGTTATCGGGGCACCACGTCATTGACCCGACTTTCCGACTTAGCCAAAGAACGCCCCGGACTATCGATACTGTTCATGATTACTGCCTTGAACCTGGTGGGCGTGCCACCGCTAACCGGATTTATCGGCAAACTCGGTTTGGCAGAAGCTTCGGTTCAGGTCGGAACCCCCCTGGCATACTCACTGCTCGCGGCCGGTGTCATCACGTCTTTCCTGACTCTCTATGTGGCAGTGAAGTTCTGGAACAAAGCGTTTTGGCAGCCAAAGAAAGCCGAATTCGACGATTTCGTCGTTCCGGGGGAAGGTGAACGGCTCTCAGGTCGCCAAGAACGTCGGTTGCGTCGCCTGCAAAGAGCTGAAAAAGAAGGACAGAAAGCTGAAGTTCAGCAGCAGCTAGCTCGAACTGAGGTGGAAAAGAAGGCCGGACGTTCAAACGGCCTCATGTACTCGGTGGTGATCGGCCTGGTGGGGCTGCAGATCGCGATGGCGGCCTTTTCGGGCCCCATCTATGCTTACGCACATGATTCGGCGGCCACGATGATCGATGGGGACGGTTATGTAAAGGCAGTTTTGGGTGAGGACGGTCGCGGCGGCGGTTCTTCGAAGCTTCCCGAGTTCCGCCCTCCCTGGGAGAGTAACGAGGTCCGCCCACCACTCTTACCACCGCCCCCCGAGCTGCCTGAGGTCGGAGGTAGCAATGAGAACTAGAGTGCGGCGCCACCTAGCATTTTCCATGACAGCCTGGTTGCTAGTCGTGTGGATTGCGGTATTCGGGTCCCTCAGTCCCGTGACGATCGTATCCGGGCTAGTCGTTGCCATTGCAGTGCAGTTGATTTTCCCCATGCCGACGATGCCGAACCTTTGGCATTGGCGGCTCATCCCGCTCATTCACCTAACGTTGCGCTTCATGTGGGATTTACTCGTTGCCGGCACCCAGGTGGCGTGGATAGTGGTAGCGGGAAAAACCCACGATGACGGCATCATCAAGTGCAATGTGCGGGACAATAATCCCGTTTACATGACGATTGTGGCGGCCATGACTTCCATGGTTCCTGGCACGATTGTTGTCGAAGCATCCAGGTCTGAACGGGCTCTTTACCTGCACGTCTTGGATTTGCCTGCCCACGGAGGGATCGAAGGTGTCCGTCAAGAAGTGGCGGAACAAGAGAAGCGGGTCCTGTGGGCGTTCGCACCCGATTCAGTGCTGAGGGAATGCGGCTTGCAGTTGCCGTCCACTCGCGCTCGGCAGCGACTCGCTGCAACCTTGAGGGCGAAGGAACAAGCATGATCTTCACAAGCGTTGTTACGTGGGCATCCGTGGCTCTAGCGGGTGCCGCTCTCGCTCTGTCTCTCTACCGACTGCTAAAGGGTCCCACCGCCTTGGACCGGGCAGTTTCCGTTGATGTCTTCGCAGCCGGTGTCGTCGCCGCGATTGTTCTGTTGATCGTCTACTGGGGACGAACGGACTTAGCTGCCTTGTTGATCGTCTTTGTGCTCACCGCATTCTTCTCTACGATCACGGTGGCTCGTTTTGTCGCCGGGGGAGTGCGACGGCGCCCGCGTGGACGCGTGGTCAAGCCCGTCGCGCCCAGTGTCACGTCCGAAGAGGAAGAAGCGACATCATGAGCGTTCAGTGGGACTTAGTCTGGGATATCGCGGGGGCCATACTGATATTTATCGGCACCGTGTTCACGCTCATCGCGGCTCTGGGTTTGGTTCGGCTACCCGACCTGTTCTCTAGAACCCATGCGGCTGCAAAACCGCAACTGTTGGGTCTGGCGCTGTTGCTGGGGGGATTGACGGTTAGCTTACGCACCTGGCACTGGTTCGCAATCAGCGCAGCCGTACTGGCGATTCAGGTTGTTGCCGCGCCCGTTGGATCTCACATGTTGGGACGGGCAGCATATCGAAGTGGGCTAGCGAAGACGGCGAGCCTGGTCGTTGACCAGTTGCACGAGCAAGACAACTGACGCGCAGAACACATTCATTCAGGCGAACTCGCATAAAGCGAAAGGCCGTCGAACCTCCCGTTTAGGGTGTTCAACGGCCCTGCGGCTGCAACCGCATCAACGCTTGCGTTTGCGCAGCTTAGTCTTCGTAGTCGTCCCAACCACTGGAGTAACTGGCAGCGTGTGCCCCCCATGAGTCACCGGACCAGTCGTCCGCATCCTGCTCATCGGAGTTGGCTGCGTCAGCCGTCCCCTGTTGTGGGTCACTGGACATGGTCAATTCGCGCTGCAGTGCATCAAGATCAGTCTCTGGACTGTAGTACTTGAGCCTACGCGCCACCTTCATGTGCTTTGCCTTTTGACGGCCGCGCCCCATGGCGTCGACCCCCTCTTACTCTTGCGGGTCCGTAAAATCCGGTCCCCTGGTTCTTATATTCCTGTCGCGCGCATAGCTTACCGCGCTTAAGCCCATATTTTCCACATGGCACCTCTCGGCGAGTGTGAAAGGGCCCTACTTAGCGCTTGTGGCGCCGCTTGAGCTTCCGTAAGACGAGGAGCGCCCCCACCGTGCCGACCCCGATCGCGGCGGCTTTGATTAGTTTGGCGCGTGCCTCTTCATCGCCGTCACGGGCGTCGTCGATGGTGGTCATCACTTCGTATGAAACCTGTTCGGCCCGGTATTTGAGATCCGCCAAGAGGTGGTCAAGCTGCGTGCGCGGTTGAACTTGATAAACCAGCTCTTGGAGCGTAGCTGCAAGTTCTTCATTGCTGGCCGCGGCTTTTTGCTCTAAGTCCTCGACACTCTGCTGCCAGTCTTTGCTCACCGTTCAGCACCTTTCTTGGCTTCAGCGATATCAGCCTTAATGGTTTCGATATCCTCTTGAACAACTTCCTTCGGGTTTGGTGCATCTTTCTTTGCCCCCAGGGCGAGTATGGCCCCGATCGCGCCGAAGACTATGACTAGAAGAAGCAGTATTCCCCAAATGATCAGCGAGGCAGCCCAGGCTGGAAGGACGAGTGCAAGCGCAACCTCCCCGGTATGGAAGGTCCACCAGAGCATCATCAAAGCAAATATGATCGCCGCGACAAACATCGCGACAGCGCCCGCAGCCTGGCTACCGGCACGTTTAGCTTTGAGTTTGAGAAGTTCTACTTGAGCCTGAAAATAATCCTTACCTTCCTGTACAGCGGCCTCAATTAGGACCGCGATGGAAGGGTGTGAGGGGGGAGGTGTTGGTTTGCGTCTACGGCGTTTAGGTGGGGTGGGGTCTACCCATTCCACCTCTTCCACGGTCACCCTAAAGCCGTCTTCACTGGGGGAAGTCATCGCGTTCTCCTCTTATGCGCCTTGTCGTACACCTGGGGGTCCTAACACCTGGCGGTTACACACCTGAGGCTAGACCGTTGGAGGATGCGCTGATCCTTTCAACGTGCTCCAAGTCTGCCATGGATTCCTAGTCTAATCGGCGTCCCACTGTGGTTCTGCTGGTCTAAATCGCGGAGTGAACGGATCGTCCTGATCCACAATAGGGCCCGGAAGTTCGTGCAGGATCTTCTCTGCCTCTTCCACCAGATACGCCTGTAGGGACGACAACTGCATGGGTGCAGCGATATCGTCAAGGCTTTCAGGCAGATCAGGTTCTTCTGGAACTGAGTCTCGTAGCACTGGAGCTTCGGCGCCCGCAAGTGCTTGACCTAGCTCCGTGGCTAGGAAGCGGACGTCAGCCACCGCACTTTCTTGCAGGGCGTGCGGCGATGGGAAGATCGTGACGACTTGGGGTCGCCCCACTAACGCTCGAACGCACGCGACATGAAACTTCTGTTCTTCCGTTAGCTCGTCTGGAAGAGCTTCGCGTAGCGGATGAAGTGCAAAGGTGTCTAGCAGCAGCTCCAGATACGCAGCTTCAAGCTCTACGCCGTGCACGTCCCAAGGGAAGCTGATGTTCTGAGCAACAGAAAGATGGGAAATCAACGTGGGTGCGGGCAGTATCCTCCCCCCGGCCTGGGAATCCAGATCCGGGGAGCTGCGCCTGGTTGCTTCGGGGGTCATGGCTGGATCTAGGGGCGGCTCTTCGGTGAGACGGAGTAGGTCTCTTCTGGATCGAAAGTCGCCACTCCTGCCAGCGTCTGGTTGATCGCCGCCATGGTGTCGTCGTCAAGGACAACCCCGGATGCTTTCACGGTCTCATCGAGTTGGTCGGGACGCGATGCACCAACGAGCGCAGCGGCCACGTTCGGGTTCTGCAGGACCCAGGCGATCGCCATTTGAGGCATGCTGAGTCCTGCTTCAGCAGCGATCGGCTTCAGTTCTTGAACGGCCTGAAGTGTATCTACATCCATGAAGCGCTTGACAAAGTCGGCCCCACCTTTGTCGTCTGTGGCGCGCGATCCGGCTGGCGGCGCTTGATTAGGCAAGTACTTGCCGGATAGGACGCCTTGAGCCATGGGGGACCAGACGATTTGCGACATTCCAAGTTCTTCACAGGTTGGAATGACCCGGTCTTCAATGACTCTCCACAGTGCTGAATATTGCGGCTGGTTAGATACCAGCTGGAACCCGAGTTCGGTTGCAAGTTCGTGGCCCGCCTTGATCTGTTCAGCAGTCCATTCGGACACACCGATGTACATCGCTTTTCCTTGGCGCACAATGTCGCCAAAGGCTCGCATCGTCTCTTCCAGCGGCGTGTCATAGTCGTACCGATGAGCCTGATAAAGGTCGACGTAGTCCACCTTTAACCGCTTTAAAGAGCCGTGGATCCCATCGAAGATGTGCTTGCGTGAAAGTCCCCCGTTGTTCGGACCTTTCGCCCCGATTGGCCAGTACACCTTGGTGAATATTTCTAGATTCTCTCGAGGAATTCCTTTTAGGGCCTTTCCCAAGATCTTCTCTGCTTTAGTGTTGGCGTATACGTCCGCGGTGTCGAAGGAAGTGATCCCTAGGTCGAGGGCCCGGTGTACGGTCGCCACAGCGTTGTCGCGTTCAACCTGAAGCCCATGGGTGATCCAATTTCCATAGGTGATCTCGGTGATTTGCAGTCCAGAGTTGCCCAAGTATCGATATTCAACCATGGGACCAAACTATCAGTGTGAGGCTGCAGGTGAAACAGGAGACAATAGAGTATGCAGACAAACCAAGATACCGTGCAGACAGTTAGTACCAGTCAGGGCACTTTTGCAGTCCATTCAGTTGGGGCTACCGTCACCCGGTGGGACAGCTCCGCTTTTGGCCCACTTCTTTTCGTGTCGCGCGACGCTGTTTTCAGTCCAGGCGTGCCGATTAGGGGTGGCATACCTCTGTGTTTCCCTTGGTTCGGGGTACCACGCCTGCCTCAGTCGGGGGCGCCCCTACTTGGTGCTGAGAGAGCTGCGGGAAAGCATGGTTTCGCCCGGAATCTCGACTGGAAGTTCGAAGATGCCCAAGTGGGGGAGGACGGCGCTTGGGTTGTTCGCTACAGCCTGACTCAAGAGGATATGCCACTTTCAGCTCCCCCGGCAGACACTCGCCCTCAGCCATTTAGAGCGACGTACGAGGTCATTTTTGGCGAGGTTCTACTTGACTTGGCTTTCACGGTCGAAAATACCGGCGATGCAGAGTTTCTGTACGAGGACGCCCTGCACGCTTATTTCCGGGTCGAGGACGTTTTAGCAACGGTGGTTGACGGTCTCGAAGGCGCGGAATATGTCGACAAAGTCGGTGAAGAACGCACGGGCACACAAGAGGGCGCGATAACCTTTGGATCGGAATTCGACCGAGTCTACAAATCGGATGCGCCCGTTGAGATCTTGGACGAAGCGGGCCACCGGCGAATCCGAATCGTCAAAGAGGATTCTGGGACAACAATCGTCTGGAATCCGGGTCCGCAGCTGGCTGTTCAGGTTAGCGACCTAGGTGATGATGAATGGCGCAACTTTGTCTGCGTCGAAGCTGCCAATGCATTCGAGTCCGCAATCGTCTTGGCCCCCGGGGAACTGCATACGACACGCGTCCGGTATGAGGTGTCTGCGCTCTAGAGGCCCCAGTCAGTCGCGAGCCAACCACGGAGCATTGTCTGGACGTAGCCGGTCCAAGCGACCGGAAAGGATTGCAGTTTCTAGCGCTAGAACCCCCGACACTAGCGAAGGGCTTTCCAGCTGTCCGGCGAAGATGAGATCGACCAGTGCGGTGCGTGGCATAAAGAATACGGACATATCCGCCTCTTCGTCCTCGGCCACAAAACCCGCAGGGCGTGCGGCGGGGGACAGGTCGCGGGCCAGAAAAATGCGTAACGACTCTTCGCAGGCTCCCGGGGTTGTGAACACGTCAACCAGTACATTCCACCGCCGAGCTCGCAACTGGACTTCTTCGGCTAGTTCACGTTCGGCGGCTTGACGGTAGTCTTCGCCCTCGACATCTAAAAGCCCGGCAGGAATCTCGACCAGCTTCATTCTCGCGGGATGACGGTATTGGCGCATAACGGCAATTTGGTCGGCGTCCTCATCCCAGGCCACTACGGCGACAGCCCCCGGGTGCGTCAAGAACTGCCGATGCATTCGAGAGCCACTGGGCGTTAGAACCTCTTCATCCACGAAGGTAGATACGGCCCCCGCACCCAGTTCCTGACGTTTCAACACCGGCCACGCGGCCTTGCTGTCTCCTTGCACGGTCACCCTTTGGTCGCTTCTATCCCTGGCTGCCTACCCTAGTCGGTATCCGGCCCCTAAACTCCGCTGGGCTGGAAGAATGGTGCTATGAGTGAATCGCGTGAAGTGCTGACTTGGGAAATGTTCGGGAGTGCGTGTCGGGAACTAGCGCAGGAGGTGGCCGATTCTGGGTTCCTACCGGAGATTATCGTGGGTGTCGCTCGGGGCGGCTTGATTCCTGCTGGGGCTCTTTCTTATGCCCTCGGAATCAAGTCCCTGATGTTTCTGAACGTAGAGTTTTACACCGGAGTTGGAAAGGTGCTTCCGGCGCCGCGACTAGTGGGTCCACCTCCATCTCACCACGGACTGCGGGATAAGCGACTCCTGATCGTCGACGATGTGGCGGATTCGGGGCGGACGCTGGAGTTCGTCCGCGATATCTGCGCTGAATACACAGACCAGATCAAGATTGCGGTGCTCTACGAAAAACCTGGTTCAGCGCTTTCCTGCGAGTTTGCTTGGCGGCGCACCGATGATTGGGTGACTTTCCCCTGGTCGGAGCTGCCACCGGTTACCGGCGCTGAAAACATAGATAACTAGTAAGAGAACTCTTTACTTATGGACGGCGTCCACCACCTGCTGACCTCCAGCGGCTTCGATCTATTGGCACAGATGCCCCCATACGATGCGAACCATGCCGAAATCACTTCACGTAGGTTACGCGCAGAGGGGTGGCAAGGGGACCTAGTGGCAGCCGCGTTGACGCAGCAGCGGCTGCGGCAGCGCGCCGAAGAAAAGCTAGGTAAACGGGCCGCTTCGATGCTATTCACCGCCGCCGGTGCGCAGCAGGCCACGCGCCAAGTAGTGGCCCAGTTGCATGCACAACGCTTTGTTGAAGCGGGATCCAGCCATGTCGCAGACATTACTTGTGGGATTGGGGTGGACGCCCTCGCCCTCGCCGAAGCAGGAATAGCCGTGACGGCGGTCGACATCGATGAAGTGACTGCCGCCTGCGCACGCTTCAACACTGCTGACTACCCGAATGTCACCGTGATGCATGGTGACGGTATGGATCTGGACTGGAAGCAGTTCGATGGCATATTTGCAGACCCTGCCCGCCGCTCAACGCGAGGACGGACCTTCAACCCGGATGACTACTCGCCCCCACTCGATGCGGTTCTCTCCCTGCGCCGGAAGGTACCGGCACTGGGTGTGAAAGTTGCCCCTGGGATCGGTTACGAAGCTCTGCCAGAAGACGTGCACGCCCAGTGGATATCCGTGGATGGAAGTGTGGTTGAGGCCGGCCTTTGGTTCGCTCCTCTGGCTGACGCGCCGGGCCGGTCGGCACTGGTCATCAGGGGTGAACAGATGGTTTCCGTGTCGGCGGGAAGCGACCCGCGAGCACCTGCACCAATGCTGGATCCCAAGGGCGTGGGACGCTACCTTTATGAACCGGACGGGGCCGTCATCCGGTCGGGTGCATTGGCCAATGTTGCACAGCTTCTAGAGGCTGCTCCTGTTTCTATGGGTATCGCGTATTTGACTGGGGACCGTTATGTCGACACACCTTTGGCACAGGCCTTTGAAATTGTGGAGACCATGCCACTGAAGCAGTTTCGAGCATATGCAGCCAACAACCAGATTGGCACATTGGAAGTCTTGAAACGGGGGGTCGATGCTGTCCCAGATAAGTTCCGCAAAGGCTTGAAGTTGCGGGGGAGCAAGAGCGCAACAGTCGTACTTACCCGCCTTCTAGGTAAACACAGTGCGGTGGTCGTGAAGCGAGTCCGGAAGTAGCGAACTAACTCCACTGGCTCAATCTGCTCAAGAAACGGCGCAGTTCAGGTGTCGAAGGGTCGGTAAAGACCTCTTGACTCGTGCCGTATTCGTGTATCTTTCCCCCGCTCAAAAAGGCGGCCTTGTCGCATACTCGCCTGGCAAATCCCATCTCATGCGTGACGACGATAAAGCGAGTGTTTGCTTCTTTTAGCTCGTTGATCACGTCGAGGACGTCCGCGGTGTATTCGGGGTCGAGGGCGCTGGTCGGCTCGTCAAGCAGAAGTAGCCGAGGGCGGGGTGCGATCGCTCTGGCTATCGCGACCCGTTGACGTTCACCACCGGAGAGCTGAGCGGGGTGCTTTTCAATCACCCCTGCAAGCCCGAATTTCGCGAGAAGGTCAGCAGACTGCTGCGCTGCATCCTCCGCTGGGATACCGTGAACAACCCGCAGCGGCAAGGCGACATTGTCGAGGGCAGTCATGTGGGCAAACAGCCCAGAATGTTGAAAAACAAAGCCGAGGGACGCGCGATAGGCCGGAAGGGATTTTGTCCTGTATTCCACTTGGCGCCCACCAACCCACACCTGCCCGGAGGTTGGCTCTTCTAAGCCACCGATGATTCGTAACAGGGTGGACTTGCCGCCGCCGGAGGGGCCGATAAGTGCCAGCGTTGTCACTTCGTCATCGAAGTTGATGTCCCGCAGAACTTCTTGTTGCCCAAAATTCTTGCTCAGGTTCTTTAGCTCAATGCGCATAATCGAATTTCCGCTCGAAGTAAGAGCTGACAAACATGAGTGGCAAGGTCAGACAAAGATAGAGAGCACCTAAGAAAATGTAGCCACCAAAGAAGTTGTAGTTCGTGGCAGTTATTTCCCGAATCGTTTGGGTAATTTCGATTACTGCGATCACCGATAGCAAAGAAGAATCTTTGATCAGGGAAGCAACCTGCCCAGTCAAGGCAGGCAGGGTGCGCGCCACCATTTGGGGGACAATCACATATTGGACCTTTTGTCTCTTGGTGAAGCCAACTGCATCGGCTGCGAGCAGCTGCTCTTGACCTAGTGAAGACGCCGATCCGCGGATGATTTCTGCGACGTAGGAACCGGTGAATACCGACAGGATTACAATCCCTGCCACCGTCTTATTATTGACGCCCCACGCCGTACCGATGATGTAGTAGAAGAGGTAGATCTGCACTAGTAGTGGTGTGCCGCGGATAATCTTCACGTAGATGTCTGCCGCATACCGCAGGGGCAAAATGCGGGATCTCGCAGCAAGGGCAACCGGCACACCAATAACCATGGATAAGACCACAGACGCCAAGCAGATCCGCAACGTCAGCAGAAAACCATCGATCAGGCGAACATGATATTCACTGACGAAGCTGAAGTTGAGGTGCACTCCCGCGCCGTACATCGATAACCAGAACAAGCCAACCAAAAGGACGGCCACCAGCAGATAGTTGGCGGCCGCTTTGAGGAGTGGTGTGCGCTGGCCAGCGTCAGCCCGATACCAAGGGGTCAGTCCAGATCGAAGAACCACGTAAACCCGAGATCATTGAAAGCAGCTTGTTCTTCAGCCAAGTGTCTTTCACTTAGCTTGTCGAACCCGCTCTCGCCCTTATATTGGACAATGAATTCGTTCAACTGATCGCGCAGTTTGTCGTTGTCTTTGGCGACTGCAACACCCCAAAACTCCGGGTCTTGGAAGGGAATGTATACGGCCGTTGTCGTATCTGGGTTGCGTGCTTGGTTGCGATAGATAGTGAGCTGGTCGTAGAGAAACCCATCGGCTTTGCCTTGGACGACTTCAGTGACGCAGGCACTTTCATCCGCCAGACGCACGATCTGCGCTTCGGGTAGGTTCTTGGTGGCAAAAACATCGCCGGTCGACCCGGTTTTTACAGCAACCGTTCGGCCTGGCTCATTCAGGTCCTCGATTGAATCAATATTTGAGTCAGCGTTAGCCAGGATTGCCAGTTGCGCCCGTGCGTAAGGGTCGGAAAAGTCGACTGACTGCAATCGATCTTCGGTAATGGTCATAGATGACATCACCGCGTCTGCTTTCCCGGTTTGCAGCATGGGAATTAACCCGTCAAAGGCCGTATTCTCAATAACCAGGTCATAGCCGTAAGCGTCGGCAAAGTCGCGCATGAAGTCAGGGCTGACCCCCTCTGGTTCACCAGCGGCGTCTTTCGTTTCGAAGGGTGGGTAGGCAAGTTCCATCGCCACGACGAGTGGCTCACCACCACCAGATTCTGCTCCCGTGGTCGGCGCGTCCTTAGTTGCAGTGCCACCACTGGAACATCCCGCTAGAAGTAAGGCACCTGCGGCGAGACCAACAGCTCCACGCATGACGGAACGGATGCCCATGATTTTCCCTCCAAAAGATCAAACCCGGACTTTAGACCTGCTAAGTCTAGCGAGCCCGCGCAATCATCGCTTTCGCCAAGAGGGATTAGTAACTAACAAAGACATCGCAAATC
>CAYFWE010000016.1:0-6258 GCA_964346745.1 uncultured Actinomyces sp. | reverse complement strand
CGTATAGGGCGATCCTCAGGGGCGTCTTGAAAATAATTGCGAATCCTGTCGCCCCCATGCTGTATTCCTGGCTGACTATCTCAGTCACCGATGTCACCATCGGCAGCCCGGGTATTAGGAACAACGTCGCTGCGATGATGCCTGCGTGATGACCCGGTGGAACATGGAAAAGCGTTTCGACCGTTAGTGACAAGCCCATGTACAGGGCCGCGGTGAACGCAGATGCCACCATCCACACGCCAAATTTGTTGTAGTGGCGCCGCAAGAGGTTCGCTTGAACCAAGAACCCTAAAAGGGCTGACAGGAAGACCACTGCCAGTTCCAACCAGCGGCCGCCGCCCAAGAAATCAAAAGCCGCACAGGCGGCACCGGCGGCTACGGCTGTCACCGGAAGCGAATACGGTGGCGGCGACGCTTGAACTTCGTCTAACTGCTTTTCGATGACGTCTGAATCTGCCCCCGGTGCAATATTGACCAAATAGCGTTTCAATTTTTGGCTGAGGGCGGCATTGACGCCGATGCCGGGTACCTCTAGTACCTCGGTGCGAATATGGTGGCCAACATAAGAAGTGGTGATCAGACTGTTGAACGACATCGCCGTCTCTTGCCGGTCGATCCCCAAGTGGGTGGCGACTTCCTGCATCGATGACTTCACATCATGCGCGCTGCCGCCGGCTTCAAGTAGCATTCGTCCCACTCGAGCCACGGTGCGAGAGCGATCACTAAGGGTGGGAACCTGTCCGTCGGTGGTTGGGCCGTTATCCATCTGGTCCTACTGGTGGTGGGCGGAACACTGTTCTTCTCCACGATACTAACTTGCGTTCGTTGGACTCGCGTTTTGGGTAAGAAGGAGCGGGCCAGCGACTGTCGCCCACCGCGAAGAAAGGCGACCGCGATAAGCTGGGGCATGAGGACGGGTGAAGCACAAGGTGAGGCAGACGAGAGCGACAGCTCCCGTTCCCACTCTTTGACGCCTACGAAGGGGCGAGTAGTCGGCTTCCTAGTGATGTCCGCACTTCTGCTCGCCACCCTGGTCGTGCTGGCCCTGACAGTGAACCCCACCGAGCTGCAGCAAACTCTCGGCCACGCGAACCCCATCTACTTGCTCGCGTCGGCAAGTTTCGCGTTGCTAACGTGGCTGGGAGCCGCACTACCCCTCGTAGCGTTTTCTCCCGTCGCCGTGCCCTTGAAAGATGCGGTGCTAGTGCAAATGGCATCTTCTTTCGCTGGGGTATTGGCACCGTCTGGCTTGGCGGAAGTAGCTGCAACGCTGCGCTACCTGACGGTGCGGCATGTAAGCATGCCTTCGGCAGTCTCGACGTTGGTCCTGATCAATATCGCTCAGGGCGGGCCGTCGATTTTATTGGTCATCGTGGTCCTCTTTTCTGCTGGTTTCTCTCAAGAGGTTCAGATAGATCTGGCACAAATCGGGTCGATCGCGCTCTGGCTGATGCTGGGGGTGGCGTTAGCCGCAGCTATACCGCCCATCCGCAGGTTCGTCTGGCGGTTCGTCTTGGACGTGTGGCACAAGTTCTACCCGCAGCTCGTGTGGGCTATTCACCGGCCTAAGAGGCTGGTGATCGCACTGCTTGGATCGTTGCTGCAAACCCTGTCGTACGTGGGTGCCCTGAGTTTCGCCCTCATGGCGTTCGGTCAACACGTCCCATTTTTCACTCTGGCGGCGGCATTCTTGATCGCGAACACTGTGGGGTCAATTGCCCCAATCCCTGGAGGAGTGGGATCCAGGGAAGCAGCCTTGGCGGCAACACTAACTGTCATCGGAGTGCCGCTAGTAGTCGCGGTGCCGGCAACCGTTGCGTACCGGCTGACCACTTTTTATGGCTTAGTGCCGATCGGGTACGTCGCGCTGCTATACATGCAGCGAAAGCAGCTCGTCTAACTCCCTAACGTTCATCCATATCTTTTGTTGCAATATCCCGCGCTATCTCAGTCACTGTGCGCGTGGTGGTTGCCCACGCTCTAGAGACTGGGTCCAACAGTTGCTCCTGAACTGAACGTCGCAGGACTTTCCCCAGCTGGTTTCGGGGCAACTCGGCGATCTGCTCGATATTCTTGGGCAGAGCATAGGCCGAGATCTTTTCGGCGCACCACTCCCGCACTTGGTCTAGAGACGGCAGTAGGGCGCCCTCATCCATCACCAGCGCAGCAGTGACGACCTCTTTCTGCTCATCGGCGGGCAAACCGACTACAGCTACGTCTTTTACACCTGGAAAACCGCGGATCGCATCTTCAACTTGGCTGGGGTAAACATTGAAACCGCCCGATAAGATCAACTCTTTACGGCGGTCCGCCATGTAGAGGTACCCATCGTCATTGATCGCAATGTCACCGGTGCGGAACCAACCGTCTTCGGTAAAAGCGAGGGCGTTTTCTTCCGGTGCATTTAAGTACCCGTGGAACACCTGCGGCCCCTTTACTAGGATTTCGCCTGGCTCTCCGTCCTCGACATCTTTGGCAGGATCTTCCAAGTCGGCCAGCCGCACTTGAGTGGATGGGAACGGAAGTCCCAGAGTCCCGAGCCGCCGCTCTCTGCTCAGCGGTGACCCCGAAATAACCGGGGAAGTTTCCGATAGCCCGTACCCCTCCAAGATCACTCCGTGCGACACGGACTGCCACAGTTCAGCCACCCCTTCGCTGAGAGGCATTGCTCCCGAAACCGCATAGCGGATCGTCGATAGATCCGTGCCGGTTTCTAAAGCGCCCCGGGCGATTCGCTCAAACATGGGTGGGACCCCCACAAAGAACGTCACAGGCCGGCGGCGGTGGGCTTCAAGAGCGAGTTCGACGTCAAACTTTGGGAGGACGACTTGAGTGGCTGCTTTTCTGACCGAGCTGAGCAAGAAGAAAGTCAACCCGAAAGCGTGGAAATAGGGCAGCAGGGAGAAAAAGACTTCAGCGCCCTCATGCAGCTTGAAAACCCAAGACAAGCATTGGTTTACGTTGGCCCCAACGTTGCGATGGGTAAGCGGAACTGATTTGGGAACACCATTTGTCCCCCCGGTGTGCAGAATTACCGCCACGTCATCGACGTGTGCGTGGGGGTGATCCGGTTCTATCGGGGCGGATCTTGCAACCTTCTTATCCCACGACAGAACACCGGCCGGCACGGGGTAACGTAGAGCGCTTCGCTGTTTGCGGGCCTCTTTCAAGGGAAGAGAGAGGAGAAAGCGGTTCTTCAGAGGCATATGGGCGGTTATATCCACCGCCAAAACGGTTTCCAGTGGGGAACCTTTGCCCAACGGAAAGTTCGCGAGGGAACCTTCCCAAGCTATGGCTACCTTCGCACCGTGTCTACTGATCTGTCCGGCGACTTCTTTCGCGGGTGCTAGCGGATTGTGTTGCGCGGCGATGGCACCGATGCGCTGGCATGCGTAGAAGGCTACGAACGCTTGCGGACAGTTCGGCAACGAAAGTGCGACTGTATCGCCCGCTTTCACGCCTAGGTCCACTAAAAGCTGCGCGGCTTTTTCTGTTTGCTCCAAGACGGCTGCATAGGTAATCGCCTCTCCGAAGTAGTCGAGTGCGACAACATTTGGATAGCGCTTTGCGGCGCCTTCCAGCAGTCCATATACGGATTCTTCTGGGATAGGGATTTCAAACGGAGTACCGGGTTGGTAGTGCCTGTGTGCTTGTTCAGCAATCGTTTTCCGCTTCATATCGGCCATTTGGCTATGGTATCTGCCTAAAGCTCATCGGGCAGGCCGAGGGCGAACGGTCTAGGTCTTTCCTTCTGAGGTCCATCACCGTAACGTGAAGTATGGACTTTGCAGAACTAACTACGTTACGTGTTGGCGGACCTGCCTCGGTCGTGGTCGAGGCAACGTCTGAATCGGAACTTTCTGAGAGCATTCAACAGGCAGACTCGGCCGGTGAAAAAGTCCTAGTCATTGGGTCTGGATCCCACTTGGTAGTGGGCGACGAAGGCTGGGATGGACGCGTGATCCGAGATGCTCGATCGGATATTAGTGAGGTCGATTCGTTTGTCGCCTGTGGGGGATCCACTGTTAAAGCAACGGCAGGAACCGACTGGGACACTTTCGTGCAGTTCACATTGGAAAACGACCTGGCTGGGCTGGAAGCACTGTCGGGCATCCCGGGAACAGTGGGGGCGGCGCCTGTCCAAAACTTGGGTGCCTTCGGTCAAGAGATCGCCCAAACCATCGTGTCTGTGCGGGCTCTTGACCGACTAACCGGGCACATCCGGACTCTGACACGTTTTGACATGCACCTGGGCTATCGGTCATCTCTTTTTAAGAGGTCGCGGCTGGGTGGGTCCTCAAGCGAGGGGCGGCACTGGGGGCCAACAGGACGTTGGGTTATTTTCGAGGCGACTTTTCAGCTGCGCAGCGCCAGCCTGTCCGAACCGATCCGCTATAAGAGTCTGGCGGATTCACTAGGTGTAGAGCTGGGTGCCCGAGTCCCCGCAAAAGTGGTCAGAGAGCACGTCCTCAACCTTCGTACACGGGCCGGAATGTCATTGGATCTACCGGATGGGGCAACTGGATCGGCCGGCCCGTACTTCGAAAACCCCATCCTCACCGCAGAACAGCTTCATGATTTGCCCGAGGACGCCCCGCGCTTTCCGGTGCGGAACCAAGCGATGTATGTGAGCGCAACGGTCCACAAACAAGCCCCAGTTATCGAGGGTCGGGCGAAAGTGCCGGTGGGCTGGCTGATTGAGAGATCTGGCTTCACGCCTGGGTTCCGAGCCAACCCGCAGTCACGGGCTGGCTTGTCGACCGGCTGTGTTTCCGTGATCACCAACCTGGGTGGAGCCACCGCTTCCCAAGTGGTGGAGTTGGCGGAGATTGTTTCTACGGGCGTGGAGGAGCAGTTCGGCATCCAGCTAAAGACGTCCCCGGTTCTAGTGGGGCTTTAGCGCTTAACCAATTCCTCTAGTTGCGCGAGCAATGTCTTCGCTTCTTCATGATGTCGGCTCTGGGGCGTGAACTCACCGTCGTTCCAGTCGTAGAACATGTTGAAGTTCATTTCAGTACGCAGCATCGGCATAGAGAAATTCGCAAGAATTTGGCGCCACTGTTCAATAGCGCGCACACCGCCAACTGATCCGTGTCCAACAAATGCGACGGGTTTGCCCACCCATTCGGGCCCCAAGTTGTCCACTGCGTTCTTCAAAGCTCCGGGGACACCGTGATTGTATTCAGGGGTGACAAGCACGAACGCGTCACAGGCATCGATTGCATCGCTCCACTTTTGTCTGTTGGGGTCGGAATATTGCTTGCCCGCAGCCATCGGGTGAACTGGGCTTTCGAGTAGCGGAACGTCATAGTCGGACAGGTCAATCAGCTCGTAAGCGACGTCGTTGGACTGCCGTTCCAAAGCAGCCTGCGCAATGAAGTCTGCTACGGTCGCGGTCTTGTTTTGTTCGCGGATAGAGCCGCTGATAATGCCAATCTTCATAAGCTTCCTTGTGGTCGGGCAATGCGCCGAATGATTATAAGGTCGGCTCCTGCACGGGCGTCAGGATAACTACTCACCAAGCTGCGAGCAAGGGGGTGGCTCACACCCCAAAAAACGGCGAGTCTGACAGTGTCCTAGGAGGAACTAGCAAGATTAGAGGCATATAAGATGACACACCTGTCAGATAAGACAGTCGCGATCCTAGCTACCGATGGGTATGAAGACTCTGAGCTCACCTCTCCTTTGGAAGCGCTGGAAGAACACGGGGCAACAGTGGTCATCGTCGCGCCCGAAATGGGGACCATTATCGGCAAAAAAGGACATGAACAGCAGGTGACAGTGAATGCAGCGAGCGCCAACGCCGACGAGTCCGACGGCCTCGTCCTGCCAGGGGGCGTCCAAAATGGCGATGCGCTACGGCTAGACCAGGCCGCAGTATCGTTTGTAAAGAACTTCTTCAAGCAAGGAAAGCCTGTTGCCGTTATTTGCCATGGTGGTTGGATCCTTACCGAGGCCGATGTACTTGAAGGTAGGACCATCACTTCCTACCCGAGTTTGCGAACGGACTTGCGCAATGCTGGTGCCACCTGGGTCGACGAGGAAGTGGTTGTTGACCAAGGGCTCGTGTCCAGCCGTAATCCTGGTGATCTGCCAGCATTCAATGCCAAGCTGATAGAAGAAATCAGTGAGGGATGACACGAGGGGCAGACGGCATAAAGAAAACCCCTGCAATCGTAAGGGCTTGTAGTCCGCAAGGGGTTGTGGCTCCGACGGGCGTCGATCCCGTGACCTTTCGATTTTCAGTCGAACGCTCTA
>CAYFWE010000015.1:0-37962 GCA_964346745.1 uncultured Actinomyces sp. | reverse complement strand
TAAGCGCCTTCTCCAGAAGCCAGGATGATCGTGGTCCCGCCGCGTCCCAGTGCTTCAATGCTTCCAGTCAAAGAGTTGCGACGGAAGAGTACATTGGATGCACCGGCTAGGCGCGAGGCCGGAACTACCTTCGGATTGATGAAAGAGCCATGCGAATCGGGCACAACGCCGCCACCTGGTAGCAGCGACACGCGCGTGTTGCCCGTTACGAATACGCCCGCCTCAACAACGCAGTCATCTCCGAGGGGAATCCCCAGGCCGGAGTTTGAGCCAAGCACGCACCGTTCACCCAGCCGGACGCGCGCTTGAGAAGATCCGATAACCCGGCCCATTGTTGACGCGCCGCCGCCCACGTGGCTACCTTCACCAATGACTACGCCCTGCGCCAAGCGTCCTTCGATTGTCGCCCGACCGATCGATCCAGCGTTGTAGTTAACGAAGCCGGCGTGCATAACCACGGTGCCGGGCGCCAAATGTGCGCCCAGCCGCACCCGGGCTCCCGATGCAATTCGGGCCCCTGGCGGCACCACGTAGTTGACCATCGGCGGGAATTTGTCGACGCCGATGACTGAAACCGGGTGACCGTAGTGGGCCCGCAAGCGGAAACGTGTTTCTTCGAAGTCTTCCACTGCGCATGGTCCAGCGGATGTCCAAGCAACCACGGGGAGACGTGACCGTATTCCATCGAGATTGACAGTGTTCGGCTGGACTAGGCGGTGAGAGAGCAGGTGCAAGCGCAGATACGCGTCAGCGGTAGAAGTTGGCTGGTCACGCAGGTCTGCCGTCACCCGCACGACCGACGTGTGTACGCGGCGTGTCTCATTTCGGCGTTCAAGACTAGCCAACCTAGTCAACATCTCTGGGTCACCTTGGGATGGCATAGCCCCCAACTGTGGCTGGGGATACCAGACATCTAAGGTTTTACCGGAATCAGTAACCGTCGCGAGGCCGATGCCCCAAGCCAACATTTCACTCATGCCCATAGCTTAGCTTCGGCCCTGCGTTCACAAGCTATTCCTTCCTTCCCACAGGTCGGGCCAGAACACGTCGAGTTGTGACGCCAAGTGGCGCAGCACCGGTAGGGATACGCCGACGACCGAATGGGGGTCGCCGGTGATACCGCGGATGAAGGGACCACCAAGGCCGTCGATAGTGAAGGATCCGGCTACCTGCAACGGTTCACCCGTTGCGATGTACGCGTCAATCTCTTCGTCACTTATTTCCCCAAAGTGGACGATTGTGTCTTCGGATGCGACCACCGGCGCTCCGACAGTCCACCTGCCTTCAACCTTTTCCACGGGGACGAGGGCGTGTCCGGTCCACAAGACTCCTTCAGTGTCCCGCATTTCCTGAATCCGCTGCTTTGCAACTTGGGGGGTATGGGGCTTTCCGACTAGGCGACCGTTGATGTGGAGCATCGAATCGGCGCCGAGAACGATATACCTGTCGGCTGAGCGGATGTCACCAATTTGGGGGAGGAGGGCGTCTGCCGCGGCTTGCGCTTTAGCTGTAGCCAACGCAATAACCACCTCAGACGGGCAAGCATCCGGGGGGAGAGCAGCCACGACGGCATCCTCGTCCACATCCGTTACGATCACTTCTGGTTCGACCCCTGCACTGCGCAAAGTCTTGAGCCGCGCCGGGGATTTTGAACCTAATACCAGGATCACTGGCGACTGCGTGCTCATGCGCTTCCACCCAGCACTGCTTCGCGCAGTGTGTCCATTGGCAGCGAGCCAAGGGCCAAGGCCCGCGTGTGGAAATTGCGCACGGCTTCCTCTTCCGGACGATCGGCGTGCAGCGCTACGTAGTCATCCCGTAATGACCGCCAGAGTCGTTCCCCGATTTTGTAGGAGGGCGCTTGTCCCGGCCAGCCCAGATAGCGGTCAAGTTCAAATTGGAGCTGCCCATCTGACATAGCCGTGTTTTCTCGCAAGAACTGGCGAGCATAGTCGGCATCCCAAACGCCCTGACCATCGGGTCGTTCTTTACCGAGATGAACACCAATGTCGAGGACGACGCGCGCTGCCCGAAGACGTTGACCGTCAAGTAGTCCCATCCGGTCCCCGGGGTCTTCCATGTAGCCCAGGTCAGCCATGAGCCGCTCGGCGTAAAGTGCCCAACCCTCACCATGCCCTGAGTTCCACGAACCCAGGCGGCGCCACAAGTTTAGAGACCCAGACTCGTAAACTGCTTGGGCAATCTGCAGGTGGTGGCCTGGAATACCTTCGTGGAAGACAGTGGTTTTCTCATGCCATTTTTGGAAAACGGTTTCGCCTTCTGGGATAGACCACCACATCTGGCCCGGCCTAGAAAAGTCTGCCGATGGACCCGTGTACCAGACGCCACCTTCCTTTGAGGGCGCGATTCGCGCCTGCAATTCTCGGAGTTCAGGGGCGATGTCGAATTGGGTGCCATTCAGTTCGTTGATGGCCATATCCGCTGTGGTTTGAAGCCAATTTAGGAGGGCGTCCTCACCTTCAAGACGATACTTGTCTTGAGAGTTCAGGTAGTTAAACGCTTGGGTGATGGGCGTGTTTGCGCCGCAAAGTTCGTTGGCTATGACCTGTTGTTCGGCGGTGATCGAAGCCAGTTCGGCTAAACCCCATTCGTATGTCTCATCTAAGTCCACGCGAGCGCCAACAAATAGTGCGGAGAAGAGCTCGTATCTGTCCCTTCCTACCGGGTCACCGACTTGGGCGAGGGGAAGTAGGTTTTCCTTTAGCCAGCCTGCCAACCAGAGGTAGCCTTCCGAAGCTGCTTGGGCTGCGGCTTCGAGCCTGCGTGCACCGACTTGGTCGACGACGTTGTCGGGGCAGTCTTGGATGAGCAAGTCAAAAAATGCCCCCGGTGAACCCTTGGTGCCGATTGTGGTGGACTGGTTTATTCCGATTTGCACTTGTCGCCGGGCTGCTATTGTCCCGACGCTCGCCGCGTAAGCCAGGGATTCTGCATACTGTTTCAACGCAGTTGGAACGCGGTGCATTCGGGCGATGATGTCTTCCCAATCCTGCCGCGTGCGGGCTGGCATCAGCGAAAACGCAGATGTCACCTGCTGCAGGGGGGAAGCCAAATTATTGAGTTCCGCCGCGTCCTCATGGGTGTCGTGTAGCAAGGCTGCGATTGTCAGACGGTCGCGCAGCGCGGATGCGGTCACTTCATCGACCTCATCCTTGATTGGCATACTCGTCAGCGACTTTAGGAAGTCAGAGTCAAGGCTGGCGCGTTCAGCTAGACCTTTGGGGGACATGTCGGGCAGGGCAGATGGATCTGCTGGCAGTCCCCAGTCCGTCGCTGCCGTTGGATCTAATGCGGCGTAGTCTCTAATGTACTGGTCGCATGCTTCGTCAAGAGCGCTCCACTTGCGGGTGGAACGTTGAGGTGTGGCGTCAAAGTTCATGGCATTAGCCTACGTTCCGCGTCTGTGCCGCAGCCCCACATCTGAGCGGGTGACTGGCTGTATTGGGTGAAGATTAGGCAAGGCTTGACAGTGCGGCTAGGCTCTTCTCGTGATGTCTGCCACAAATATGTCGATCTCCAAGGGAAAAGCACGCCTGGACACAGGCGAACTAGGTGATGCCCCCCGCGTCCACTCGCGGACGCTTGATGAATATCAGGAGCTGCTTCTCGGGGGTGCGCCGACACTAACCGCTAACGACATCGCCGCCCGATCCGGTAAACCGATTGAAGAGGTGCACAACTACCTCTTGGAGATGGGTTTCCCACACGCACCTCACGACCAAGCACGGTTTACCGAACGTGACTTGGAAGTTTTCGAGCAGTGGAGTGAAACCACTGAAAAAGCGGGGTTGGAGCCGGCTACGGCAGCGTCTCTTGCCCGTGCCCAGTCGCACCTGACCGATCGTCTTGCCCTATGGGAAATCGAATCTCTGGTTGAAGGGGCAGAGCGCCGACTTGGCCTCGATGACACGTCCGCTCGCGTCGTGGTAGTAAACGAAATGCGCGGCTTGATTGACGCGCTAGAAGAGCAGATGGTTTATTCGTGGCGCCGCCAAATGTATGCGCTCATTGAGCGCATGACCCGGGAAGTCGCGGCACGCAGCTCTGATCATTCAAAACGCAGATTCCCACTGAGCCGGTCATTCGGTTTCGTCGACATGTCCTCATATACACACACGGCATCAATCATGGGTGCCGACCTAGTGGGCTTAGTTGAACGCTTTGAGTATCTGTGTCGCAACGTTGTCACTGCCGCTGGTGGCAGGGTGGTGAAGATGATTGGGGACTCAGTCTTCTTCATTGCCGACGACTTGGAAATCGGGCTTAAAGTCGTCACTGACCTGATTTCAAACCTGAAAGCAGCCGAAGGAATCCTGCCAGTTCGAGCATCTTTCATACAGGGCGACGTATTTTCACGCAGCGGCGATGTTTTTGGCCCGTCAGTAAACCTCGCTGCCCGTCTAGTGGACATTGCGCCGCGTTGGTCCATTTTGACGGACGCTAAGACCGCGGCGGCGATTGACGCTTCCTCCCTCAGATCCGAATATGAGATTCAGGAGTTCCCCTCCACAGAACTGCGCGGCCTGGGTCGTGTTTCTCCCTACCGAATCGGGCGACGCGACGCATGAAAGCCGTTTTACAACGCTGCCTGACGGCCTCGGTCACCGTCGACGGGCAGATCGTCGCGCAGATTGACCGTCCCGGCCTAGTCGCGCTCATCGGTGTGCACAAAGACGACACCGTCGATGATGCGCGCACCCTGGGACGGCGGATCGCCACGCTGCGAATGCTGGAGGGCGAGAAATCAGTTTCGGATGAGGGCGCCCCCGTCCTCGTCGTCTCACAGTTCACGCTGCAGGGACGCACCCGAAAAGGTACCCGCCCATCTTGGTCGGATGCTGCTCCCGGACCCGTCGCAGAACCCCTGGTCGAAGAAGTGATCGCCGAGCTGCGGCGGCGAGGGATCGAAACCCAATCGGGCCGCTTTGGCGCCATGATGGATGTCGCCTTGGTAAACAACGGCCCGTTCACAATCCTGTTGGACACCAAAGCCCCGCGCTAGAAGCCAGATCTCACCCTTCAGCGAAAATTCACCCGCCTGGGACAGTGGCGCCCTACGCTGAATACAGATGGCGTGCGGTTCACGTGCGCCCGCAGCTACAGGTCGCACCATCCCAAGGGGGTTGCCATGTTTGAACGGTTCACCGACCGGGCGCGACGCGTGATCGTCCTCGCCCAAGAGGAAGCTCGGGGTCTGGAACACAATTACATCGGGACTGAGCACCTACTGCTCGGCCTGATCCACGAAGGTGACGGGGTCGCCGCCAAAGCCATGGAAATGAGCGGGGTAAAGCTCGAAGATGCGCGCGCAGCCGTGGTTGAACTGATCGGATCGGGAGAGAAACCTGTCGAAGGCCACATCCCATTCACCCCACGCGCCAAGCGGGTTTTCGAGCTTTCCTTCCGTGAAGCACTACAACTGGGCCACAACTACATTGGCACCGAACACCTGCTGCTCGGCCTTCTCAAAGAAGGTGACGGCGTTGCCGCGCAGGTTCTTCACAAGCTCGATGCCAACCCGCAGAAGATCCGCAAGTCGGTCATGCAGCTCTTACAGGGCTACCAAAGCCAGGGTGAGGGTCGCGAATCCGTGGGTACCAGTGGTGGACCGGTGCGTGATCGAGAGCGTGGCAATTCCGCCCTCCTTGAACAGTTCGGCCAAAACCTGACGCAAGCCGCACGCGAAGGAAAGCTTGACCCCGTAATCGGCCGTCTCAATGAGATGGAACGGGTCATGCAGGTGCTCTCGCGTCGCACTAAGAACAACCCCGTGCTCATCGGTGAGCCGGGCGTGGGTAAAACTGCGGTTGTTGAGGGCCTCGCCCAAGCGATTGTGCGTGGCGACGTACCAGAAACGATCAAAGAGAAACAGATCTACAGTCTTGACATGGGATCTTTGGTCGCAGGTTCACGTTACCGGGGTGACTTCGAAGAGCGCCTGAAGAAGGTCCTTAAGGAAATCCGCACGCGCGGGGACATTATCGTTTTCATCGACGAAATCCACACGCTGGTTGGTGCGGGCGCTGCGGAAGGTTCCATCGACGCCGCTCAGATGCTCAAGCCGATGCTGGCGCGCGGCGAGCTGCAGACCATCGGCGCCACTACGTTGGACGAATACCGCAAGCACATCGAAAAGGATGCCGCCCTCGAACGTCGATTCCAACCGGTAAGGGTTGATGAGCCGACCATGGAAGAGACGGTGGGCATCCTCAAGGGGCTGCGCGACCGCTACGAGGCGCATCACAAGGTGGTTATCACTGATGAGGCGATCGAAGCGTCGGCCGCGCTTGCAGATCGGTATGTTTCTGACCGCTTCCTCCCCGACAAGGCGATCGACCTGATGGATGAAGCCGGGGCACGTCTGCGGATCCGCCGGATGACTGCGCCGCCCGAAATCCGGGAACTCGACGACAAGATCGACGAAGTACGGCGCGCCAAAGAGGCGGCAATCGATAACCAAGACTTCGAACGCGCCGCAGTACTGCGCGACACAGAGCAGAAGCACACTGCCGAACGCAAAGAACGCGAAGAGAAGTGGCGTGGTGCGGGCGAAACAGAAATCCTCGAAGTGACCGAGGAAGAAATCGCGCAGGTTCTCGCCATGGCGACCGGTATTCCAGTTGTGAAGCTAACGCAGACGGAGACCACCAAGCTAATCAACATGGAAGACGAGCTGCACAAGCGTGTCGTCGGCCAGTCGGAAGCGGTTAAGGCTCTGTCCCAGTCAATCCGTCGCTCACGCGCGGGACTGAAAGATCCGAAGCGGCCGGGTGGCTCCTTCATCTTTGCCGGCCCAACTGGTGTCGGGAAGACCGAGTTGGCTAAGACTCTTGCCGAATTCCTGTTCGGAGATGAGGACGCCCTCATCCAGCTGGACATGTCAGAATTTTCTGAGAAGCACACGGCGTCACGCCTATTTGGTGCCCCTCCCGGATATGTTGGCTATGACGAGGGCGGACAGCTAACTGAAAAGGTGCGTCGCCGTCCTTTCTCCGTCGTCCTGTTTGACGAGGTCGAAAAAGCCCACCCAGATATTTTCAACTCATTGCTGCAAATTCTGGAAGAGGGGCATCTGACGGATTCCCAGGGTCGCAAGGTCGACTTCAAGAACACGGTGATTCTGATGACGACCAACTTGGGGACGCGTGACATCAACAAGGGTGTCTTGACGGGCTTCCAGTCATCGGATTCACTGACGCATGACTATGACCGAATGAAGTCCAAGGTCAACGAAGAGTTGCGTCAGCACTTCCGTCCCGAGTTCTTGAACCGTGTGGACGAAGTTGTGGTCTTCCCGCCGCTGTCTCGTGAAGACATCACCACGATTGTTGACCTCATGATTGATCGTCTGCGTCTGCGTATGCAGGAACAGGACATGGGTCTACAAGTCACTGATGAGGCACGCGAATTGCTCGCTGAGCGTGGTTACGATCCGGTCCTTGGGGCCCGTCCGCTACGTCGAGTGATCCAGCGTGACATCGAAGATGCCGTGTCAGAGCGCATCTTGTTCGGCACTATCAAGCCGGGCGATGTGGTGACAGTTGGCGTGCGCGAAGTTGATGGTAAGCCGGAGTTTTCCTTCAACGGAGAGATCAACTCGGCGTTCCCAGAGGCGGAGCTGCTGCTTGAAGGCTAGATAGGCATAAAACCAAGAAGGGGTTGAGCGCGGTATGAGCGCTCAGCCCCTTTTTTGGTGGCCTGCAGTGTCATGCCGAGGAGTGGTTGCCTTTGTGCGCGAGCCGCTTGCAAGAGTGCCACTGAATCCGTGGACGGGGCGGCGCTTCGCAGGCTCTGGGTCGAAGGTCTGTATTGGGATGTAACGCGCATTCTGCAGTTTTGTTTTGCTTGCTAAACTTGCGCTTGTGCGTTGCAATGACGCGAACGATCCGGTACCGGGTGAGGTGCCGCGGAACTATCACGGAGGTTTGATCTATACATGGTCAAATACGTTTACGACTTCTCACATGGTGACAAGGATCAGAAGGATCTGCTTGGTGGCAAGGGTGCCAATCTGGCGGAAATGACCCGCTTGGGCCTTCCAGTCCCCCCAGGATTCACCATCACGACCGAGGCATGCCGGGTTTACCTGAAGTCAGGCACAGTACCAGAAGAGCTTTTTACTGAGGTCACCAAAGAGCTGCGCAAGGTCGAGGAAGCCATGGGCCGCGAATTGGGCGACCCGACCCATCCGCTGTTGGTTTCAGTTCGTTCCGGCGCGAAGTTCTCTATGCCCGGAATGATGGAAACAGTCCTCAACATTGGCCTCAACGATGAGTCTGTCAAGGGCTTGGCCGAGGACGCAGATGAGCGCTTTGCCTGGGACTCTTACCGCCGTCTGATCCAGATGTTTGGTAAGACGGTACTTGATGTGGACGGCGATCTATTCTCTGATGCGCTCGACCAGCTCAAAGATGACTTGGGTGTCACCGATGATACCGATCTGACTGCCGAAGACTGGAAGGCTTTGGTCGATACCTTCAAGCAGATTGTTGAGGACGCTACGGGCAACCCATTCCCTCAAGATCCGCGTGAACAGCTGGACATGGCGATCGAAGCGGTCTTCCGTTCTTGGAACACCGAACGTGCGAAGCTGTACCGTCGCCGCGAGCGGATTCCAGATGATCTGGGAACCGCTGTAAACGTCCAGACCATGGTCTTCGGTAACCTAGGCGAAACTTCAGGCACCGGTGTGTGCTTCACGCGTGACCCCTCTACCGGTCACTCCGGGGTTTACGGCGACTACCTGATGAACGCTCAGGGTGAAGACGTCGTTGCCGGGATCCGCAACACAGAACCGTTGGCAACCCTTGGCGATCAGGACCCTGAGGCATACAAGGAACTGCGGGCGATCATGCGTAAGCTTGAAACCCACTACCAAGATCTGTGCGATATTGAGTTCACGATCCAAGAGGGCAAGCTGTGGATGCTGCAAACCCGCGTTGGGAAGCGTACCGCTGCCGCAGCCTTCCGTGTGGCCACCCAATTGGTTGATGAGAAGCTGATTACTCGCGATGAGGCGCTCGAGCGTGTCACCGGTGAGCAGCTCACCCAACTGATGTTCCCCCAGATTGCTGCCGAATCGGAGAAGGTCCTGCTTACCAAGGGTATGGCCGCCTCCCCGGGTGCGGCCGTTGGGCGCATCGCGTTCAACAATGAGCAGGCGGAAGCAGCGAAGGCGAAGGGCGAGAACGTCGTCCTCGTCCGCCGGGAAACCAACCCCGAGGACCTGCCCGGTATGGTCGCAGCGGTCGGTGTTTTGACTGCCCGCGGTGGTAAGACTTCACACGCGGCTGTAGTCGCCCGCGGCATGGGTACCACCTGTGTTGTCGGTGCAGATGAGCTTGTCATTGACGACGCTGCTGGCACCGTGACAGTCAACGGTGAAGTGCTGACGCAGGACACTGTCATTGCCATCGACGGTGGCACCGGTGAAGTGTTCCTAGGTGAAGTTGAAGTCGAAGATTCGGCCGTCACCACATACCTCTTGCATGGCCTTGAAGCGGGTCTGGAGGCAGCCGGTGATGACGAGGGCGCTCGCGAACTCATCGAGTCAGTTGATCGTATCCTCAAGCACGCAGACGAAGTACGTCGCCTGCGGGTGCGTGCTAACGCAGACACCCCAGAAGATGCTGAGCACTCCGTAGAATTCGGTGCCGAGGGTATTGGTCTGTGCCGCACGGAACACATGTTCCTAGGCGATCGTCGCCCACTCGTAGAGCGTGTCATCCTGTCTGAAGCCGGTTCACAAGATCAACAGGAAGCTCTGGACGCTCTCGAAGTTCTCCAGAAGGGGGACTTCCTAGAGATGCTGCGAGTCATGGATGGCAAGCCGATGACGGTTCGGCTTATTGACCCACCGCTGCATGAGTTCCTTCCCGACCTCACCAAACTGGAAGTCAAGGCTGCCGTCGCCGCAGCGGTCGGCGCCGAAATCTCTGATGAGGACAAGCGTCTACTGACTGCAGTGCGCCGCCTGCACGAAGCAAACCCGATGCTGGGTCTGCGTGGCGTGCGTCTGGGACTCTACCTACCAGGAATGTTCAAGCTACAGGCCCGCGCAATTGCCGAAGCAACCGCGGAACTGAAGGCAGAAGGCCTCGACCCGCAGCCGGAAATTATGGTGCCGCTGGTCGCTTCGATTCGTGAGCAGCAACTGGTCCGCTCCTTCCTAGAGCCAGAGCTCAAGGCCGTGGAAGAAAAGACCGGCGTGAAACTGGACATCCCAATCGGATGCATGGTTGAGCTACCACGCGCAGCGGTCACAGCCCATGACCTGGCCAAGGAAGCCGACTTCTTCTCATTCGGAACCAACGACCTGACCCAGACCACTTGGGGCTTCTCGCGTGACGATGTGGAAGGGGCCTTCTTCGACGAATACATCGAGGCCGGCGTCTTCGGCGTTTCTCCTTTCGAAACGATCGATGTCAACGGAGTTGGCCGCCTAGTCGAAACCGGGGTAGAGCGCGGGCGCAGCACGAAGCCAGAGCTCCATCTCGGAGTTTGTGGTGAGCACGGAGGGGATCCAGCGTCCATCCACTTCTTCAACCGAGTGGGCTTGGACTACGTTTCCTGTTCACCGTTCCGCGTTCCCGTAGCGCGCCTCGAAGCAGGCCGCGCTAGCGTGATGCAGAAGTAGTTCGTACAGAACCTACCGACAGTGGGGGAGAAGGCCTGAGAAATCTCGGCTTTCTCCCCCACTTTCTTGTCTGCACTAAATAGTTGCGGCGGCTCTATTGGTGTTACCGTGCCCCTATGCGCACCCTTGTTGTAACCTCGTGGTTCCCCACTAAAAAGAGCCCCATCATCGCCCCTTTTGTAGTTCGCGATGTCGAACTCTTGGAGAAGGACCACGACGTGGTCGTACTGCACCTAGTGAATCCCGACGACTTGTCTGATCCCGAAGACACAGTTCCTGGAATCCGTTTAGTGCGGGTTCTCTACCATCACACCAAGCCCTGGACTTGGGTACGCGCTGCGCGAACCGTCGCGGCATTCGCTCAGAGCGCCGACGTGGTCCATACGGTGGCACTTCCGACTCTGCTCCCTGCAGCACTTGCTCGCATGCAGCTACCGTGGGTGCATACGGAGCACTTTTCTGCACTGGTAGAAGAGGATCGGCAAACCATTGAACAACGTGCTCTTCGTATTTTTCGGAACCTGCTACGGCTACCCGACGTCGTGATTGCCGTCGGTTCCTCTCTAGCAGAAGCGATTGAGCCGATCAGGGGAGACACACCCAAGGTCATCGCTAACTTTGTGCGGACCGACCCAGATTTCGTTCGCGATACTGCCGATGAACTGGGGGCGTCTAAAGAAATCCGCATGGTTTCCGTGGGGGGCTTGATCGATCGAAAAGGTCCCATCCAAACAGTTGAATCACTCGCGTTGCTGCGAGACAAGGGTTGGGACGCGACACTCCGTTGGGTAGGAACGGGACCGTTGATGGAACAGGCTAAGGCACGAGCCGAAGAGCTCGGAGTGGCAGACTACGTCGACTTCCTTGGTGCCGTTGCCCCCGAACTGCTCGGTGAAGAACTGCGACGGGCCAACTTATTCGTCCTACCCACAGCGGCAGAAACGTTTGGGGTGGCACTCGCTGAAGCGCTTGGACACGGGTTACCTGTAGTGACCGCAGGGGTTGGCGGACATCATGAATTTTTACCGAAAGAAGTCTCGCGGACGGTGAGTGAGCGCACTGGAGAAGCGATCGCTGACGCCGCCATCTCCTTGGCACAAGATCCCCAGCGCTGGGATGGAAAGCGGATCACCGACTACGCGGTCGCACGCTTTTCGGATGAGGTCCGCCGCAAAGAGTATTTGGAAGCATACAACCATGCTCTTGACAGCGGCCGCTCCCAGCAAAAAACCGAGCAACCGTAGGACATAGTGCCTAAAAGATACGTTGCTGCCTACGATGGACCCGATTTAAGTAACGCAGGTCTACTTTAAAGCTGGCGACGATAGTTAGGTTAGCCTTACCATGGGCTCATGAAACTAGCCCACTGCCCCTTGCGTGTTGGGGTGCGCATCACCCGTGTGGACGTGGAATCCCAATTCGATTTGCGGTTACAGGAACTGGGAGTGCGCGAAGGGGCCCAGTTGGTTGCGGTCAACCGATCTGCATTTGGCGGGCGGGTCATAAATATCGCTGGCACGCGGATCGCAGTCGACCATCGCAGTGCCAAACTGATCGAAGTGGAAGCAAGTGAGCGCCGGTGAGCTGCTCTCACTGTGTGGATAACCGCAACCTGCTGACTATTCAGAGTTCCCCGAAAGATGTCGAGGGCGCGGCTGAACCAACAATCCTCTTGGCTGGGAACCCGAACGTCGGCAAATCAACAGTGTTCAACTTGATAACAGGTGCTCGGCAAGCGGTGGTTAACGCTCCGGGGACGACGGTGGAAGTAGCCGTGGGTCGCTCTGCCCGCCTTGGTGCGCGCATTGTCGACATGCCAGGCACCTACTCTTTGGTGGCTCAATCCCCAGATGAACAGGTCGTTGTCGACACGCTCGCTGGCGTAACCGGGTCTTTCACCGATGCGGCCTCGGGCAGAAGTGTTGACTTAGTTGTCTGCGTATTGGATGCGACCGCGTTGACACGTTCTCTCTACCTGCTGGGTCAGGTCGCTCGCACGGGACGCCCAATCGTCGTTCTTGTAACCCTGAGCGACGTTGCTAGCAGTGAGGGCGAATCGTTAGCACTGGATGGGCTGGCAGAAACTCTGGGTGTACCGGTCATGGCCGTGGATCCCCGTGATGCTGCTCAACGCCAGCAGATTGAAGACTTTCTTTCGGCCGGCCTCGAATTGAGGCCTCGGGTACGAAATATAGACCCAGATCCAACAGCGCCAGGCTACAACCAAGTGGCAGCCGCCGCTGCGCTTGCTTCCCGGGAATGCGATACTCCCGCGCACCTAGCCGGCAAAGTGCCCTGTCACTGTCAGAAGACGGGCGTGTGTGCTCACGCGCCAGCGGATTCCACTGCCTCTCAGAGCGCCCTCGACCCGACGGAAAGAGCGACCGAGATCTTTGCTTGGGTTGACGAAGTTGAAAAGGAACTGGGGCGGCACGAACCGGATGTCGGGCACCTTTCTCGTTCCGACCGGATAGATGCGCTTCTGCTAAACCCGTGGCTCGGAATACCCTTCTTCTTCGCGGTTATCTGGATTCTGTTTAAGATTGCCGGTGAGTGGGTTACCCCGGTGATGGACGTCTTCGACGCTTTCTTTTCATCGCAAGAGCCCGGCGCCGCTTCCCTAGCCAATCTGACCATAAACGTCCTCGAACGGATTGGGCTGGGTGGAACTTGGGTTCAGGGTCTGCTGGTTGATGGGCTACTGACGGGCCTCGGCGTGGTCGCGTCCTTCGTGCCGCTCATGTTCACTATTTTCCTGCTCATGTCCCTGCTAGAAGATTCGGGGTACATGGCGCGAGCCGCGTTCTTAGGCGACCGGATGATGCGCAAGCTTGGACTTGATGGTCGCGTCATCATGCCGCTGCTGATGGGGTTTGGGTGCAATCTGCCGTCTTTGGCGGCGGTGCGGACACTGCCGAACGCGCGCCAGCGAATCGTGACGGTCTTGGTGACGCCGTACACCTCGTGTGCTGCACGTTTGACCATCTATCTGATGATCGCCCGGATTTTCTTTCCCAACCATACGGGGACGGTCATATTCGGTCTTTATATGTTGTCCATCCTCATGGTGATACTGGGGGCTCTGGCGCTGAAACCGATCTTCACCAAGGGGCAGGCACAGGCCCCGTTGATGTTGGTCTTACCCCCTTACGGTATGCCCCGTGTCTTGGGGACGGCGCATAACACTTGGCTACGTTCTTGGGCCTTTGTTAAGGGTGCTGGCAAGATTATCGTCGCAATGACGATGGTCGTTTGGGTCTTGGGAGCGATACCGACAACGTCTGGCTATGGCTTCGCAGATACCGATTTACCCATGGAGGATTCCGTTTACGGTGCGGCCGCTCAGGCGCTGGTTCCCGTGTTTGAACCAGCGGGGTTCGGTGACTGGCATATGACCGGTGCTTTGATGACCGGGTTCGTGGCTAAAGAAACCGTTATCTCTTCCATCGTAGTTTCGTATAACTTGGACGCCGAGGCAGCCGGGGACGCGGAAGAAGGGGGAAGCGATCTTGGCGGCTTGCCCCCGCTAGTGAAAGCGTCATTTGAGAGCGCCGCCGGGCCAGCAGCATCTTTGGGTGCTTTGTCGTTCCTCATCTTTGTGCTTACGTACACCCCCTGTATGGCTACAGTCGCGGAACAGGCTCGGCAAATCGGTGCCCGACTAACTTCCATCGCCATCGGCGTGCAGCTGATAGTCGCCTGGTTGCTAGCGGTAGGTTTCTTCCAAGTCACGCGGCTGTTCTTCTAGAAGCTAGTCATGAGCCGATTTTCTTTGAGTGAACGGGTCCAAGCACACTTACGAACCGGTGCAACGGTCCAAAAAATTGCCCACGCAGAAGGCATTAACTTGATTCTTGCCGAGATCATTGTGGATGACTTGCAACGCAGGGGAGATGCTTTGCCCGCAGAATCTTTGTGTTCTTCAGGGCTTGGAGCCTGTGGTGGTGGTCCTACTTCGGAAGAGGTACGCCTGTATTGTGCTGGTTGTCCGCTTGTCCCCCTACGGTCACGCTCAGCGTGAGAGAATGGGGACGCGTATTGTCTGTTGAGGGGTAGAACATGGCACTTTATGAGCTCGAGGACGGCCGCTTGGTACCTGCCCAATTTGGTCGGGAAGTACCGGGGGGTTTCTCTGACGATGTGCTGGACGCAGTACGCTCTCAGGTTTTAGAAATCGTCTCCCGGCCGCTGTTCCCGATTGCCTGGCAGTCGGGCGGAATGTTCAGCAACGATCTGCCGCGGCTAACTGCCTTGGACGCTGCCGGTCAGGTGGTGGCGGTAGAAGTGGTAAAAGAGTTGGATGCCGATGTCCTGATTGAGGCCCTCTCACGCTTGGCGGATTCTGCCGCCATGTCTTGGACCGATCTTGCCCGTCAGTATCCCGATGGAATCGAGGGGTTCAAGACGGGGTGGGCTAAGTTCCGCGAATCGATGCCTACGTCGCCTCCGAATGGGCCGCGAATGATTCTGGTTGCGGCACACATAGCCGCAGAGGTGCGCCCCGCCCTAGATGTCCTTTCATCTTCTGGGGTGGAAGTCCATGAAATGTCGCTGCGGCAGACCAGCAATGGACGCTCGTTCCTTGAGGTCGAACCGGTTGGTCACCGGCTCTATAACCATCGCTTCACGCCGGTGGTCGAAAGCTCCAGTCCTTTGCCGGCGCTCGCTGCCTCTGCCCGCAGATCCCACCGTCGCCAGGCCAAGGAAACCGGTACACCGGATGTCTTGGCTCGACGGAGCAAGCCTGAAGAAGAGGCGGCTCGCCAGCCAGAACCGAGCACCTATAAGCCAAGCATCACGAAAACAACTTCGGATCCCAACAAGTCCGAAGTTACCGGATCCGGCGTGAAGCGGCCGGAATCGGAGAGACCGGCCCCCAAGATCCCCACGCCCAAGAGGCCGGCTAAGTCGACTATCCCGCGACCTTCAGGGTTGCCTACTCGAGCGAGCCGCCGCGCTATGCGGCGTGCAGCCGATCAGCCCGTGCTCGAACCGGGCACGCTGCCCAAGCGGCGCTCTAGGCGTCCTCAACCAGAGCCTGTCCGTCAGCGTAAAGTTGAGATGGATGCGAGTGGACTCAGGGCAATCGCCCAAATGCTTGGCGCAGACGTTCCCCTGTCATTACTGCCTCCGTCACGCACGCCGAACGGCGCCCTGCTCTCGCTTGAAGGGCAAGTATTGGTGCCGGCAGGGGTGTTTGCTGACCCGTCCCAAGCGCTACGTGCGAGCGGAATTTATGGGGAGAGCGGCTGGGATGCGTGGCACATCGGTGATGAGCAGGGACCTACTTTGCGTGAAGCTATCGAAGAGGTCAACGCGAACCGGTAGCCGGGTGTAGGGCGCTCCCCGATTATCTGGGGACGCCAACGTAATCCAGCCACCGCTGAATAGTCGAGTAAACATCCCTTCGAACTGGTGGGTCAGACAGGAGCAGGTCGTGCTTGCCCGGGAATCGAGCAATAACCACCGAGTCACTCAGACCCGCAGCGCGCTCGGTGATCACGTCTGCGTCTAGGACTACGTCGCTACTGAAGAGGGTCGCATCGGCAGCATTTTCGTCTCCGAAGCTGGTCGAAGCCAAGGCGAGGACGGGACACGCTAAGTGCACGTCTTTCTCAACGCTTTCGTGTCCGTCCAAAATCGCAGACACCCACGCAGCCGGAGCAGCGTAAGAATACGGATGCTTCCATTCGGGGTGAATCTTCCAGCCGATGTATGCAGGATCAGATGATCCCGCCGCAAAATAGTCGGGCACTTCTAAACCGCTTTCTGCCCAACCGTCGGTTAGAGAACGATAGTAACTATCTGTCTTAGACACACCCACGATTGCTGCCCGAGGACGAACTTGGGCCACTCTGCGTGAAACCCGGTGGATCGCATTGCGGATGTTGGCGTGCACCTGCAGTTCCAGCCAGGCAGAGTTCAGAATAAGCCCATCTAGAGCGTCCTGATGGCGCCAAGCCCACAGTGTGGCAATAAGACCCCCCGTTGAATGTGCAACCAGGAACACGGGTAATCCCGGATGCTCCCCGCGCATCATTTCTAACGCAGCGTCGATTTCTTCGTCATATACCGCCAGGTCATCGGAGTAACCGATGGTCTGCCACGGACGCAGGGAACGTCCGTATTTACGCAGGTCGAGGGCGTAAAAGGCGGCTCCCATTCGACTAAATGCGTCGGCTGCTTCCGCGTGGAAGAAGTAGTCGTTACGTCCGTGTAGGTACAGCAATACGAAGCGTGGATGCGTCGCGGTCAGCGGCCTCTTTATTTCCCCGCTGATATCTGAGACTGCGCGCCGACGTCCAGGTTTGAGCCGTACCAACGTGGCGTTTACATCTCCCTCTTCATCTGGCTTCAAGGGCAGCGTGCGCGATTCAAAAGGTTGCCCGAGCAGATCTTCCACCCACTTGTCCGATGGGGGCGGTCCCGCTTCGCCCCAGGGTCGTAGAACGTCCGCGGAAGCCTGTCCGTCCACATCTATAAGCGCTTCGCGAGCGTCTTCGAAGGTTGCTTCGTCAAGCAAGGCAGGGTCACTGATCAACCCTTCTTGTGCAGACAGCGAAGCTGCGCGCAAATGCGGGTGGTTCGGTCTATTCAGCATGTTTCCAGCGTAGAACACAGTTTTAGGTCACGCATTACAGAGGCAATCTGGTGATCGTGTGGTTAGTGTTGCTATTGTGGTCGACGTGGTACAAGTGGTGGAAGGTACTCAGGACCGAAAGCTGGGCAATATGACGCGGACAAGACCGATTGTGAAGCCGACGCGAAAGCGGGGAAGGAGCTTCACCGGTGCGCTTGCGGCTGCAGTTTTAGGAATGGGCTTATTCGCCGCTCCGGCGGCATGGGCAACCCCTAGCGAGGCCGATGTAGAGCGAGCGAAACAAGAAGTTGAGTACGCAGAGTTGTCCGTGGCACAACTCGAAGTGCAGTTAGCTGCTGTCGCACAAGCCGCCGAAGAAGCGTCGGTAGCTGCGGCGAAAGCGGCGGAGGCCGCTAATGCAGCACAGGTCCGCTACGAAGAAGCACAAGAAACCGCAAAGAAAGCGGCGGTCGAAGCTAAAGAAGCCAAAGCGGCCTTCGCACAGGGACTGCGTGAGTTCGCCAGCGTGGCTCAAGTTGCGTCTCGGGGCGGAACCACGCCGCTGGATTCATTGATCCCTTACCTAGATGCCGATGGGCTTCGCGGGATCGAGCAGCGACGATATCTGGTGTCTTCCTTTGGAATTGCCGCCGACAATCAGATGCAGCAGGTTGCCGCCCTGAAACAGGTGGCAGACCTGATGGACAAAGCGGCTGAAAAAGCAGAAAAATCCGAGGAAGACGCATACAAGCAGGCCACGCAGAAAGCCGAAGCCGCTGAGAGTGCTGCCCAGTCCGCTCAAACAGCCGTCGCCGATGCTACCGCCGCTCGTCAAGCGATGCTGGAAGAGCTCGCCGCGAAACGACAGACTTCCGTCAAATTGGAACGCGAGCGTCTCGAAGCCGCCGAAAAGCAGCGCGAACAAGAGGCTCTCGAACAGTTGATGAGAGAAGAAAGTGCTGCTAATACGCAGCGCCCCGAGTCATCTGAAGGCTCTTCCTCAAACCCGCCGGCTTCGTCTAGTACGCAGGATACTTCTCGTCCTTCTTCACCATCCACGTCGACGCCGAGCCCCTCTACTCCCAGCCCTTCGACTCCGAGTACTTCAGCACCAGCGCCAGCGCCCTCCCCGGCGCCCGCACCTAAACCTACGCCTAAGCCAAATCCACCGGCTAGCGGTGTCGGGTCATCAGCCTTAGGTGTAGCCAGAGGACAACTGGGGAAACCTTACGTATGGGGAGCCTCTGGCCCGAACACGTTTGACTGTTCTGGGCTGACCTATTGGTCCTTCGCACAAACCGGAAAGATGATCCCGAGGGTAGCCTCTTCGCAGTACTACGCCGGCCAACAGGTGCCCTTCTCGCAGGCGCGCGCAGGCGACCTTATCTTCTGGTCGGATAACGGTGGCGCAAGCGGTATTTACCACGTCGCCTTTTACCTAGGTGGCGGACAACTGCTGCACTCACCCAAACCCGGCGATGTCGTCCGTGTAGCCAGCCTATACAACACCCACAAACTCATGCCGTACGCGGTGCGCCTCTAGCGCGTCGCACAGGTGCTGAGTAACGGGACCTAAGCGCAAGCGAAAGGGGGGTCGAAGCCAAACACTTCGACCCCCCCTTCGTCTACGTGGTTAGTGCGAACCTTCTTCCTCTGCTCGCTTCAGGCGTTCGAAAGATCGTTTGATTTCTGCCTCGGCTTCAGCCCGTCCCACCCAGTGGGCCCCTTCCACCGATTTCCCAGGTTCGAGGTCTTTGTAGACCTCAAAAAAGTGTTGGATCTCTAGGCGGTGGAATTCTGAGACATCATCGATCTCTGTGCGCCAAGCAGCGCGATGATCGCCAGCGGGGACGCATAGTACCTTGTCGTCGCCCCCCATCTCATCCTTCATGCGGAACATCCCCAGTGCGCGGCAGCGAATAACGCAGCCTGGGAAAGTCGGCTCTTCCAGCAGCACGAGGGCGTCCAGGGGATCTCCGTCCTCACCCAGCGTGTTATCAATGAATCCGTAATCATCGGGATAGCGAGTTGAGGTGAACAGGAGGCGGTCTAGGCGAATCCGGCCCGTCTCATGATCAATCTCGTACTTGTTCCGGTTCCCTTTGGGAATCTCGATCGTTACATCGAACTCCATTGTCGACCCTTCTTCGAGTGTGTTCCACGCCGTTGGTGCGCTTACTGTGAACTAGGGTTATACGAGCCCAGTCAAGTAGGAGGTGCGGTGCGTCGACGTGCATTCCCCGCAATTGTAGGGGCAATTGTCATGCTTTTGGCGATCGCCATGTTTTTACTTGTCTTTTACATGGATCGGGTGGTCACCGTAGTGAGCACGCCGGGCTTCGGATCGCCCATCCAACCCCCTGTACCACCCACCTTTGGAGTGGCAGATTACGAACCCCAGAGCGGGGAACCAGTCGCACCTCTGAATGTCTCCGAGATACAGGACGCGTGGGCAGCAGTGGAAAAGACCGCTCAAGAGACCGGCTGGGTCCCTTGGGTTCGTGTGGTGGAGGCTTCTTCAGGTGAAGTCATACTGGCCGCAAACAACGACGCACCCCACACACCTGCTTCAACAATGAAGGTCCTTACCGGCTACTTTGCGCTTTCACAGTTAGATGCTGACCAGACGTTGAGCACCGGAACATCCATCGAAGGGAGCGACCTCTACCTGTGGGGAGAAGGCGATCTGTTGCTCGGCCCCGGGGAAAGCAACCCAAACGTCATCAATGGTCGCGCGGGACTGGCAACCTTAGCGAAAGAAACTGCCCAAGCACTAAAGAATAGGGATCGTACCGCCGTTAATTTGAGGTACCAAGACCGTTTGTTTGAGGGCGATCTGCGTCCGGCAGCCTGGTACGACCAAGAAGTGACTGACTTCGGCGGTGACCAAGTTGCCTTCGCCATCGATACTGGCCGGACTTACCCAGGTGCTTGGGACTTTGTGGATAGTTCTGCGCGCGACGCTGCCGAACAGTTCGCCGCCGCCTTGAAAGAGGAGGGCATCTCAGTGGAAACCATAGAGCCAGGATCTACCGCGAAAGACGCCGACGAATTAGCCACGGTGGAATCGGCGACCGTGCTGGACCAAGTTCAATACATGGTTCTAACGTCAGACAATACGCTTGCGGAACAGTATTGCCGGCTAGCCACCCGAACGTATTCTTCCGACGGTTCTGCGACGCTGGACGATTCGACAGCCGCACTCACGACGTTCTTGTCGGAATCTGGCGTGGACACCTCTTCAATGACCGCCCGCGACTGCTCCGGACTGGATTCTGACACCAGGATTTCCCCAGTTACTCTCACAGACGCTGTGTCGCTGTCGGCGCAAGACACCGGTGCCGCCAGTTCCTTGGTCCGCTTCCTCCCAGTTGGAGGCATGACTGGGACGCTTGCAGGCAGGTTCGACGACTCCCCCGGGCTCGGCAATGTTGCGGCCAAGACGGGCTCACTAGGAAGCGTATCTTCCCTAGCGGGCGTCGTTTCTACCGACTCAGGCCACCTGCTTGTCTTTGCAGTCGGGGCAGATGAAGTCCCTGGTTCCGCCGCCTACTATTACCAGGCAGACTTAGACCGGTTCGTTACCGCACTGGCGCGAAGCTAATGGGTCGGAAACGACTAGGCCCACCACAAATCGTAGGGGCAACCCCGCCACGGGCTGCTCGCCCCGTGTCGCTGACGGTGCGAGAATACGTGCTCGAACACGTTTCGCCTGATGGGAGCGCCGGGATCGTACTGGCAGTTTCCGGGGGCGCCGATTCTCTCGCTTTGACTGTAGCTGCAGCTGACATTGCTCAGCGGCGCGGCATCCCATATGTGGCGGCCATCGTTGACCACGCGATGCGTCCGGAATCTGCGTCAGAGGCAGACGGTGTCTGCGAATACTTAAGAGGGTTGGGGATAAGCCAGGTAGAGATTCTTCGGGCCAAGCGAACTTCACACCAACGCCCCTCAGAGCGAGAAGCGCGACTGATCCGCCATCACCTGCTGGAGGATTATGCGCAAACATGGGGCGCGGAGCATGATCTTTCAAAGGTTGACATCCTGTACGGACACACGATGGATGACCAGGCAGAAACGGTCTTGATGCGGTTGGGCCGCGGTGCCAGCCCCCGGGCATTAGCAGCCATGACTGAGCGGAAACCAGTTCCGGGTCGCTCGTCACCGGCGCTGTTCCGAGGTCGACCGCTCTTACATGTTCGACGCCGTGATACGGAACGATTCTGCCGGGCCCTGCACCTGAAGTGGGTTGAAGACCCAACGAATACTTGGGAAGCATCGTGGACCAGCGCTAGTGGGGCGGTCCTGCCCCGAACAGCGCTACGGCACCGGGGCCTGCCCGCCTTGCATCAGTCGCTGTCTCAAGATCCAGTACCAGCCCTAGCTCGGGTCGCTCAGATTTTGAAAGAGGACGAAGACGCCCTCGATTATTTCGCGAGGAAACTCTTTCGCCAGGCGCGGGGGACTGGCGAACAAGGAACACTCGACTTGCTGGTTACCATCCTTCATTTGGAACCCGCTGCGATTAGAAAAAGGGTCTACCTGCGCGCATGGGAAGAAGCGAACAAAGAAACCAATGAGGTAGGCACAGAATTCGCGGTCCCAGCCTTGTCTCACACCCAAATTGAGAGCATCGATCAGCTGGTAATGAACACGGCTCAGGACCGACACTCGCCGATTGGAAAGACGGTAAGCCTGCCAGGTGGCTGGCAGGTGAGGCGGACCCGCAGATCTGTGCAGTTTTTGGGCCCTAGGGCGAAGGTGTGAAGGGGACTCTGTACGAAGATGGCGGTGGGGGACACGGTTGCGGTGACGCTAGAGTAGGGGAATCAAAACCGTGGTCAATCCGGGCTGCCCGGCGGTTGCCAGCGCTGAAGCGAAGGGACGAATGTGGACGCAAACGATATGGGCGATGCGCTCGAGAAGGTTCTCATTACTGAAGAAGAGCTCGACGCTCGCGTAACCGAGCTAGCTGCCGATATCGATCGAGATTATCCCAGCGGTGACCTCTTGCTGGTGGGTGTGCTGAAAGGCGCCGCCCCCGCAATGGTTGACCTGTCCCGAAAGATTCACCGCCCGGTTGAAATCGATTGGATGGCGGTTAGCTCCTATGGGAAGGGAACGAAGACGTCCGGCGTGGTGCGGATCCTGAAGGACCTGGACACAGATGTGACTGATCGGAACGTTCTCATCGTGGAGGACATCATCGACTCTGGCCTCACACTTCACTGGCTCAAAGAAAACCTGGTAGCGCGCGGCGCGAAATCGGTGCGCATCGTGACGATCCTGCGCAAGCCTGACGCCGCGAAAGTCCACGTTGATGTTGACTACGTTGGATTCGACATCCCCAATGAGTTCGTGATCGGATACGGCCTAGATTACGCAGAGAATTATCGTCACCTGCCATTTATCGGCACCTTGGCAAGACACGTTTATGAGGAAGAGGGTGACTAGTCAGTGACAGACCCAAAGTCGAAAAACCGCGGGGGCAACAAGAAGGGAAAGACAAAAGTCTGGCCCTATATAGTGGCGCCCCTTGTCGCCCTGATGGTGATCGGCTGGATGGTCAGCCGGCTCCTAGCCCCGGGAATGGTAAGCACGTCTGAAGGCTTGGAGATCCTTCGCACCGAAGAGCTAAAAACCGCCGTCCTCAACGATGGCAGCCAACAGGTAACACTGGTCCTTGTTGAGCCGTACACTCATGAATCAACTTCTGTCGACGACCCGAAGAAGGAACTGGGCAAGAACCTCTCTTTCACTTACGCTCGCGCCCAGACGGATGAGATCCTTGAGCTAATTACCGAAGCTGAGCCTCCCGGCGGGTACAACGCCCTCTTCCCCCAGTCCTCCGTATGGGGATCCATGTTGCAGTTAATGATTCCCATGCTGCTGATTCTGGGGGCATTCTGGTTCCTGATGTCGCGCACCACTCGTGGTGGGATGATGGGGTCCTTCTCTGCTTCTAAAGCGAAAGAATTCAATGAAGAGAATCCGCAGATCACATTTGCGGATGTAGCCGGTGAGGACGAGGCCGTTGAAGAGCTTGAAGAGATCAAAGAATTCTTAGTCGATCCCGCCAAGTTCACCTCAGTGGGAGCAAAGATCCCGCGCGGCGTCTTGCTTTATGGACCTCCCGGAACCGGTAAGACTCTTCTTGCCAAAGCAGTGGCGGGCGAAGCGCGCGTTCCATTCTTCTCAATTTCAGGGTCGGAGTTCATGGAGCTCTACGTCGGCGTGGGTGCTTCCCGCGTGCGGGACCTGTTCAACAAAGCCCGTAAAGCCGCACCCGCAATCATCTTCGTGGATGAGATTGATGCGATCGGTCGTCACCGAGGTTCCGGGATCGGCGGGGGCAATGATGAGCGTGAACAGACACTGAACCAAATGCTGGTCGAATTAGACGGATTCGATGCGCGCACCAACGTGATCATGATTGCGGCTACGAACCGTCCGGACATTCTTGACCCGGCCCTGCTGCGCCCCGGACGCTTTGACCGGCAAATAGCGGTCGAAGCACCCGATTTACGCGGGCGAGAGGCGATCTTGCGCGTCCACTCGAAAGGTAAGCCATTCACAGACGATATCGACCTCTATCAAATTGCCAAACGCACCCCGGGCTTCACCGGCGCTGACCTGGCAAACGTCCTCAACGAAGCAGCATTGCTGACTGCACGTTCGAATGCGGACCTGATCGATATGCGTGCTATTGACGAAGCGATCGACCGAGTTATTGCGGGTCCGCAGAAGCGCACTCGCGTGATGAACGAACACGATAAGTACGTGACCGCCTATCACGAGGCAGGACATGCGGTCTGTGCGGCCGCCCTGCAATACACGGATCCGGTTACGAAGGTGACCATCCTTCCACGGGGTCGCGCCCTAGGGTACACGATGGTGATGCCTACGGAAGATAGATACTCCAAGACGCGCAACCAGCTATTGGATGACTTGGTTTACGCAATGGGTGGACGCGTCGCTGAAGAAGTCGTGTTCCGAGATCCATCTACCGGGGCCGCCAACGACATCGAAAAAGCTACCAAGACGGCCCGGGCAATGGTCACCGACTACGGAATGACAACCTCGGTTGGTGTGGTGAAACTGGGACACCAAGACACCGATCCGTTTGTGACCCGAGATGTAGGTCAAGGAAAGGGCCTAAACATCTCGGATCATCAAGCAACTATGATCGATCAGCAGGTTCGCGACCTAGTTGATGCGGCAATCTCCGAAGCATGGACGATCCTGACCAAGAATCGACATGTGCTAGATGCGCTGGCCGTCAAGCTGCTGGACGTGGAAACCATTGACGAGAAGGGATTGGCGGAGATCTTCAAGGACATTCAAAAACAGCCTAAGCGCGAGGTCTGGAACTACGGTCACCACAAGGATGTCAACCCAGAGCTGCTGGGGAATCCGGTTGGATTGAATCCCAAAGATATTGACCCGCCAGCCCCGATTAACGAGCAGCTCTGATGTCCCAATACCGACGAATGACACAGGGTAGTTACGATCCCGCCCTCGTACAGCACGCCGTTAGGCAACTACTGGCTGCGATAGGGGAGGATCCGGAACGTGACGGACTGGTTGAGACGCCAGACCGGGTAGGACGCGCATACGCGGAGATTTTTGGGGGACTAGGCGAAGATCCTGCTCAGCACCTCTCTAAGACATTCGAAGTCGACACAGACGACCTGGTGGTTGTGAAAGACATCGAATTCGCATCGATGTGTGAACACCACCTAATGCCCTTTTTCGGCACTGTGAGTGTGGCGTATCTGCCGTCAGGTGGACGCGTTACGGGTTTGTCGAAACTGGCACGTTGTGTCGATGGCTACGCTCGTCGACCCCAGATACAGGAACGTCTAACGCAACAGATTGCGACCGCGCTCGAATCGGCACTGTCACCGGTCGGGGTGGCTGTGAAGGTGAAAGCAGAACACATGTGTATGACCATGAGGGGCGTGCGCAAATACGGATCTGAGACGGTGACTGTGAGCTTCCGAGGCGAGTTGGACAATCCCAGCAAGCGGCAAGAAGTGTTAGCCCTTTTCTAGGGGAGCAAGCAACTATGGCAGCCACTCAGAGTGTCATGCGACGAATCCCGGCGCCGCTTGCGCACGGAGTTCCGCTGGGCGGAAAAACCACTTCAGTGGTGGGGATCCTCAACGTCACACCCGACTCGTTTTCCGATGGAGGACGTTGGTTCGATCCGCATAGCGCTATCGCCCACGGACTGAACATGATGGATGAGGGCGCTCTCATGGTCGATGTGGGCGGGGAATCTACTCGCCCCGGAGCCCAACGTGTGCCAGTAGAGGAGGAATGGCGGCGTGTGGGTCGGGTTATTTCCGCTCTCGTCGCTAAAGGCGCCACGGTGTCGATCGACACGGTGAATGCGGAAACAGCTCGTCGAGCCGTCTTAGAAGGTGCCTGCGTTGTCAACGACGTGTCGGGTGGCTGCAACGATCCCGGCACGGTGAAGGTGGCAGCCCAGGCGGACACGGCATTCGTGGTACAACACTGGAGGGGGTTCCCCTCGGATCCTAACCTCAATCAACAGTACGATGACGTAGTGGGGCAGGTAAGAAAAGAGCTTCAAGCTCAAGTGGCGCAGGCACTTGACTTGGGTCTGTCAGCACAGTCAATCATCGTTGACCCCGGGCTTGGCTTTGCAAAAGAAGCTGAGGATTCTTGGATGTTGGCGACGGGACTAGACCATTTCGTTGAGACTGGATTTCCAGTGTTAGTAGGGGCTTCTCGAAAGCGTTTTGTTGCGGCCCGGTACCGCGAAGACTTGGACTCTGGGACACTTGAAGTTACTCGCTTGGCCGTCCAAGCGGGTGCGTGGGCAGTCAGAGTGCACAACGTCAAGCAGAACGTGCGGCTAATCGAAACCCTGTCATCAGGCTCAATGCGGTGACAACGAAAGGAGGGACAGCGTGCAGGATCAGGACATAATCACCCTTAGCGGGTTGAAGGCGGTGGCCAATCACGGTGTTTATGACTTTGAACGTAGTGGTAGCCAAGAGTTCATTGCCGACATAACCCTCTTCGTTGACTTGGACAAAGCGGGAACATCCGACGACGTTGCGGACACAGTGGACTATTCGGTCCTAGCGCAGCAGGCGATGGAAATTCTTTCCGGCCCGGCGGTCAATCTCATTGAGACCCTTGCGATCCGAATCGTTGATCTTGCGCTTCGCTATAAGGGTGTGAATAAGGCTCAAGTTACGGTTCACAAACCTATGGCACCGATGGATCTGCGTTTCTCTGACGTGTCCGTCACCGTCGTTAGGAAGGCACCCGCGGATGCCGAAGTAGCGCCGCCACCCCTTCTGGAGGAGCGTGAGGTCGAAGCAGTTCCGGAACCTGTCGCCCGACCAGAGCTGCCTAGCCGCCTCGAAAGACTGCGAGCCGAAAGGAAGCAACGTGCCGAAGAGCTCGCACAGAGCTATCGTTCATCTCACGTGCCGGTAAAACCTGACGAAATAGTAAGCAAGCCCGTGCTTGAGCCGCAGGTAGAAACCCAGGTTGAGCCCGAGCAGAAAGAGTACGTGTACCAGGTGGTCTTGTCGCTCGGGGCCAACAAGGGACCGGTTGTCCGGACGCTAAGAGAGGCCGTGTCCGCGCTGGCCGATTTGGATGGCTTCGAAGTAGACGAAGTCTCTCCACTGGTGCAAACAAAGCCGGTTTTGGAGCCGGGCATGCTCCCCCAAGACGACTACTTGAACGCCATCGTCTTGGGACATACCGTCCTCGCACCCCCGGCTCTCTTGGCAGCGCTTCAAGAGATCGAAGCTTCATTCGGCAGAGTACGAACAACTCGGTGGGGCGCCCGCACTCTAGACATAGACATCATCGACCTTGATCGCATGCAGTTAGCGACCCGCTCACTGGTTCTTCCCCATCCCAGAGCGCATACGCGAGCTTTTGTTCTTTATCCCTGGTTGCTCGTTGATCCGGACGCACGTCTTACCGGACACGGCGAAGTAGGGGTCCTACTAGAGCACGCGGGCGACCTCGATGGTGTCCTTGCACAATACCCAGACTGGTTGGCGGGCAGCGACGACGACCTGGGTGAGAGGATCGTTATCGGCTCGGCGGAAACAGCAGACCCAACTGAAGCGCCGCGCCTACCTGCCGACGCCCCGCAAGTCAGTCTGCGCGGAGAAAAGGTTCCACTGGCGGACATCTCACGAGATCCGATATTTCGGAAACTCCTCGAGGCAGAAGCACAGCCACCTGCCGAACCTATGTCTCCGCCACCCCCACCACCCGTACTTTCGTTTCAGCGCGAGCCGGAACCCGAAACTGCTCCTATTGCGGTAGAAGCCCCTGCCTCTCCTGTACCTCAAGCTCGGCCAGCGCCGCCACCGTCGCGGCGACGGGCGGGCGCGCCCACTTCGGCACGGCGCCTCCCTGATTGGGATTTTGAAGCTCACCAACAGCACGTCCGGGTGGTCGACTCGGTTGGGCGTCCAACCAGCAGTGAACCCAACGGTGATGCAGGTAGCGGGAGTGGAACGAATCGAGAACAATCCCCGCCACCTCGCCTCGCGCGTGGTGTAACTGTGCGCCCCACACCGACGGGAAACCAGCCAGTTATGCGGCGCCCGTCAGTGAACAGACACTAGGGCCACTATGAAGCCTTTGAACGTAGGCGTAGTCGTTGGTACGGGTCTAGGCACCTTGGCCATAGGTGCGTTAGTCGCGGCGCTCTTGGTTCGCTATGCGCAACCGTTTACCGTCACGCCACTGATCTCGTTGCTGTTTCTGTTGGTAGGCATCTGGTTGCTGGTGGGTGGACGTGCGGTTCGGCGCCTAAAGGCGCGTCGTGAAACTTGGGTTACGCCGATCGGGGCAACCCGCATAGCGGTACTTTCGCGTTCGAGCGCATATGTTATGGCTGGCTGCGCCGGATTTCTTGGGGGAGTAGCAGCGGTTAGTTTCACGAGGCTGTGGGCTCCCGCAATGGCGTTCGCTGCCTGGAGTGCGCTGGCGGGAGCTGTTACGGCAATCTTTGCCACGACGGTCGCAATAATTGTAGAAAGATGGTGCATCGATTCCGATGGGGACGAGGACGATCCTGAACCGCGGGGAAGGGATGCATCGGCCCAGCGGCCAGTCCGGTAAACAAAGGAACTACCTGCATGTCTAACAGGGTCGTGCGACCGAAGAAGAAGACTCCTTGGGTGCGGAGAATAGTCTCCAGCCTGATCTTGCTTGCAATCGTCATAGGGCTTGTGTTCCTAATAGTGAAAGCCGTGTCTGCCGTGACCGGGATGCTCAGTGATCACCACGTAAAAACGACCGAGAGCAGCGCCCCCAGACCCGTAGAGATCAACCCTTGTTCCGCTGACCAGTTGCAAATAACGCTGGAGCCATCCGAAACGATTGTCAGCCAAGGTCGCGGTTTCCAGACGGCCGTGATTGTGGAAAATACCGGTGAAGTTGACTGTAGTTTGAACACGACAGACGTCCACGTTGTGTTGACCGCTCAGTCCAAGCCCGGGGCATCGGCAGAGACCATTTGGTCGCCAACAGAATGTACTCCCGAATGGGAGAAGATGCTTCTTCTCAGTCCCAATCAAACCTGGTCTGGGACGCTCAAGTGGGAGGGGTACGTCTATGAAGGGTGCGATGTGTCGGGCTTAGATTACGGCGGTGCAGTTCCAGAGCCCGGCATATACATCCTGTCAGCCCAGGCGTTCGAGGACGGAAAAGTCGAAAAGGTATCGATCCAGATTACCTAGGCGCACCCCTCTGTTGCAGTCCTCTGTCGCCACCCACGTAGACGGCCTGCGGATGAGGGGCACGGTGACTACCAGTTCGCGTTGTCGTCACCGGCCGCTGAGGCGCGCCGTCGCAGGTATTCCACAATCGTTTGCGCCCTGTAAGGGCTAATGCCATCAATCTGCTGGAACTCTTCGGCGGACAAAAGCCGCAGTTGCGCTAGAGTTGGCCACTTGTCAGAAATAGCTTGGATAATCCGCCACGGTAATCGCGGTATGACCGCGAGAGCGCGGATACCTCTTGGTTTTATAACCTCATCCAAATCAGCGGAGTCGTACACGTGGATGCCTAGACTCTCAGATACTTGCCGCAAGTCAAGGAGTGATTCGCCCGATAGGCCAGCCAGGCGGCCTTCTACTTCATTTAGCATCGCGGGGTCTGGGATATAGTCACGCAATACCAGCGCCCGTTCGGATGCTGCGCCGCGGAGCAGATCATCAACTTGGAGGGAAAGAAGTCGGCCGTCGTCGCCTAACTGGCTCAGGTAACCATCTATTTCAGAGGTTATGCGTCTGATCATTTCCATCCGCTGAATTACGGTGGCGAGGTCGCGGACGGTCACCGCTTCCCTCATTTCGAAGATTGCCATCGAAGCCAAGACTTCATCCAGCCGCTGCGTGTACCTTTCAAGCGTGTCGACAGCCTGGTTAGCGCGAGCCAGTAGTGTTTCTGGTTCTTCGACCGTGTGGTGCAGACGTCCCACGTAAATGGAGATCAGCCGCATTGACGCAGAAAGTGATAGGACTGGGATATTCGTTTGACGCGCGACTCTTTGTGCTGTTCGATGCCGCATTCCTGATTCATCGGTAGGAATATTCGCATCTGGTAGAAGCTGCACATTGGCTTTACGGATCTTCCACGTGTCGGTGTCTATGACGACCGCACCGTCCATTTTCGCGAGCTCACGCAACCGGGCCGGCGAAAAATCGACCTCAAGTTCAAAACCACCAGAGCAGAGAGCTTCCACTTCCGGTGAGTAGCCGAGGATGATCAGAGCCCCCGTATGGGAACGCTGGATGCGTTCCAAGCCCTCTCGTAATTCTGTTCCCGGCGCAACCAGCTGCAATGCCCGTCGCAGTGCGGCGCTGTCGTTGTCCACCCAGGTGCTCCCCTCAACTAAAGTCAGTCAAATGCGTGGTGAACCGCTTCCCCTAGGTTCACCACCGGAAGAAGTTTCATTCCCCGAGGCACCCTTATGTCCGAGAGTTGGTTTGCAGGAACTATTGCTTTAGACCAGCCTAGTCGCGCGCCTTCCATAAGTCTGCGAGAGAGGCCGCTGCCACCCCGAATTTCTCCCGTTAGACCAACTTCGCCCAAGGCGAGTAGATGCTTATTCGCGGTTTTTCCTTTTGCAGCCGACAGAATAGCTAGCGCAATCGCCAAGTCGATGGCCGGCTCTACAATTTTTGCGCCACCTACCGTCGACACATAAACCTCTTTTTGGGTTAGGTCTAAGCGCAGGTGTGCTTGGACGACCGCCATAATCATGGCGACACGCGCAGAATCAAGGCCCGACGTGATTCGACGTGGACTGCCGCCCGTCCCCGGTGCCACCAGTGCCTGGATTTCGGTTAGAAGCGGGCGATTCCCTTCCAGCGTGACCGTGACGATACTGCCGGGCGCTTCCCCTTGAGCTCCGGAAGTGAAGAGGGTCGAGGGATCAGATACCTGCCTAATACCTGATTCTTCCAAAGTGAAGCATCCAACTTCATCAGTTGATCCATAGCGGTTCTTAACTGTGCGTAATAGACGCAAAGCGCCGGTTCTTTCCCCTTCGAACTGGCAAACTACGTCCACTAGGTGCTCTAGCGTTCGCGGCCCTGCGATAGTTCCCTCTTTCGTTACATGCCCGACTAGGAGGGCCGGGAGACTATTTTGTTTGGCGGCATTGATAACGACCTGCGTAACCGCCTTAACCTGGCTCACCGAACCAGCGGAACCATCTACTAGTCCAGAAGTCATGGTCTGGACTGAGTCCACGATCAGCAGTGAAGGAGAGTGCTCTTCAACTAACTGGGCGACGGCTGCTACATCGCTTTGCGCAGCTAGAAGCAGATTGCCCTGCACTGCACCGATTCGATGGGCGCGTTTAGATACTTGGGCTAAAGATTCTTCCCCGCTGATGTAGAGCACGGGTCCAGCACCCGCGTTTTGGGCTTGTGTCGCGTATCGAGCCGCCACATCGAGCAATAGTGTCGACTTTCCAACCCCCGGTTCACCGGCTAAGAGGACAACGGAACCCGGAACGATCCCCCCACCCAAAACACGGTCGAACTCTTCCATTCCACTGGGTTTAGCCGTCGCGTCCTGAACCCGAATTTGGTCGAGTGCAACCGCTGACGCTGCGCCCACCGCCGACACCAGTGGTGAACCGGTCCCCGCGGTGACCGCATGTTCTTCCAAGGTGCCCCATTCCTGGCACTCACGGCACTGTCCTAACCACTTGGGGTTTTCCCAGCCGCAACTGCCGCAACGGAACAGAGTCTTAGTTCGAGCCATAGCCGCCCTTCCTGTCTGCAGGTAACCACGGTATCGCGAGGTTCCGACACTTCAGGAAGCATCTAGCGGGGGCGCTCAGAAAAACTAATCACATCGGCAGATGTCCCAGAAACGACAAGAACGTCCTCGCGATCCACCCGCGTTGTGGCGTCGGCGTAGCGGAAGGGGCGACCCGCCCTCAAACAACAAATCACTTTCACACCGAATCGGCTGCGAACCCGGGACTCTCCCAACGTGAAGCCCTCGAGTTCTCTAGGGGGACGCATTTTGGCGATAACGAACTCTTCTTTGTCGAGTTCGATGTAGTCCAGCATCTGTCCACCGACTAGGTGTGCGGTGCGCTGACCGGCGTCGTATTCTGGATAAACGACGTGGTGGGCGCCGATACGACGCAGAATCCGGCCGTGCTCACGTGAGGTTGCTTTCGCCCAGATGTTCTTGACTCCCAGATCAACCAGGTTTGCCGTGATTAGAACCGACGCCTCTAGCGACGTTCCCGCCCCGACTACGGCTGAGGAGAAATCGGGCGCGCCCGCCTGTTCGAGGGCGTCTGCGTCCGTCCCGTCCCCCTGAACTATCGGTAAGACGCCACTGAAATGCTGCACTCGCCGAAAATCTTTTTCCATGGCGAGCACTTCGAAGCCAAGTCTCTCTAGAGTGACGGCTACAGCGGCTCCAAAGCGACCCATTCCAACCACGAGGGTCCCACTAGTTTTTCTGTTTCGTCCGGGCACATCTACTCCTTAGCGTTAACCAACGATCGGCCGCTCTTCGGGCATGCGGATAAAGCTCTGACGTTCACGCAGGGCGAGTCCCGCGGCGAAGGTCATGGGACCAACCCTTCCAATCACCATCAGGAGAGCCAATAGAAATTTCGCCGCTATGGGAAGTGCAGAAGTGATTCCGGTTGATAGTCCCACAGTCCCGAAAGCACTGATAACTTCGAACAGAATGCGGTCTAACGTGAATGGGGTTATCACCAGTAGAACGGCTGCCGTACCTAGGACGAGGACGACTGCGGCTAAGAGCACGGCTACCGCCTGACGGATGGTGCCGTGGGGCAGGCGCCGGTGAAACGCTTCAACATCTCGTCTACCGCGTGCTTCGGCCCAAGCGGCGAGAATCAAAATGGTGAACGTAGTGACTTTGATTCCCCCCGCGTGGGACGCTGAACCGCCGCCGATAAACATGGAAATGTCTTGTACCAGCCACGACGCGCCTGTCATTTGGGAAACATCGATGGCGCTTGCCCCCAAAGACCTGGTGTTTACAGCCCCAACGATGGTGTTCAGGGCCCGTTCCGAGAAGTTGAGAGGACCAAAAGTGTAGGGATTGTTCCACTCGAGAGCGGCAATCATCAACCCCGTGACCACCATGAGTGTTATGTAAGTGGAGATGGTTATTTTGCTGTGCAAACTCAGTGAGCGTGGCTGGCGCCAATTGCGACGCAAATCGACGATCACGGGAAAGCCAATCGCCCCTACGAAGGCAGCCAGCATCAGGGGCAGAAGCACCAGCCAGCTGCCAACATACCCCTCTAGCCCTTCAGGCATCACTACGAAGCCCGCATTATTGAAAGCGGATATTGACATGAACAACGCGTCCCAAGCCGACTCTGCTACCGAGTGTCCTCGCCGAAGAAAAGCGGGGGCGACAACCACAAAAAGGACGACCTCAGCCACCAAGGTGGTGATGATCACCCCTTTTGTCAGGGCGAGGGCGTCCCCCATGCGACCTTGGGTGTCGTCTTGAGAAAGTAAGCGCTGAGTAAGTCCCAGTCGCCTAGAAACGGCCAGGGTCAACAGGGACGCCATAGTCATAACGCCAAGGCCGCCCAGTGTCACCCCGATAGCGATGATGATCTGACCGAACAGTGTCCAGTATGTGGCGGTATCAACCACGGTCAGCCCGGTCACGCAAACCGCCGACACCGCTGTGAAGAATGCGTCTACGAAAGGTGGAACCGTCCCATCAACATTGGCTCCAGGAAGTGAGAGTAGCCCGGTGATCATGGTGATGAGAAGAGCGAAGACCAGCAACGTCAGCCTTGCCGGGTAGCGCAACGCAAATTGGTTCAGCGTCAACCGTGAGCGCAGCAAGAAAGAGTGATGCCCTCTTATTCGCGCGGCAAAGTGACCCCCATCAAGAGGAATCTTTCGTGTGCTGGCAGGTTCTGCCTCGGCAAAGAAAGAATCGCTGACGGTTCTGTCAAGTGAACCTTCATCTAGGCGCCCACGATGCCATCCTGGCCCACCACGTCTTGATGGCAATGCACCACACCCTTGTCTAGAACCAGAAGCTTCCTGCAGCTCTACGCTAGGATTCAGTTTAGGGCGTTACGCGGCTACTTTCCGCGTACAGCCCGAAGGCTTGACGCAGGCCCGGCTGAGGCATGCGCGTTGGTTTGACTGGAACAAGAGGTGGGTCGATGGAAGCTCAGCATCCGCCGCGCTTCATGACTGTCAGTGAAGTTGCGGACGTCATGCGTGTATCCAAGATGACCGTTTACAGGTTGATCCATGCGGGCGAACTGCCAGCCATCCGGGTCGGTAAGAGTTTTCGGGTTCCGCAGGCAGCCGTCGATAAGCTGCTCGAAGCGCCATGGGATGCAAGCGAGGGATCCGGAGTCGGTTCTTAACAGGGCCGTTCCTAGCAGCATTCACCCGTTAGCTCGGGTGTGATGTTTCGCGGGTTTAGCAGAGAGAATTAGGCCCTGCGGTTGCTCGTAGTAAAGTAGGGCTGTTGAAAGCCATGTTGGCAAGGTGCGACCGCACGGCCAGCAGAACGTATCGCCGTTGGAGGGAGTGGCCCTATGGGTTCAGTGGTCAAGAAGCGCCGCAAGAGGATGTCAAAGAAGAAGCACCGTAAGATGCTGCGCAAGACCCGCCACCAGCGTCGCAATAAGAAGTAGAACTTGAAAAGCTAGGGCCCCGGTTCGGAAGAATCCGGGGCCCTCATGCTATTCGGCTCGTGCTATTCGGAGTGCGTCATCCCACTCCGTGATGACCTGTACCGTAGACGGCGCGATCTGACGTGCCCCCGGTAACGTGGAGTTCTGTCACTGTCTCGACCTCTGGATCACCAACCTGGACCTTGACGCTCATGTGTTCCGGCGCGTCATAATGCACGCTCACCCCGGTTCGTTCCAGGTGGATTCGCAGCGGGTGCCCTTTCCACATGACGGAAAAATTCATTCCAGCCCAGTTCACAGGTAGGCGAGGATTGAAGCGCAACACCCCCGTGTCATCGCGCATTCCAGCGAAGCCCATTATCAGCGCACTCCACGTCCCCCCTAAAGAGGCGAGGTGCAGGCCGGCATCGGTGTTGTTATGCAGGTTCGCTAGGTCGACCCCGATAAGCCGATCGAAGTATTCCGCGGCCAGAACGGTGTGCCCGACTTCGGCAGCCACAATCGACTGGGCTGCTGCGGACAGGGAAGAATCCCCGGTAGTAATAGCGTCGTAGTAATCGAAATCAGCGCGTTTTGCTTGGCGTGAGAACTCTGAGCCTAAGAGGTACAGCGCCAGAACCGTATCTGACTGCTTCAACACTTGATGTCGGTAGATGACTAGCGGGTGATAGTGAAGTAGCAGTGGATAATTAGTTGCGGGTGTCGCTTCGAAGTCCCACATTTGCTTTTCTAGGAACGCTTCGTCCTGCGGGTGCAGCCCCAGATGTTCGTTCCAGGGCACGAACATTTTGTCCGCCACTTCGGTGAAAGAAGCGATTTCTTGCTCGGACAGGGCTAGCCGGCGGATGATGGCGTCGTACTGTTCGGGGAAATCCCGCTGGATGGCGTCCAACCACTTGGCTGCGGATCGGAGGTTGGCGCGGGCCATAACATTTGTGTACATGTTGTCGTTTACGACTGCCGTGTACTCATCGGGTCCCGTCACACCGTGAATATGGAAAAGTCCGTCCCGACCACTGGTGAACCCGAGTGAGAGCCACATTCGTGATGTTTCCACCAGCATGTCGATCGCTTCTGTGAGCAGAAAATCCGTGTCGCCAGTTGCCGTCAAATATTGGTTGAGGGCGTAGGCGATGGCGGCATCGATGTGGTACTGGGCAGTACCCGCCGGGTAATAGGCAGATGATTCCGGCCCGGCGATGGTACGCCACGGGAAGAGCGCCCCGTCCTCATGCATTTCGGCTGCACGCACTCGTGCTGCATCCAAGGTGAGGTAGCGGTAGTGCAACAGTTCTCTGGCCGCCTGTGGGTTAGCGTATAGCAGGTAGGGGAGGACGTAGATTTCCGCATCCCAAAAGTAGTGTCCGTCGTACCCGGATCCAGTCAAACCCTTGGCGGGGACACCAGTCCCGCGAAGTTGGGCTGCCGCCTGTAGTACTTGGAACAAGGACCACCTAATTGTTGCTTGCAGCGACGCAGCCTCTTCGCCGCCGTCGGCACCGAGTGAGCCGGGTCTGGTTGCGGGTGTATCTGCTAGTTCAACGTTTACATCCCCTGCTTCCCACAGTTTGGCTAGTTCGGCAACCTGCCGTTCAAAAAAGTCCGTGTCACGGACTGACACTTCTTCCGCAAGTGCTTTTTCGGCCCAGGGCAAGGGGTCCCCTGGGCGCTCTTCGAAGAGATCGTCCCGGGAATATGCCAATGTCTTTGAAAGGCTGAGGGTCTGGCCCCTAGTAAGAACCTCCGTTGCTTCCCAAGCCAGCGACTCTTCTTCCACTGTCTCACTGCGAGCGACCAACGGATATTTCTGGTCAGCAGTAGCGTTAGCATCGCCTGTTTCGTCCGCTGCAGGGAGGACGACCGCATGGTGCTTCACCGCCAGAGCGGCGGCCATCCGCGATGCACGCACCTGGTACTCGATAGACGCCCCGTCCTCGTTTGGGAACACTTCCGCTTCGACGACGGCTCCGTCAATGAGGGGATTAGCCTTGCGGGGGTCGTCCAGTTCCAGCAGGATCCCTTCCGAGACGACCACCGGTGGCTTTGCTGGCGCATCAACCGAAGAACGTATCGTTACGGCACATTCGTTATCGAGGGCGGTGACAGCAACTTCAATGGTCGCTAGATGCGGATTGAATAGGGCGACTGCACTGCGTTGCTCCACGCGAACCGCCGCGCCGGATGGGGCAATCCAAGACATTTCTTCGACGAGGAGTCCTGACTTCAAATCGAGCGAGCGGGTCCTCTCGGACAATAGAGTTCCGCCCTCGCCCAGAAGGAAACCATCGACAAGGACGTCGAAACCGGTTGCGTCTGGCAGGGTGACCATCGACTGACCAACCCGAGCAAAGCCGTACGCATCTTCAGCGTGAGCAATCGGCCAAGTTTCATGAAGTCCGCTGAGGAAGGTGCCGCGGTAAGCCTCCTCTGTCCGCAGGCCGAGGTCGCCGCGAATACCCAAGTAACCATTCGTCAATGCGAAGAGCGAGGCCCTTACGGCTGCTTCGTCGGCCGGAATCTGGTCTTGGTTTAGCGTCCAGTCGGGGTCGGACGTGGTTTCGAAACGGGCGGGAATGTCGGCACCCGGCTCGGATTCGAATCCTTCCGGGACCAGCTCCGCGAGGTCGGAAACAACAACGGTTGCCCCACCCTCTGTCAGTGCGTCGACTCCCGCGCCGCGGTCCACGCCGATCACCATTCCGAAGTCGCCGGCGGCACCGGCCTTTACACCGGACACGGCGTCCTCTACGACCGCGCACTGGGCCGGTTCCATCCCCAGTGCGATCGCTGCATCCAAGTAAGTGTCGGGAGCCGGTTTACCAGGTAGCCCTTTCTCAGCGGCGACATTTCCGTCCACAATGATGGGGAAATGGTCGAATAACCCAGCGGCAGCAAGTACCTGGGGTGCGTTTTTCGAAGACGAAACAACCGCAACTTTTAGTGGCCCCAGCCGCTCGATGTAGTCCAAGAAGAGTTGTGAACCCGGATATGCCTGCACACCGGTTGTTCGCACCGCTTCATTAAACTCAGCGTTCTTACGGTTCCCCAAGCCACAAACCGTGTTCGCTTCTGGGGAGTCGCTCGGATCGCCGTAAGGGATGTCTATTCCGCGCGACTCCAAGATGGACTGAACCGCATCGTAGCGCGCACGGCCGTCGAGATACTTGAAATAGTCGTCGTCCGTATACGGCTCAACCTGGTGCAGTTCGAAGTACGGGGCAAATAATCGCCGCCATGCTTCTTCGTGTATCTGTGCAGTTGGGGTCAGGACCCCATCCAGGTCGAACAGGACAGCTTCGATTTCCGGGGCTAACTCCGGTCGCTCAGTAGTCACCCCTTCAGCGTAGTCTTCCGCGGGTTTCTAATACAGGAGGGCCTGACATAACAGTGAGCATCTTGACGCAGGGTGGGGACACTTACAGTCCGCGAGGTTGGCTCCAGCAGCCACGGGCACTACACTACTTAGCGGGCCTATAGCTCAAGTGGTAGAGCAACAGACTTTTAATCTGTGGGTTCCGGGTT
>CAYFWE010000014.1:34696-39005 GCA_964346745.1 uncultured Actinomyces sp. | reverse complement strand
GGCGCCAATACTCAATGCTGAACAGACCGTGACATTTGGGGGAGTGAAAAGCGGACTAGTAACCGCCCCTGGATCAAAAGTATCGGGAAGGATCGTCCTCGCCCCCATCGGGTTGGAGCGGGCTCTTCACGACTTCGTCCCCGTTGGTCAGGCAGAAATCTCTCGAATAGTTGATTCAGAGAGCACTCTTTGAACAGGAATGGCTTGATCCGACTGCTCAGTGACCCATTCGACCAGCTGTTCACGAACCAAATTTCGCAAGCTCACCAGCTGAGCGGCATCTGCGGCGCTTACAAGCGCCCTCACGCGAACCATGCCCCCGGTGGCGCTTTCCACGGTAAGCCCGCCGGAGCGGCCGTCCCACAGATCAGAAGTAGTCAAGATCTCGTCGAGCCTTTTACGCATAGCTGAGGGTTGGATACGCCAGTCGACGTCGAAGTCAATCGCTCCGAGCAAGTCGGAAGAACCATGCGTCCAGTTTTCGAAGGGGGTGGTCGTGAAGTAAGTGGATGGCAAGACCAACCTTCTTCCATCCCACAGTTTCACCACCACCGTGGTGAGGGTGACTTCCTCAACCCGGCCAGACTGCTCGTTCGCAACCACTAGGTCCCCTACGCGAACACTGCCACTGAACGCCAGTTGCAATCCCGCGAAAACATTTCCCAACAGGGATTGAGCGGCGATACCGGCAATAAGTGAGGCAACGCCAGCGGATGCCAAGATCGAGGTTCCTACCGCTTCCGCACCCGGAATAGTGAAGAAGGCAAACCCAAGAGCAATCAGCCAAATCGCAGCATTGACGAACCCACGGATAAGGGAGAGTTGGGTGTGCAGCCTACGGGTATCCTCATCCCGGTCACCGTCAATCGGGTGTCGCAGTCGGACACTGTAGATCGTTGCGTTGACTATTGCCGAAGCAAACCAGGCGGCTGCCCCCACTGTCGCCAAGAGAAACAAGTGTTGAATGATGCCGCGAGAGGCATCGTGGGGCCAGGTGAGCGCGACCACCACCTGCGCCAAAATCGTGCCGCTCAAGACTAAGAGTTGGTGTTGAGGACGGCTGTATTCCTCTACAATCCGCGGGTATCTCCGCCGCAATAGGTGTGCCGCGATACGGAAGGTAACCATCAAAGCGAGCTCGACCAGGATTGCTATCCCGAGAGCGAGCGCGAATCCCACCCAAGAATCCCAACTGAATGTCATCGCCTCTAACATCCTCTCAAGAATTGGCGCCACCAAGTGGCAGGCTGGCGAAAATATTTATCCGACGCAGCCTAGCGCGACGACGGAGCGATGCCGAGGTAGTTGCCCTAACGGCGGATCACCACGGGCACATGTGTCCACTCGTTTGCCGGGGGTTCCTCTCTAACCGGAGGATGAGCGGTTGACAAAGTCAGATCGCTAGTCTGGGCTAGCAGTTCCCAGATGATCACCCGCAACTCCATAAGAGTCAGTGCTTTTCCAGGGCAAACATGGGGGCCGATCCCAAACACAAGGTTCTCATCACGGTTGTGCGCCGGGTCGAATGCGGTGGGATCGGGGAAAGCCACTGGGTCTTGATTAGCGCTAGTCCAATCCAGGTGAACTCGCGTACCTGCCGGTATGTCCGTGCTGCTTACGGTCACATCCCGCGTGGTGATTCGTCGGTTCGACACGAATGGGTCGTCGATGCGGAGCATTTCTTCGATAGCGTCTTCGAAATCGAGTGTGCGTCCAGCAGCGACTAGGTCACGCAGTTCTCGTTGCAGATCTGGGTCACTCGCGATTTGGTGGACGATAACGCCAACCGAGGCAGATAGAGAACCAAGATCACCGGCAGTCCAATTTCGCAGGATTGACACTATTTCTGAATCCGGCAGGGGATCCCCGTTAACCGTGTCGTTCATGAGTTCGGTCGTGACATCATCCGTTAGGGTTTGCCGGCGTGCCTCTAGCAGCCGGGTGATGATGTCGTCGAAACGCTGGGCAATGACACCTAGCTGCTGCTTGTCGCCCTGCCGGACGGCTGCGCGGTTGTCAGCCACCCACTGAACTAGTTCATCTTCGATGTCAGTAGGCCAGCCCAACCAGGTGCTCTGCGTTCGAACTGCGAAAGGCGTGCCAATCTCATCGACCGCGTCCACCGTCTGGTCTGTCCGGAACGAGTCAATGATTTGGCGGGCGTGCTGCTGACATTGCGGTTCTTGCTCAGCCACCTTCTCATCCGTCATGTAGCGGTCGACCAGCGCGCGGTATGCGGCGTGTTCGCTGCCGTCAAGGCTATTGGGCAGTGCCCTGTGTGCGGACACCGCACTGGAGAAGGTGACTGGGTCCAAGGCGGCAGCCTTGACTTCCGGGTGTCCAGTGAGCCGGTAGCTGCCGTCCTCGTTATGAACTACGGGACAACGGCCGGTTACAGGCGCGTTATCTTCACGTGCCACTGTTCAGGTCCTTCCTGCAGGTATTCCACTTCGATCGGGAAGCGGGCTTCCAACTCTCGGAAGAGAGGGATGGGGGCGTGATTGGCGATCAAAACAATTGATCCACCCGGGTCAATGGCGTTGAAAGCCCCGTGAATCGTCGCATGGCGAATCTGGTGGGGAATATCGTTGACGTTGAGGACAGGGATACCCGTGTCCTTGTGTCCACATGCGCATCCGCCTGGCTTTTCAGTCATGATTTCGATTTCTTCACGCACCTGTGCCTCCTTATAGCCGAGCCCGATCACGAGCTTCGTCGAATCTGAACTGTCCTACCAAGATACCTCTCAACGACACTTGTCGGGCAGTGGCGTTGGTCTTCCTGGCGGCTGTCCTATTCGGCGAGCAGGCCTGAATATTCCGGGTGGCGCTGCGCCCAAGTCACCGTGAAGGGGCACAGAGGCTTTACTTTGGTATCGCCAGATTCCTGGGCGGATTCAAATGCGAAGCGAACCAGGGAGCTGCCCACACCTTTACCTTCGAATTTTGGATCGACCTGGGTGCTAACCAGTACCATCGTGTCGTCGTCCATCCGATAGGTCAGATGGCCGGCAAGCTCATCCTTGACCCGCGCTTCGAAGCGGTGCTTGTGGGGGTTCAAGGTGATCCGGGGTGTGTGATGCATGGGTATGCCCTCCGCTTTATTAGATTCCTTGGAAGCTAACATGCGGAGGGCAAATGATGAAAGCGGTTGACTTCGGATCAGCCGCGACGACCCCAGATAAACCAAACGATCGAACCGATGAACGGGGTAATAAAGCAGACCAGGATCCACAGGGCTTTGGTACCCGTTGAATAGGCCGTTGACTGCATAATCGACACTAGGGCGCCAATGAACAGAGCCAGGTAGGCCACGGACGCGATCACTACCAAGACCGCCATGGCCGTAGATCCGGCTGAATTAGCGGAAGTTGTCATCGGAAGTATAGAAGCGGCAAGTTCGGTGAGCATAGGGTCCCCTTTTTGCGAATTAGCCGACGATTAAGTCAGCGCTGGTATGTCCCGACAAGAATACCGCGTGCCAGCGTGTGCGGTAGTGCGGTAAATGCTGCTCTGGTGGCGCTCGCATCAGGATCCAGGCCAAGATCATCGGTGTCAAGGGCGTGGACCGCAAAGAAATAGCGGTGAGGGCGATCCCCTTCCGGCGGCATCGGGCCCATATATGAGTGAGCAGATCCATCATTGCGCAAGTGAAAAGCACCTTCGGGAAGCTGCTGGTCGTCTGCACCAGCACCCGCGGGCAGCTCACTGGTCTGTGCGTCGACCCCAACTACGGTCCAATGCCAGAATCCTGCCGGGGTGGGGGCATCCGGGTCGAAGCAACTAACTAGGAAACTTTTTGTTTCTTCAGGGAACCCATACCAGCGCAACTGGGGGGAACGATCTTCACCCTCCCCGGTGAAAATGGCGGGGATGGGTGTCCCGTCTTCGAAGTCAATAGATTCAACGGTGAACGAGGGTACTGGCGGCAGCATTTCATAGGGATCGGCTGCCAGCGGCCGGTTGGCAAGGTTCATGTCATCTCCTTCGATGTGCTAACTCCAGGTGAATGCGGGCAAGTTTCGCCCGTTATCCTCCCAGTGTATGGCCGGTTGAGAGGATTGCGACTGAGAAGACAGAACGAGGGCGGGAAGAGACGTATTCTTCCCACCCTCGGTTCTAGATACCTACCGGTTATTCGGCTGCTTCTTCAGCCTTTTTCTTAGCCCAACCTTCTTTGGCTCCTTTTGAAGCGTCTTCACGGATTTGAGCTAGCTTTGCAACGGCTTCGGGGTCCCCTGCGGCTGCATTTGACTTGAGCTCTTCCCAGTACAGCTCCATGGCTACCGATTCGTCCACGCGATCCTGAG
>CAYFWE010000014.1:16466-34596 GCA_964346745.1 uncultured Actinomyces sp. | reverse complement strand
AGTGCGCGGAGAAAACCCGCTAGATGTTCTTGAGAGAGCGGCTGGGCGGAACACGCGCGACGAAGAAATGGGCGTACTTGACGCAGTGGAGGAAGAAGGCGCCTGACGGCCCACTTTCATACGAGCAAAAGCGCTGGCCAGATTCATCAGAGAACCTGGCCAGCGCCTTTTAGTACGATTTAGTACGATCTACTTCTTGTCGTCGCCCTCTGCTTCAGCAAGAGCTTCTTCGATGACCTCAACGATCGCATCTTCAATGTCCTCTTCATCAGATTCCACTTCGATGTCTTCGGCTGCATCATCTTTCAGGTCGACCCAGTACTCTTCGGCCCATGGGTCTTCAACTGGTCGAGAGCGGCGCCACAACAGGTAGCCAAGACCGCCTGCACCAGCCGCCACTAGCGTCCAGCAGAACACCTTGCGTCCGCCGCGGCCCTTCTTCGCTTTCGAGTGCTTTTCAAGGGCGGTTAGGGCGGCGTCCGTGTGATCTTCAAGATCTTCTAGAACGTCCTTAGCTGCGTGGAGGGTTTTCTCAGCCACTGGAGTTGCGACGTCAACGGCTTTTTCCGCAATGGCTTCACTGGCTTCTGCAGCCTTGTCCGTTAGTGCTTCGGCGGTGTCCACCGCGGCACTAAGAGTTTCAGCCGCCTTTTTCTTCATCTTTTTCATTTCGCGTATTACCGCCCTAGCTCGTTTATACGTTTCCCACTACTTAAGGTAGTCGCCCAGCCCTAGTATCGCCACCTATTGAAGGGCATTGATGTAAGCGGAAAGAGCGTCTCTAACGAACTCTGCCCCCTGAGTGCCGCCATAGTTCGCAGCGAAACGTTCATCCTCTACGTACATCTGCGCCAGTGCGAGAACATATTGAGCCCAATCTGCGCCGGGATCCGCGGCGGGTGTCCCCGGAACGCGGCGCAACCAAGTGACGTGGCGGTGCGCAAGTTCCTGCGCGACTGGATCTTCGGGGTTTAGATCTTCGTCCTGGGCGGCCACGATCCACGCGTCGTTCAGTTCGGAAACTTCGGCAGTCCAGTCCTGCTTTTCCGTCTCCTCCAGCTCATTCCACCATCTGGAAGAGCGTTGGTAAGCCTCCGTGCCCCACCGTTCTTCCACTTCTTTTTTGTGTTCTGCATGGTTGAATCCGGTGAATAATTTTTTCGCCATCAGCATTTCCCTTCCTTCTTTGACATCGAGTGCGTGCTTTACCGCCGCTATTTGCTGGTCTACACGGCGACGTTGAGATGCCAGTGCATCCAATTGGCGCGCCAACGCCACTTGCTCATCCACTTGGCCTTCTAAGATTTGCGAGATCCTGGCTAGAGAAAAGCCCAGTTCTTTCCAGACCAGAATCTCTTGTAGACGCGTCAGGCCATCTTCGTCGTACCATCGCCTTCCGTTTGAATCTATGGTCGAGGGCGCAAGTAGCCCCAAGTGCCCGTAGTGGCGCAGAGTTCTAGTCGTGATCCCAGTCAGGCGTGCAACTTCGCCGATTGTCCACTGCATGTCTTCACCGTAGAGGTTGACGCAACGTCAGGCGCAAGCTGAGGGTGGTGAGTCTGCCAAGGGTGTGCTTCTGTAGGTGTTCACATACCTCATACCCCCACTAGTATGTGAGGATGAAGAAAATCATTTCCCGATTGCTTGTATTGGTTGCTGCGATAACAGGCGTCATCGCCCTCAACGCCTGCTCAAAATCCGCCGAGCCAGTCGCAGTGTCACCGCAGACAGTGGTCATAGATGTCCGCACGCCTGAGGAATACGACGCTGGCCACTTAGAAGGGGCAACACTGTTGGACCTAAATGGGGGTGAATTCGCGGCCGCGTTGCCGACACTGGATCCGCAAGCGCAGTACGTCGTTTACTGCCGCTCCGGGAACCGTTCAGGACAGGCTGTGAAGATGATGGAAGATGCTGGATTCACCAGTGTCACCAACTTGGGGTCGGTAGAGGAAGCGTCCTCATCCACAGGATTACCTATCGTTACTGACTGAGATGGCCCGTCGTGCGTAAGCTGGGTCCAGATCCGCATTGGGCGGAATCACTATTCGACAGCAACGCGATAGGGAAGAACATGGAATCCGCAGTAATCCACACCAGCATGGGTGACATTAGTGTCGACCTTTACCCGGCCCAGGCGCCCAACACGGTGAAGAACTTTGTGGGGCTGGCAACCGGTGAAAAAGAGTGGAGAGACAACGAGACGGGCAAGACAACGTCACGCCCTCTTTACGATGAGACGATTTTCCACCGTGTGATCCCTAACTTCATGATCCAGGGCGGCGATCCAGAAGGAACCGGAATGGGCGGTCCGGGCTATCAGTTCAACGATGAGATTTCTCCAGAACTGAGCTTTTCAGAGCCCTACCTGCTGGCCATGGCGAACGCTGGAAAGCGTGGCGGCAAGGGAACTAACGGTTCGCAGTTCTTCATCACCGTGGCTGCTACCCCCTGGTTGAACGGCAAGCACACGATCTTCGGGCGCGTCCGGGACGAAGACTCCAAAGCGGTAGTGGATGCAATCTCGAATGTGCCCACGAATGCACAGGACCGGCCACTGACCCCGGTGGTTATTAGTTCCATCGAGGTCGTCTAATCGACGTGCGGGCCTGAGTTGGATAACCGGGCCCGCACGTTCGTATCCTCACTGCTAAACAAGGTGCTACATGACAGAAATACCCCGCTTTGGGCAACGGTCGACGATGCCACGTCAGGAAGTGTGTCCGCGGCATCCTAGTGAGCGTGCAGTGGCCTATTGCAAGCGTTGCAACCGGCCAGCCTGCGCAGACTGCGCGATAGATACGGAAGTTGGCTCCATTTGCGTGGACTGTGCGGGACCGGGTGCCAAACAGAAGGTCGGCGGCCGATTAGTAGGCACCCAATTCGAAGGTGCTCCCGTGACTTTGGCGTTGGTGCTGATCAACGTCGTCATGTTCGTGGTGGAAAAGATATTTCCGTCTGTGTTCCAGTACTTGGCAATGACCCCGGCCATTGGTTACTTTCAGCCGTGGCGCTTGCTGACGACAACTTTCTTGCATGCGGGACTGTGGCACATTCTGTTCAACATGCTGATGTTGTACTTGATCGGGTCAGCGGTGGAACGCGCTTTCGGGCACTGGAGGTTCCTTGCGATCTACTTTGCCGGCGCATTTGCGGGCTCAATGGCCGTCATCGCATGGGTCTTTGCTAACCCGGTGACCATAACTCAAGCGACCGTCGGCGCTTCGGGAGCCCTCTACGGGTTGTTCGGAGCGGTGTTCATCGCCCAGAGACGGTCGGGCATGTCAACAAGCGGGATTGTCGTACTGCTGGCAATAAACCTGGCATATGGCTTCGTGATGCCGGGAATCTCCTGGCAGGCTCACATCGGTGGCTTCCTTGGCGGATTACTCATGGCAGCCGTGTACGCGTGGGTTATGGATGCGACACAGGGACCGCGTCGCTCTAAGCGTTTGCTTTGGAACATAGCCTCTACCGTGGCCGTTGCCATAGCGATGGGTGCGGGAACCTGGGGCATGTATGCGGCGCTAGTATCGCGCCTAGCGGGGGGCTAAGACAAGAAGGTCGCTGCGAACTACACCCGTGTAGTTATCCCCACCTGTGGATTGGCCTGTGGATGTGTGGATCGTCTGCGGATAATTTGTGGTTGTCGAAAGTAGGCAAACCAAAAGGGGTCGGGTTTGATAGTCCGACCCCTTGGTTCGATAGTGCGAAGTAACTTCGTGCTAGCGCCACCTTAACGTCATGAAAAAGCCCGACAGCATGAGGGCGATACCAATGATCATATTCCAGATGCCGATACCTGGAATCGGGTAGAGCGTCCCCGAAAAGTAATAGACAACCAGCCAAACCAGACCCACGATCAACAGCGTGATGAATGTCGGCGCCCACCACGGCGGGCTTAGCGGGATGTCCTTCGTCCAACTGTCAGGAACATCGTCCTCGACAGTCTTCCGTCGGTCTTCGTTCTTACGCTTGTTTGCTTCGGCCACTTTTCCTCCGTTATCGCGGCTGCCTCACGGCCCACGCTTGGAGCCTTCCCATAGACTAATAGGCGCACGACTTTGCTACAAAGCGACACTGCCCAGAGTGGGAGGCGCAGCGATGCCTGAGGCTGACCAAACAACCCCTGCGGGCCCTGCACGCCACAAACGACTGCGGAACAAGCATGAACCCATCGGTGGGGATCACAGTCATGTCGGCTGGTTTGAAGCTCATGCTCCTCAACGCCGCTTTACGGTGAAGCGCAAGAAGTCGCGGGGCAGCATTTCGGTTCTGGCGGTCCTAGTAGTGACCGGCGTAGCGGGCGCCCTATTTGGAATTTCTGCCGCAAACGCCAAAGCAAAACCATCTTGGGCTGACTTGAATCTTTTCGGCCTAGTATCAGAGCAGCAGCAGGTAGTTCTAAGGTTAGAAGAGCAAGTAACCGACTTGCGGACAGAAACAGAAGCGTTGGTTACGAAAACGCTTGCGGACACCACTGTTCCCTCTGAAACCGTGACGCCACGCGGCGATCTGGAAGGCCCCGGAATAACTGTTTCCCTCGACGACTCCCCGCCGGACTTTCAGTTGGATGACTCCACAAACGTGAATGTGGCAGTCGTCCATCAACAAGACGTCGACGCAGTGATGAACGCGTTGCGGCGCGGCGGGGCCGAAGCGATGTCCGTTCAAGGGGTTAGAGTCACGTCGACAACGCCGGTCCGCTGTATCGGAAATGTGATCTTAGTCGGCTCAAAATCGTTTGCACCACCTTATAAAATCGCCGCTATTGGCGATGTAGACGCCATGCTGGCTTCTTTGGATGAGGACGACTCAGTGCGCAATTACCGCCAAGATGTGGCACGTTACAACCTAGGGTGGGACGTGCAGGTTTCCGATTCGATGACCGTTCCCGCCGCAACCCAAACTTCACCGGTTCGCTTCGCGACAGTGTTGGGAAGGAAATAGATTGCCAAACACGCCTGTGGCAACTCACAGCCCATTCCCCACCCGAGCGTCTAGAAAGCCGCGGCGATCGATTTTTCGGTCGGCCGTGGGAGTTTTCGGGGAGCTGCTTATAACTGCCGGCCTCTTCTTGCTGTTATTCATTGTGTGGCAGCTCTGGTGGACTTCCTTCGAACTTCAAGGCGACATCGATAAGCAGATCTCTGCATTTCAAAAAGAATTTCCCTCTGCAACCGCCGTCACTGAAGTGCGCCGAACGGATGATCCGCCCCCGGTGGGGGATGTGGCAATGGGGGAAATATACGCGATGTTGCACGTACCGCGGTGGAACTATCGAGTTATGCCAATCGCTCAGGGAACAACTCCGGCAGTGCTTGACAACGGGTGGGCTGGCCACTACCCAGAAACCCAGCAGGCGGGGGAGATTGGCAACTTCGCTTTGGCCGCGCACCGTCGGACGTATATGAACAACTTCCGTCGGATCGACACCCTGGAAGACGGTGACCCCATTGTGGTGGAAACCGAAGAGGCATATCTGGTCTACGAAGTGTATGGACGCGAAATCGTGGATCCCAGCGCGACCCGAGTGGTGCTTCCTGTTCCTAACGAGCCGAATGCGGTGCCCACCAAACGGATCATGACCATGACCACTTGTCACCCGGAATTCGGGAATACCGAGCGGTTTATTGTCTGGTCTGAAATGAAATATTGGGTTTCAAAGGAAGATGGAATCCCCCTGATACTCAAAGATGAGCCCGCCGGTGGTGGGCACGATGGGACGTGAGGTAAGCGAATGTACGGTTGGATATTCCGCCACCTGCCGGGACCAAAATGGTTGAAGGCGGTTCAGGCGCTCGCCTTAATCGCCCTCGTCATTTACGTACTTTTCAAGTGGGTGTACCCGGCGTTCAACGACGCGTTCTTCGACACCACAGTCGGATAAATTAACTAGCGCGACTGTGGTGGCTGCGGTGCGGGGGGCCCAGTCGATACGACGATGGTGATCACCGTTCCCTGGTCCACCACGCCGGTGGGGTTCATGCTTATTACCTGACCCTCCGGAACGGTAGTGCTTTGCTCGTAAACAATATTGGGTACGCCCGTTAGTGCTTCTACCCGAGCCTTCACATCGCTCAAACTGGAACCCAGCAGGCCAGGAATCTCGACCTTCCCGGAAGAAACTGTCAGGACGATCTTCGCGCCCTTCTTTTCTTTCGAACCAGAGGCAGGACTTGATTTGATGACGATGTCCTTGGCGAACTGTGGATCATTTGCCGGGTCGACCCGACCAACCACAAAGCCAAGCTCTTCGAGCTTCGCTTTGGCATCTTCAAGCTTCATCCCCTGCAGGCGGGGGATTTCTTGGGTTGATGCCCCACCGGATAGGCGTACGAGGACGGTGCTACCTTCCTCAACTTCTTTGCCGGCCTTCGGTTTTGTTTCGGCGACCATATTTTCTTCAACCTTGGAATCCATCACCGGATTATCAGTGTCTATTTGGAATACCAGGTTGTTTTCTTCAATGGTCAGTTTCGCCTCTGCCTGAGACATACCAATCACATCAGGGACCTCTACCGTAGGAACCTCCGCGGGCGAACCGGAGCGGAGCATAAGGTAAATCAGGCCCCCAACGACCGCTGTGGCTAGTAGTACAAGGAACCACACGACCGCAGTTGTGCCCCGTTTCTTCTTAGAAGATGGTTGGGCAGCGAAAGTCCCCGTTGCAGTTGATGCGGCCGCAGTCGCCGCATCCGCCCGGGTTGGGCCGGTGTACTGCATAGTCTGTGTCGCTGCACCCATTTGTTGGGTGGTTGCCCCCATCGGCTGGGTGACTGCTGTCTGGCTGAGAGCGGCGGTCGTTGCCACTGTGGCGGCTGCGGCCCCAGCAGCATAGGCAGATACAGGAGGTGCTTGGATCGGCAGACCTTCGGCTGCCCGCACAAGATCAACTTCCATGTCAGCCGCACTGGCGTAGCGGTCCCCGGGGTTTTTCGCCAATGCTTTCAGAGTGACTCGATCCAGCTCTGACGGCACATCTCCGGCAATAGACGATGGGACCGGTGGTGGTTCAGATACGTGCTGGTAGGCCAATGAAACCGCCGAATCGCCGTTGAACGGGGCGCGACCGGTAAGCAGTTCGAATAGTAAGCAGCCGGCAGAGTAGATATCGGAGCGTTCGTCGACGACCTCTCCCCGTGCCTGTTCGGGAGAAAGATACTGGGCGGTCCCGATAACCGCATTGGTTTGCGTCATCGTCGCTTGCGAGTCAGCCAGAGCCCGCGCGATTCCAAAGTCCATCACTTTGACTTTGCCGGCGTTGGTAAGCATGACGTTGCCCGGCTTGATATCGCGGTGCACTAACCCGGCTGCGTGGGAATACTGCAGGGCATTCAGCACGCCGCTGGTGATTTCCACGGCCTCGGGAATCGGTACCGGGGTAGAGTCGCCCAGCAGTTCCTTTACCGTGTGTCCCTCCACGTATTCCATAACGATGTAGGGCACCGACACTGTTTTTCCATCAGCACCGCGCACCACTTCGTCACCGGTGTCATACACGGCCACGATGTTGGGGTGGTTTAGTGAGGCGGCCGCTTGAGCTTCACGTCGGAAGCGGGTCTGGAAAACCGCATCGCGCGCCAAGTCGATCCGCAACATTTTTATAGCCACTAGCCGAGAGAGGCGGGTATCCCGCCCCAAGTGCACCTGGGCCATTCCTCCGCGTCCGATTAGGGAGCGCACCTCATATCGACCCCCTAAAAGTTGGGGTTCGGCATCAGCCATGGTTCAACCTCCAAAAGAGTCGATGTTGAAAGATGTGTATCCCATGAGACGTCGGCGTTAGTGCGTGGATGCTCCCGCAGCATGGCGACCACAATGAGAATGATAGTGAGCGCTACAAGCGCAATAATGACCCATAGGCCAACGTCGATCGAAGAGTCTTGGCGGCGCCGCGTATCTGCCCTTGACGGTGGGGTTTGTGGCGAATCGCTGGAGGACGGCCGTTTCTTGGGCGCTTGTGAAGGACTGGCCGGTGAAACAGACTCTAGCTTCACGGGTAGCCACGCCGCACTAGAGGGAGAGCTTGGTCGAGGACTGGCATCCGTTGACGGCTCTATACTGCCGGGCAGAAATTCTGGGCCAGTCCAGCTACTTGACTCTTTGTCCAGGCGTTTTTGGCTGCGAGTGGAGCGTGATCTTCTCGAGAGCGGTTGCGGGGGCCTTGTGGGTCGATGACTCTGCGGCTGGGTTCCGACAACCCTCTTCTCTTCAGCGGGAACCGTATCGGGAGCACTTTCAATCTGGGGCCGTGTTATTGGTTTTGGCAGGGTAGTCGTCCCTAACTCTTCAGCAACTCGGCTGAGGATACGCACCAACGCAGTGCCTGAGCTAGGACGGTTTTCTGGCTCTTTTTCCAACAGCGTGTAGACCACTTCCGCCAACGCTTCCGGAACATCGTCTGGCAGGGGTGGCACGTCCTCATTCACATGTGCCATGGCAATTTCGACCACTGATGAGCCGGTGAATGGCCGGTAGCCGGCGAGCGCTTCGTACGCGATAACGCCCAGAGAGTAAAGGTCCCCGGAATGTGTCGCCACCGACCCCATGGCTTGTTCGGGCGCCAAGTATTGGGCGGTCCCCATGACCATCCCAACGGCAGTGAGATTCGCTTGGCCATCCGTATAGGAAATGCCGAAATCGGTTAGTTTCACGATTCCGTCCGGTCGGACCATGATGTTTGCGGGCTTGATGTCCCGATGAATGATGCCTGCCTGAGCGGCCCCGTCTAGGGCAAATGCCGTCTGGCTCAAGATGGGGATCAATTCTTCGGCACTTAGACGCCGTCCATCCCCAACAAAGTCCGTTAGTGGATCACCTTGGACTAGCTCCATGACGATCCAGCCCTGCCCGTCACTTTCACCAGAATCGAGAACGGCGGCGATGTTCGGGTGGTGAGCGCGCGTGGCATTCTTCGCCTCGATGCGCAGTCTCGACAGGGAAATTTCTTCACCGGTTAGCTCGGGTCGAAGCACTTTGGCCGCAACCAGTGTTCCCGTGCGGCTGTCTCGCGCACGCCAAACTTCGCCCATCCCGCCGATAGCAATCCGGTTGATCAGGTTGTAACGTCCCTGAAGCTGGTGGCCCGAACGAATCGGGTTCGCTTCGGGTTTCTTTGAAGAATCAGTGGCGCTCACTGCAATCCCACCTCCAGTAGAGAACGCACAATTGGCGCCGCAACGTCCCCACCATGGGGATTCGGGAAGGCGTCGGTGCCTTCGACAAGAACGGCCACGACCAACTGGGGGTCCTCAGCGGGAGCGAACGCGACGGTCCAAGCGTTGGAACGTACCCCGTCCCCGACTTCTGCCGTACCGGTCTTCGCAGCGACATTCACCCCGGCAATGGCGGCGGCTCTACCGCTGCCATAGGGCTCATTGACGGCGGCTGTCATCATGGATGATAGAGCAGAAGCAACCGGTGCCGATATAGGTTTTTCCAGTTTGTGAGGTTTGGTCGTGGACCTCACTTGGTTGTCTGCGTCAACGATCGATTCGACCAGGTAAGGCTTCATCATTTGGCCGCGGTTCGCCACCGCTTGGGTGACCATCGCCATTTGCATCGGCGTAGCCTGGACTTCAAATTGCCCAATCGAGCTCATCGCTCGCTGCGCGGGGTCCGTTTTTTCGGGGAAGGTCGAGGGCGTCACCGTGAGGGGAATCTTGTAAGTCTCCCCAAATCCGAAGCGGGCAGCAGTATTGGCGAGGGCGTCCTCAGGCAAATCCTGAGATGCAATGATGAAGGCCGTGTTACAGGACCGGGCGAAGGCTTCCGTCAGGGTTGGGTTTCCATCGCCGCAGGTGGTGCCGTCAACATTCGAAACTGAGGTGTCAGTGTTCGGCAGCACAGTGGACACCGGCGCCTCTACCAGTGTGTCCGGCTTTAGCCCGGCCTCAAGTAAAGCCGCCGTGGTGATGATCTTGAAAGTCGACCCGGGAGCGTAGCGATTACCGGCTATGGCGCGATTATCCAGTGGGCGAGCGGGGTCGGCCTCAAGCTTCGCTGCTGCTTCAGCAGAAACCGAGGCGTCCAGGGATGCCAGTGGCGTCGGATCGTACGATGGGGATGAATAGAGCGCCCGAATTGCCGACGTCTTCGCATCCAAGACCACCACAGCCCCAGGGGTGGGGCCCAGAGCGGTCGCCGCGGTAGCCTGCAAATCAGGATCTAAAGTCAGCACCACGCCGCCACCTTGACGTGGTTGACCAGCAATCAACGTCCGCACGCGCTGCCAGAAGAGGACGTTGCTCTCCCCTTCGAGCACGGTGTTTTCAGCCGCTTCCATCCCGGTAGCGGATAGGTTGATCGCCGAAAAATACCCGGTGACCCCGCTGTAGAGAGCCCCTTCGGGGTAGTGACGGGTGAATTGATTCGAACCATCGGGCCGTTCTGAAAACGCCACCGGCACCCCGGCAACTATGATCGGTCCTCGATCCCGTTCAGCCGCTTCCAAGTACCGGCGAGCATTCCGGGGGTCTGCCACCAGATCGGGCGCCTGGACGAACTGCACCCAGGTCACGGCTATTCCCAAGAGGCCGAACATACCCAGTACCACCAAGAATAGGCGGCGAATCTGCGGGTTCACTTTTCACCCCCGCTTGCCGGTTTGACCGTCGGTACTGGCGTGGTGGTCGAGGGCGGTTCATCGCGCTTGGCGTCACCCACAAACCATGGTTGAGGTCGCGGTCCAGGGCGGCGAGCACCATCTGAAATGCGCAGTAACAAGCCGATCGTTATCCACGATGACATGAGGGACGACCCTCCCTGAGCCAGGAAAGGAGCGGTCAGACCCGTCAGGGGGATAAGCAAAGTTATCCCTCCTAATACAACGAATATCTGCAGCGCAAAAGAGAAGGAAAGGCCCACTGCGAGGAGTTTTCCGAAGCCATCGCGGCTGCCGAGCGCGACTCGGAAACCACGCTCTATCAGGAGCAAATACATCAGAAGAATCGCCATGATTCCGACGAGGCCAAGCTCCTCAGCCAAAGAAGAAAGAATGAAGTCCGAATGCGCGAGTGGCACAAGCTGTGGAAAGCCGCGGCCCCACCCGGTACCGAGGAGTCCGCCGGTAGCCATACCGAAGAGACCTTGGACAACCTGGTAGGAACCGCCAGGGGCTTCATACACGGAGGGATCCAGCGCGTTGAGCCACACGGTGAACCGGTTCTGAACGTGAGGGAAGACTTTCACCGCCAGAAATGCTGCGGGAACAAACAGGGCACCGCCGATGACCAACCAGGAAACCCGGTCGGTAGCGACGTACAGCATTGCCACAAACAGACCAAAAAACAGAAGTGAAGTGCCCAAGTCCTTTTGAAGGACGAGGATGCCAATCCCAAGTAGCCAGACCACTAAGATCGGCCCTAGGTCGCGCAGTCTTGGCAGGCGCATTCCTAAGAATTTGGGCCCGCCCACCGATAGTTTGTCTCGGTTTGCCACCAGGTATCCGGCGAAGAAGATCGCCAAGGTGATCTTCACGAATTCTGCTGGTTGAAAGGTGAATCCGGCGATATTTGCCCACACGCGCGAACCGAAGTTTTCCACACCGATTCCTGGAATTACCGGTAAGACGAGCAATACCAGGGAGATCAGCATGAACGTGTACGTATAGCGTGACAGGGTCCGATGATTTCGAATGACGATTAGGACAAGTGCTGCTAGCACCACGCCGCCAATAGCGAATACCGCTTGCCGGCCAATGTTAGTTCCTTGGCCCAGTTTTTCGTACGACAGGTCTAGGCGATAAATCATCGTCAAACCCAGGCCGGTCAGTGCCACAGCGATCGGCAGGATCACCGGGTCTGCGTAGGGAGCCGTGAAGCGAACCACGACCTCGGCAAAGATGGCTATTCCCACGAAGAGGGAGATAATCAGGCCCAAGTTTGTGGGTGCGTCGCCGGTTCGGTTCACGCTTACCAAGACCAAGCCAGACACACCAATGGCCACGGCGATAGCCATTAGCCCTATTCGAGTTAAGCCGCGAGTTCTACCGGGCGAAACCTGAACCGTCGCCATCAGCTGCCATCCTTCTTCACCGGTGGCGGCAGAGGGCGTCCGGACTGCGCGTCCTCTTGGACATCAAACAGGGAAGGTTTTACCTCGTTTTTCACGGGTATCCGAGAGCGGACCTCTTCCAGGTAAACATCGATATCTTCCAAAGAAGACCTGACGACCGGATCTTCTAGACGAACTCGATCCACTTGGGACAACTCGTCGAACGGAAGGTCGGTGACTTCGATTGGGCGTGAGAATTCCCAAGAAAGTATTCGCTGGGGAATGCCTTGAAAAATGACGACGTTTCCCGCGTCACTGAGTACATAGTACTGCTGCTGCGACCAGCGCCATGCAAAGGCAGTTCCGGCAGCGAGCACGCCGAACACTCCCAATAGCAGGGCGGCGAGAATCCAGGGTAGGCGGCGGCGAGGCGTCTTTTCCGGTCCGTCCTCGTCCTCATTCTTATTTTCGACCTCGTCGGCAGTTGACTGAGATGTTAGAGCCGCTGCACGGCCGGCAGCCCCACCGGTGCCTTTGGAAGGAGCGTTCCTGTCTATGGCAGCCGCGCCGACGATCACCGGTTGCTGGGCTGAGCCACGAGTGTCATCCGAAACGTCCGCCACGATGCAAGTGATGTTGTCCGGACCCCCTCCCAGCAGCGCTAGCTCAACGAGCTTGTCACAGCAGTCGCCTGGGTCGGGATATTCAATCAGGACCTCTCGAAGCGTGTCTTCAGATACGACTCCGGATAAACCGTCGGAACAAAGCAGCCACCGGTCATCAACCACGGCTTCTCGAACCGTTTCGTCAACTTCTACCGGGCCGGGACTGTCACCAAGAACTCGGAGAATGTAGTTTCGTTTTGGGTGAGTCTCTGCATCTTCCTCAGAGATTTGACCGGTGTCGATCAGATATTGAACGAATGAATGGTCATTTGTAACCCGGGTAAGTTTCCCATCACGCAACAGATACGCACGCGAATCACCGATATGAGTCATCGCCAGCTTGTTGCCGGAACGCAGGATTGCGGTGCAAGTGGTGCCCAAACCGCGCAGCTTACGGTCGTTTGCTGACCGCTCAACCAGTTCGTCATGAGCGCTTTGCAATGCGGTGGTCATGTCCTCTAGCAAACGGTTGGCGGGGCCAGATGCATCATCTAGTGGCGCCAGGTGACCAACGACCACTGACGAAGCGATATCCCCGCCAGCTGCACCCCCCATGCCGTCAGCTAGAACGAGTAGGCGCGGACCCGCGTAAGCCGAGTCCTGGTTGTTGTTACGCAGCAGACCTACGTCGCTGCGGGCGGCGAAAACGAACTCGAGGGCCATTAACTCACCAGTTCAAACGTGGTTTGTCCGATCCGCGCCGGCGTTCCGATAGTGAGCACTTGAGGTTCGCTGATTCTCTCGTCGTCGACAAACGTTCCGTTGGTTGATCCGAGGTCAACCAAGGTCCACTCACCGTCAATCTCACGCAGTTCAGCGTGCCTAGTGGACACGTATGGGTCTTCTAGGACGAGAGTCGCCCCCGGGGAGCGCCCGATGCTGATTGCTGCAGTTCCGAGCGGTAACAGTGTGCCAGTGAGTGGTCCGCCGGTGATCATCACCTTGGTTGGCCGGCGACCAAACATGGCTTTACGTGCTCGTTTAGAGTCCTTCTTGTCCTTCGCCGTTCCTCTTCCGCTGCCGCGAGGGGTCACGACAGTGCCGTAGATATCACTACGTAAAGTTGCCACGACGCCCAAGACCATGATCCAAAGCAGAGCTAAGAAACCTATCCGGAAGACGGTGAAGGCGAGGTCAGTCGTCATATTCGCTAATCTTCCGGATGAGTCCAGAAAAGGATGCGAGTGCGGCCGATTGTTATCTGATTCCCATCTAGCAGAGTCGCTGCTTCAATCCTATGTCCCTCGACAAACGTTCCATTCGTGGAACCCAAGTCGGTCAAAATGACGCCCTGGGGGGTCACGCGGAACTCAACGTGCTGCCGAGACACCCCAGAATCGTCAACCTGTATGTCGGCTGAGGACGAGCGGCCCAGTACGGTGACTTCTTCGGTAAGCAGCCATTTTTCACCATCGACATCAATAATCGGGTGGCTTGGGGTAGGGGCAGCCCCCGTCGCGGGTGCCACTGATCCGCGGCGAACTTCAGCCACGATCTCTAGCATTCCTGGCGATTCGCCCTCTACCCCCACGAAGCTAACCGATACGGGACCGGCAAGCACATAGTTCTGGTCTGCGGCATACTGGGTGGCTCCGCGTTCAAGCTGTTCGGTAATCGCTTCCAAACCTTCTGCTTCAAGGGTTTGCAAGTCCGAAGGGCTGACGCGAACTAGGAAAACGTTAGGTGCGACTGGGTTGGCGTCTTTGGGATCGATCCCATCTGGCTGTTCCAGCTGATCATCAATGACTCGCTGTAGCGCGGAGGAGATGTCCACCGGCTTCAACCCCGAGCGGAACACCTTCGAAAAGACGTTGTTGACGCCTTTTTCGACTGCATTCTCGAAGCGGTCAAAAATCCTCACAGTGCATCCTCAAGATAGTCAAGGGCGCAGGTCGCCCTCATTCGATTATTACATCCTAGTTGGCGCCACAAATGGGTAGCAACGAACCGCGCTCTTGGGGTCAGAATCACTCAGTTTCAATTCGAATGGCGGCAAATGCTACCGATTGTGGTGTATTCAACTGTTGAATCAGTGCGCAGTTTGACGGATGTAGGGGCGGGTTCTGTATAGTTGCGTAGTCGCCTTTAGGTGATGTGAGCGCGAGTGGCGGAATAGGCAGACGCGCACGGTTCAGGTCCGTGTGCCCGTGAGGGCATGGGGGTTCAACTCCCCCCTCGCGCACTCTTAGTAGGAAGTTCAGGCTGGGCATCGTTGATGTCCAGCCTTTTCTATGTCCTGTGGATGCAGTGTGGGGATACCGGCGGCCCAGCCAGTGGAACAATGCCTTTTCTATGCGTTCTATGCGCGGGGATTGCTTGGTGCGGTTGATGCGCCGATTTCTAGGCGTGGTTCGAACGGTTCTGGAACGGGGACCTCCCCGCCATCTCCACTCTGAGCACATTCCATCTTGGCCATCAGCGTCTCAACAGCTGCTTTTGCCAAATCTGCAGTGGGCTGGGTGATGCGCGTCAGTTCAGGAACGGAGTACTTAGCAAGGTCGGTTCCATCAATGGTGACTATGGAAACGTCTTCTGGGACTCGCAGTCCAGCATCAGCCGCGTACTTCAAAGCGCCAATGGCCTGCGTGTCTGAACTAGCCAGCAGTGCCGTGCAGTGCTGGTTGGAAAGGAGTTTCCGGGCAGCCTCATACCCACCAGCACGCGTGAAGGGCGCACGTGCAACCTGGTTTTCTTCAGGGGTTATGCCGGCCGCTTCTAGTGCTTGCTTCCATCCAGAGCGTCGCTCGTCGGAGACAGAGAGATGCTCCGGTCCTGCAATCATGCCCACGCACGTGTGACCTAAAGAAATAAGGTGCTCTACGCCCATCCTCGCACCCTGATTGTGATCTGTGCGCACGGTTGGTAGTGATTGGTCTTTTGGGACCCTATCCATGAGGACGACGGGGGTCTCTCCCATGATGTCGCTGAGGTTGCCGTCGTTCACCGGAACAACGCAAATCAGACCATCTACGCGGCGATCAACAAAGGATTGGAGGTAACGCTGTTCGCGGTCTTCGTCCTCTTCGGTAGATCCGATCGACATAACGATCCCTCTTTCAAAGAGGAGGTTGCCGATTTCTTGGGCCAATTCCCCAAAAAATAGATTTGAGTGGTCAGGGATGATGAGACCCACCGAGCGTGTCGGTCCCGCTCTCAGAGCTTGAGCAATGAGGTTTGGACGATAACCCAGCTCTTCGATGGCTGCTAGGACACGTTCTCGCGTGGCCGGCGCGACCGGCCGTGTTCCCGGAGAGGTCACGTAACTAACCACGGACGGGGAAACCCCAGCTAGTTTGGCTACGTCCGCTCTGGTCGCAGTCATCACGGTCCTTCCCTGCAATGCATGTGTCTGATGCATGTAAGTACAGATTACGTATCTTGTCCGAGAAGTCAGTCTGCCAATTAAGTCAGAGATTGGCTCCCCTCCTAAACGCGTAGCGAGATCCTCACAACAGCAACGCGAGTTGAATTGTGCTCAACACGAGTTGCATACTGTTCTCAAGGTCACGTTCTTCCTGTTCCACGGACGTGACCGCCAAACGTTAACGGCAAAACCCCTCCGGCTCCCGACGGGGAAAGAACCGTTCGGGAGATTGCGGGATCTACGATGCCGTCCCGCTACAGGGCAGAATAGAAAGCGCTGTGCGCGGCTTTGATGGCGTCGAAATAACAGAACTTGCCAGCCGCACACTTCGGCTACAAGAGGGGACCAATGCCTAACGCCAAGCTCGTCGTGGTGGGATCCACCAATTTAGACACCACGGTGCGCGTACACCATCAGCCACGATCCGGCGAAACCGTCACCGGTCGCGTTGTCGCCCGCGGTGTGGGAGGAAAAGGCGCCAACCAAGCACTGGCGGCTCAACGTGCCGGTGCCCAGACAACCTTCGTTACCGCCCTCGGCAATCAGAGGGAATACTTGACGGAATACCTGACACAGTTTGGAATCCGAGTAAAAGACATTGGAGCGCCCGACGCTCCTTCAGGCTCGGCAACCGTAATGCTGACCGAGGACGGGCAAAACTCGATTTTAGTGCTGCCTGAAGCGAATGCGACGATCACCACTTGGTCACTCCACAGGGCTCTCGACGGATTGGTCCGCCCCAACCTAGTTACTCTCTTCCAATGCGAACTGCCGATCGAGGTTGTTGCAGGCGGCATGCGCGCCACAGATGAACTCGGTGGGCGGATTATCCTCAACCTGGCGCCCTACTGCGACTTGTCCCCGGTTGACCTGGCTATTTGTGATCCCCTCGTCCTGAACGAGACAGAAGCCCGCCAACTAACTCGCAGCGATGTAGGCAACGTCGAACAGGCAATGGATCTGGCCGGGCAGCTCTTAGAGGCCGCGCGCTCCGTGGTGATAACGCTGGGCAGCGATGGGGCTGTTGTTGCTTGGCACGATGGTGGCCCACAAGTGCGCCATGCAGCGCCCGTTCCAGTCGAGGTCGTTGATACGACAGGCGCCGGGGACGCCTTTGTCGGGGCCCTTTCCGCGGCGCTTGCCTCGGGAGCGACCCTGTGGGAAGCGGTCCTAACCGGAAATCAGGCCGGTGCGGAAGCCGTTCAGTTCATCGGAGCGCAACCCCCACCGTCAGAAGCCCATCGACCAGTCAAGTCAGGAAAGTAGCCATGCACCGAATAATCCTCGACACAGACCTAGCTATGGGTGCGCCGGGATCGGATATAGATGACGGCTTTGCAGTGGCGCTTGCGGTCGCGGAACCAAAAATACAGATTGATGCGATTACTACGGTCGACGGGAACACTGATGTAAATAGCGCCACCTACTTGACCGCTCAGCTGCTCAACAAGCTTGGAAGTAACCCTCCCCTTTACGCAGGCGCCAGTGGACCACTAATGGATCCACGACGCCCTCGAGAATGTGCCGCCGGAGATGTTGCGCTCAGATTTACCGAGAAAGTCCGGGAAGCGCGGATCCCCGCAGCGCAAGCCATTGTGGAACACATCAACCATCACCCAGGGGAGCTGTCGGTGGTCACCATCGGACCTTTGACGAATTTGGCGGTCGCCCTTCAACTTGACCCAGCGTTGCCCACCAAGATTGCTTCGACATGGATTATGGGCGGCTACTTTTCTGGAAGCCAGTGGAATAACTCAGTCCCCGGCGAATTCAACATCTGGGCTGACCCGGAAGCAGCACAGATCGTCCTTTCTTCCGGTCTGTTTCCCAATATGGTGGGACTCGATGTGACCTATCAGGTGACGATGAGTCAAGCGCAAGCAGCGGAACTATCCCATTCGCACAGCCCGTTCGGGCGCTACGCCGGGCAGTGCGGCCTCGAATGGATTGAGGTCCTACGCAAACGCTACCCGCGCTCTGCCACTCACGGGAAGTTCCACTTACATGACCCCCTCACCGTCGCGGCCTTGGCAGACCCGTCTCTAGTCGAGTGGGAAGACGCCCACGTGGAAATCCCTCTACATTCGGTCGCGCGTGGAATGAC
>CAYFWE010000014.1:0-16366 GCA_964346745.1 uncultured Actinomyces sp. | reverse complement strand
GACATGGGGGCGGGTCCAGATACGGGCTTAGGCTGGTCTAATGACATCTTCACAGTCACCTTCCCCATCGGCCGGTAAGAAGCAACCGGCGGACCCAGCAGCGTCCAGAGCCCTGGTAGCCACGTTCATCGCGTTTATCGGTGCGGGCATCTTGACGTCCACTTGGGCAGCGCGTATTCCGCAGCTCAAGATCGCCCTCGGCATGGACCCGGCAGCCTGGGGGCTAGTCCTCTTGGCCATGGCCGTGGGGTCCGTTAGTGCTTTGCCAGTTGCCGGCTTGATGATCAAACGGTTCGGCGAACAGACAGTGGTGCGGTACGGGGCGCTCTTGGCTGGGGTGTCTTTGAGCGTCGTGGGGCTGGGGTATGCGGCTGGCCCTATTCCGGTGGTCATCGGGCTGTATGGCTTTGGTTTCGGAATCGGTTCCTAGGATGTCGCCATGAATGTCCAGGGAACGTCCGTGGAATACCGAATTGGTCGCGCCATCATGCCCAGATTTCACGCTGGGTTTTCCGTCGGTACAGTCGCCGGCGCCCTACTTGGTGCCCTGTTAATCCAGCTGGGGTTTGGCATTGCGGTCAACTTGGTGCTGGTGGGGATTTTGACAGCCGTGGTCGTCGCATTGAAGGTGAGTGACTTTCTAACCGCTGGTGATTCAGCGGCCACCGTTTTGTCCGAGGACGAACCGACCGACACATTTGTAGATCCCGCTGATGAAGTTGCGGCTCCGGCTGCGTTGGGCGACCCCAATATCACTCTGGGCCAGGCGTGGCGCGAACCGCGAACCTTGCTGGTCGGCCTGTCGGTAATGATCTTCGCATTTACCGAAGGGACGGCTATCGACTGGGTTGGGGTTGCACTGGTAGAAGATTACGACACCACCGTGGCTATTGGCACTTTGGGCCTAGCAACCTTCTTGACCACCATGACGCTGTCACGTTGGTTCGGCACCGCTCTTCTCGACCGATTTGGGCGGGTCATGGTGTTGCGAGTACAAGCGCTGATTGCCCTGATCGGCGTGCTCATCTTCGTGTTTTCTGGGAACCCAGTGGCGGCTTTTGGTGGGATTGCACTTTGGGGTTTCGGAGCTTCACTTGGGTTCCCAGTTGGCATGTCCGCTGGGGGAGACGATCAACGGAACGCACCGATCCGTGTCAGCGTGATCGCAACCATCGGTTACGTGGCGTTCTTGACTGGCCCGCCACTGGTGGGATTCCTCGGACAACACCTGAACGTCCTCTGGGCGCTCATGTCCGTCGCAGCGGTTCTCCCGGTCGCTTTCCTGATTGCCGGGGCGCTTCGTCAACCGGAGATAACATCCGCCGACTAGTGAGAAAAGTGGCGACGCTTGGTGAAATAAAGGGTAATGCCAGCGTCCTCGGCAGCCTCTATTACAGCCCCATCATTGCGGGAACCCCCTGGCGCAACCACTGCGGTCACGCCCGCGCGGGCGAGAAGCTGTAGCCCGTCTGAAAAAGGAAAGAAAGCGTCAGAGGCTGCCACTGCACCTCGGCTTCTCTGCTCACCGTCGGCAAGTGTATTTGCTCGTTCGATTGCTAGTTGTGCAGCGTCAACGCGGTTTACCTGTCCCATCCCGATGCCTACCGTTGCCTGATTCTTGGCGAGGACGATGGCATTGGATTTGGCGTACTGGCAGGCTCTCCAGGCGAATTCCAAGTCGGCCAGAGTGTCTTTGGGTGCACTGGGACCTGCAACTAGGTCCCACTGGGCAGGTTCGTCCTCCAAAGCGGGGCGGTCCACACTTTGGAGCAGGGAGCCTCCGTCAATGGGTTTCATTGCCCACTGTTGGCGGACGGGCTCGATTTGCAGGATGCGCAGGTTTTTCTTTGACCGAAGTATCTGTTTTGCTTCCAGGCTGAAATCCGGGGCGATAACGACTTCGATAAAGATTTGAGTTATTAGCTGTGCTGTTGCCGCACCCACAGGGGCGTTGATGGCTACCACGCCCCCAAAAGCTGATTTCGGATCGCATGCCAGCGCCCTCGCATATGCTTGCGCGCTGGTTTCTGCGACAGCCAGCCCGCAGGGGTTGGTGTGTTTTATGATCGCGGCAGCCGTCTGATTTGGGAAGTCACCCACTGCGTTCCAAGCCGCTTGGGCGTCCTGCAAATTGTTATAGGACAGGGGCTTCCCACCGAGAAGAGCGGCGCCAGCCAAGCCGGTGGCTCCGCTTGCAGCTGTGGTCTCTAGAGCGTAGCGAGCGCCCTGTTGGTGGGGGTTTTCGCCATAACGCAACGGTTCGGTACGGCGGTACGCGCCGGCAAACCAATCTGGTGGCTGCGCCCCGACTTCCTCTGGGACTCGGTCCAGCGAAGTGGCCCCAAAAGTCATCCAGCTAGCAATCTCAATGTCGTATTCTGCGACCAACTGAAAGGCGCGTGTCGCCCATTCGCGCCGTTCATCCAGGCTTGTTCCCCCTCGATCCAAAGCTTCTATGAAGTCCTGGTATTGCCGGGGGCTGGTCAATGTGCAGACACGCTCGTAGTTCTTGGCGGCTGCCCGAATCAGGGTTGGCCCACCTATGTCTATTTGCTCCACACAGTCCTGCGTGGATGCTCCAGAGAGGACGCTCTGGGTGAACGGATATAGATTCACGACCACAACATCGATCGCATCAATCTCATGGCGAGAAAGTGTTTCCAAAGAGTCAGAGTCACCGCGGGCGAGTATCCCCGCGTGGATGCGTGGGTGAAGGGTTTTCACTCGGCCACCCAACAGTTCTGGAAACCCAGTCACCTCGCTTACTTCCTGAACAGGGAAGCCCTGACTTCGCACGTATTCCGCAGTCGAACCAGTGGCAACCAACTCTACGCCGTTGCGTACGAATGCACGGACAAGTCCCCCTAGGGCTTCCTTGTTCGCGACAGACAGTAGAGCACGACGGGGAGCGACGAACGTCTTAGAGGCTGAGCTATTCACGCCTGTAGTCTGAGGCGTTCGCGCCTACTATCGCCTGGTGTCTCAGCTGTTGGTTCGAAGGAGTGCCGAAACCGCTTCATAACTACGAGTGATCGCGGACGCTGCGTTCTGGGTAAAAGCTTCGCCGGAATCAGCGGAACAAAGATCAGAAACCGCGCGGAGCGAAACCCATGGTGTTTGGAAGGACCAACACACTTGGGCAGCAGCCGCTGTTTCCATGTCTACTCCCAACACATTGGGGAACTTTGCGCGCATCTCTTGCGCGTTTTCCGCTGTCACAAAAGAGTCGCTAGCAGAGATACCTCCCCCATGAAATGGCAGTCTGGCCGCGCGCAGGGAAGCTTCCGCGGTGGCTGCCAAATTGGGGTCGGCCCAATACTGAGTGGGCATTTGGGGGATCTGGCCAGGTTCATAGCCAAAAGCACTTGCGTCAGCATCGTGGTAGAGGGCGGAGCGCCCAACAATGACGTCCCCAAGTTGAACATTGACCCCCAAACCGCCAGTGGTGCCGGCAAATATGACGAATCGAGCTGGTGTCTGCAAGAGGGTCAGGGTTGCCGCTAAAGCAGCGTTCGTCATCCCGATTCCCGTGGTCGCCACGATCACCGGCTTTGAGTCAAGTTCGCCAGCGCGGAAGCTGAGCGGGCCTTGGAAATCAGCCGGCAGTGTTGGCGGTTCGACCGTGCTGTCGTCACGCAATGCTTCTATGAAAGGAGCGGCTTCTTCAGCCATTGCGCACGCGATAACAATAGGACCATAAGGATGGTCACCCATGATTAAACCCCGCTCTCAAGATCGTCCTGGTTGACGATATGCCAAGTATCAGCGTCAGCGAGGAAGTCTTTAACAGCTCTGTGTGCGCCTTCAAGCGAATGGTTTGCGCCCCAGCCGCATTGAATTTCGTTCGCCGCTGGAACTTGGTCAGCAGCGAGTAAATCGAGCATCGTGGCTTTCAAAATCTCGATGAAATCATCGTATTCTAGGCCGTTTGTGAGGGCATAAAAGCCAGTTTGGCAACCCATGGGGGAGAAGTCGATCAATGCATCCGTGTGGTTGCGCATGTGGTGGGCGGTCATGTGCTCGATCGAATGGATCGCATCCATTTCTAAATGGGACACGTTCGGCTGGGTGAAACGCACGTCGTACTTTATAAGCACATCTCCACCGGGTAAGGTCTGGCGGTCTGCCACCCGAACATAGGGGGCAGCCACTTTGCGGTGGTCCAAGCTAAAGGACTCGACATTTAGGCCAGTATCTACTTCAAGGTCTGTATCTACTTCAGATCGTGGGGTCATGACAACAGGATACGGCCACCTTCCTCCCAAGCGACAGCTGCGTCACAATGTCCCTATGTCGATGTCATCATCCAGTCTGCCGAGCGTGTACGAAATGTTTACGGTGGGGATCGGCCCATCCTCTTCCCATACGGTCGGACCGATGAGGGCGGGTGCACATTTCGCCGACCTGCTGGCGTCATCCGGACTGCAGCCATCCCGCATTCAAGTGACGCTGCAAGGTTCCCTGGCGGCAACCGGCATAGGCCACGGCACCAACCGAGCCGTTCTACTGGGACTGGGGGGCGCGCAACCAGCCACCGTAACTGCTGATGAGGTCGATCTACTGATCCCCAAACTGGCCAGCAGCGGAACCCTTCCACTAGCGAGCGGGTCCTCGGTTCGTTTCAATCTGCCTACTGACCTCCTTTTTAAACCACAACAAGTAGACGCGTTTCACCCCAACTCGCTTGTGATTCAAGCTTGGGGTCCAGTCTCGGGACGGACTGAACCCGCCACCCTGAGCCGAACGTACTTTTCTACAGGCGGGGGATTCGTCCTCGTCCAAAATGAACTCGACCAGGCCCCGAACAGCATCGATGAATCTGATAAGACCGAAACCGCTCAGGTTCCCCTTCCGTTCTCTTCGGGTGACGAACTGCTCACCCTCTGTGAAGAAACCGGCCTTACTGTCGCTGAGCTTGTCCGCATCAACGAACGCACCCACGACGGAGATGACTCTCTGAACAGTCATCTAGATTCGGTTGTGGCCGCCATGTTTGACTGCGTGAAACAAGGATGCGAAACGGAAGGCGTTCTGCCAGGAGGGTTGGGTGTACCTCGTCGTGCTGTGCCTCTTCGGGAACGCCTGCAGACGACCCTCAACGATCCTTTGGCGCTCTTAGACTGGGTGACTCTTTTTGCGTTGGCTGTAAACGAAGAGAACGCAGCCGGGCACAGGGTCGTTACCGCACCCACAAATGGTGCTGCTGGCATTATTCCGGCCGTCCTTGGCCACCTGCTTTTGACCAAAGCCGCCGAAGAAGTTGGTGGGCTGGAAAAGTTGGCTGAAATGGCCTGCCTCTGGGATCTAGAGCAGGTGATGTCGCTGTTGCCGCAAACGCACTTGCTAGTGAGAGATTTCTTATTGGCCGCCTCTGCAGTGGGTTCCATCATCAAAGTTAACGCTTCTATCGCCGGCGCTGAGGTCGGCTGTCAAGGCGAAGTTGGGTCTGCTTCAGCAATGGCAGCAGCCGGACTGACGCAGGCGTTAGGCGGGTCCGTCCTACAGGTAGAAAACGCGGCCGAGATTGCCATGGAGCACTCATTGGGTCTGACTTGTGACCCGGTCGGAGGCTTGGTGCAGATTCCCTGTATCGAACGAAATGCCGTCGGTGCTGTCAAGGCACTCTCGGCTGCGCGAATGGCTCTATATGGGGACGGTCGACACCAAGTATCCCTAGACGTCGCGGTTGAAACCATGCGCCAAACTGGAGCGGACATGCACACGAAGTACAAAGAAACTTCGATAGGTGGCCTCGCTGTCAATGTTGTGGAGTGCTGATGCGACACGCCGAAGCGCGAACTTCGTTCCGCTGGCATCCGTCCACAGCATCAGAGTTCTCCACAGGAAATCAATGCACAAGCTGTGCAAGCAGAAGACCCGATGATGGCGCCGATTTCGTCGCTTCAACCAAGCTTCTTTCCCCAAGTTATCCACAGACAATGATGTTTCATGCACAGGAAAGAAGTGGCTTCAGCCACGACATATAGGGGTAAAAGTGTCAAGGCACCACAAGGTGTAGTGACGACGGTGCCGAGAAGGTGTACGCTGGGGGAGTGCAACACCGGGTCGTAGCCGGTGAATAACAACCGTGTGATTTGACTATCGCAAGTCGGCTAGAGTTTTTAGCTACCGGGGTATTCGTACCCTTTACAGGAGGATTGGAATATGAGCATTACCGTCTACTCGAAGCCCCGCTGCGTACAGTGTGATGCGACGTACCGACTCCTTGACCGGCATGGCGTGACCTATCGCGTGATCGATGTTTCAATGGATCAGGAAGCGCTCCAGTACATCATCGGCTTGGGGTACAACCAGGCGCCGGTAGTGATCGTGGGGGACGAACACTGGTCGGGTTTCCGTCCCGACCGTATTTCTGCGGTAGTTGCAGCTCTGCAGGCTGCCGCTGTCTAGTAGTAAACGGGATTCGGGATGAACAGGTCCCAAGACGCCAGCACTGCACCGGAAGTAGACAGTCAGACAACAACGGCGGACTCCCCCCATATCGTCTACTTCTCATCCGCGACAGAAAACACCAAGCGGTTCGTTGAGCGCCTCGATGTAAGTGCGCAACGGATCCCCTTGCGACCACGAGATGAACCAATTGACGTAACCCAAGAGTATGTCTTAGTGGTGCCGACCTACGGCGGAGGTAGAGCACGGGGAGCGGTGCCAAAACAAGTGATCAAATTTCTCAATGAAGAGAAAAATCGTGGCCTATGTCGAGGGGTGATCTCAGGCGGTAATACAAACTTTGGCGTCGCATACTGTAAAGCAGGCGACATCATCGCCCAAAAGCTCCAGGTTCCCCACCTGTATAGGTTTGAGCTACTGGGAACAAATGAAGACGTTACAAGAGTTCAAGAAGGACTGAGGAAGTTTTGGCGGACCATCTAACAGACACCGGCCCAGAGCCAGCGTTGACCCCCGACCGTGACTATCACGCGCTCAATGCCCAGCTAAACCTGTATGACAAGGACGGGAAGATTCAGTTCCACGCTGACCGAAACGCAGCGCGTCAATACTTCCTGAACCACGTCAATCAGAACACGGTCTTCTTCCACAACCTGAAAGAAAAACTCGACTACCTAGTCGAAGAGGGCTACTACGAAAAAGAGGTCCTTGACCAGTATTCATTCGAGGATATTAAGAAACTCTTCCAGCAGGCATACGCGTGGAAGTTCCGTTTCCCTACCTTCCTGGGTGCCTTCAAGTACTACACCTCCTATACCCTCAAGACGTTCGACGGAAAGCGCTACTTGGAGCGCTTCGAAGACCGCGTTTGTCTAGTCGCTCTCTACCTGTCTAGAGGCGATATCGACATGGCACGTCACCTGGTTGACGAGATGCTGTCCGGACGTTTCCAGCCGGCGACACCGACCTTCCTAAACGCCGGTAAGAAAGCACGCGGGGAACTGGTTTCTTGCTTCCTGTTGCGTATCGAAGACAATATGGAATCGATCGCACGCGCAATCAATGGTGCACTGCAGCTGTCGAAACGGGGCGGTGGGGTCGCCCTCGCCCTGACCAATCTGCGTGAAGCAGGCGCGCCGATCAAACGGATTGAAAACCAGTCGTCAGGCGTGGTGCCGGTTATGAAGCTATTGGAAGACTCCTTTAGCTACGCGAACCAGCTGGGGGCGCGTCAAGGTGCGGGTGCCGTTTACTTGAACGCACACCACCCCGACATCATGTCTTTCCTTGATACGAAGCGGGAAAACGCCGATGAAAAAATCCGGATTAAGACCCTTTCACTGGGAGTCGTGATTCCAGACATCACCTTCCACCTGGCCAGGGACAACAAGGACATGTATTTGTTCAGTCCCTACGATGTGGAACGGGTTTACGGAAAACCCTTCTCTGACATATCGGTGACCGACCTGTACTGGGAGATGGTCGCTGACTCACGGATCAAGAAAAAGAAGATCAGTGCGCGTCGTTTCTTCCAGACGATTGCGGAAATCCAATTCGAGTCGGGCTACCCCTACATCTTGTTTGAAGATACGGCGAACCGTGAAAACCCGATCGAGGGACGCATTTCGATGTCTAACCTGTGCTCGGAAATCCTGCAGGTTTCTACGCCCTCGGAATACTACCCAGACCTGTCGTACAAGCACGTCGGTAAGGACATTTCCTGCAACCTAGGATCCTTGAACATTGCCAAGGCAATGGATTCTGAAGACTTCTCTGCAACCGTTGAATATGCGATCCGCGCTTTGACGGCAGTTTCTGATTTGACGGACATTGAGTCGGTCCCGTCAGTGGCCGCTGGGAATGCGCGTAGCCATGCAGTCGGGCTAGGGGCGATGAACCTGCACGGCTACTTGGCTAGAGAAGGCATTCATTACGGCAGCCCAGAGGCGCTAGAGTTCGTTTCCACGTACTTCATGACCATCGCATATGAGGCGATCAAGGCGTCGAACAAGATCGCTAGAGAACGCCAAGAAAGCTTTGAGGGTTTCCCGGAATCAAAATATGCCTCAGGTGAGTACTTTAAGAAGTACATCGAGGGCGACTGGATGCCCAAACACGACGTCGTAAAGGAACTCTTTGCGAAGTCCACCGCCCACATTCCCACCCCGGAAGACTGGGAAGAGCTGGCTAAGCAAGTGTCTCAATACGGAATGTACAACCAGAACTTGCAGGCAATCCCACCCACCGGTTCGATTTCTTACATCAACCACTCGACCTCTTCGATTCATCCGATCACCGCGAAGGTGGAGATTCGCAAAGAGGGCAAGATCGGGCGGGTCTACTACCCCGCGCCATACATGACGAACGACAACCTAGAGTTCTACGACGACGCGTATGAGATTGGCCCACAGAAGATCATCGACACTTATGCGGCCGCCACGCCACATGTCGACCAGGGGCTATCGCTGACTTTGTTCTACCCAGACACGGTGAGCACTCGGGAACTGAATCGTTCCTACATTTACGCTTGGCGTAAGGGCATCAAGACGCTGTACTACGTCCGGATTCGCCAACAGGCTCTAGAAGGAACAGAGATCGAGGGATGCGTTTCCTGCATGCTCTAACGTGATGCAAGATGGCCGTCAGTGAGCTTAAATATGCGCTCAACTGGCGGTCATCTGCGTTTTAAGTAGCGACCAAAGAGTTAGGCTGGTTACCAAATAAGACGGTCTGGTCTACTTAGCAAAGTCAGTGTGTGGTGTGAAGGTTCGGCATTTGGTCGCACTTGCGGCCTTAACGCTTCTAACCTCTGCCTGCACCGCTGGGACTCCCCCACCGCAGTTGGAACAGCCTCCCTCGTCTTCACCGACTGTCACCGACGAAGACGATTCCCAATCACCATCGGGGCACGTGAATATCTTGGACGCTGAAGAAGTAATTCCGGTTATCAGGGCGACGCGCCGTCTCGGGTTGGAAACTCTGGCCGCGAATCCGCGGGACACGATACTCACTTCACCGGCTTCCACGGTTATTTCTCTAGCAATGCTCGGCACGCAGTCGACAGGAGAGGCTGAAGACCAGTTCAGCATGGTCTTGGGTGCAAGCGACCTCAAGCGTGATGAAGCTGTGAACGCTCTGCTCGGGACACTCACCCCTTACGAATTTGATCCGGAAACCTTCGACGCTGAAACCCTTCCAGACAGTTCGCAGCTGCATATTGCCAACCAAGTTGTCATAGATAGTCGGATAACACCGAAGCCCGGCTACTTGGAATCGCTGCAGGCTTGGTTTGATGCGGGTGTGTTGGAGGCTGATTTTGCTTCTGACTCCGGTTACACGGCGCTTGATCAATGGATAAGAGAAAACACGGGCGGCCTGATCCAGAAGTCGGCTATCGAACCCAGTCCTGACTTGCGTTTAGTCCTACAGAACGCCGTGCTTTTTGCCGCGCGATGGGAAGACCCATTCGAAAAATCGGCGACCTCGCCAATGCTCTTCACAACGGCCGACGGTCGCGAAATCGAAGTTGACGCCCTACACGGCCAAAAGGCGGCGTCTTATAGCGAGGTTGATGGTTGGCAGATGGTTGAGCTGCCCTATGCGGAGGGCGAGCTAGCAGCGCGACTTGTTCTTCCGCCCCCAGATGTCTTTCCCACGGCAACCAGCATGGAAGAAATCGCGGCTCTGGAAAATGCATTGACGCCCACTTCTGTGCAAATCTCGATCCCCAAGATTGACCTGAACTCGAGCGTGGATCTGTCTGCACCGGTACAAAGGGCAGGTTTAACCGCTATTTTTGTACCTGACCCACCGGGCTTGCAGAACATATCCGACGACAGGAACTTAGCTGTAGACCAGATTATTCAACAGGGTCGCATCATCATGGATGAGGACGGAACGTTAGCCGCCGCCACCACCGAGGCTGGGGTCAGTGTCACGAGCGGAGCGTTACTCGATGAAGTTGAGGCTACTTTCGTTGCTGATCGTCCCTACCTGGTGTTCATTGTCGAACGAAAAGTGGGTTGGGATCTCTTTTCCCTGCTCGTCTCTGACCCGCAGGCCAGGGACAAGCAGGAGAAAAACTAGGCCGCGGCCGCCAACTGGCGCAGCTCTTTGGCCACTTTCCCATTTTCTGGGGTAGACCAGAGCACTTGCTGCGCGTGTTTCTTGCCTTGTGGGGCGATGACGGCCAACGCAATAGCCTCTTTGTCGTGGATCAGCATCGCTAGCTGGGCGTTCGGGTCAGACTTTAACGCTCGAGAGGCAGCGTTCTGGGTGTCCACCCCCCACATTCCCGCGGCACTAATGTCCCGCCCAACAGTGGTCAGAACAGTAACCGATGGGGCCGAATCCTTATCCTTCTGGGTTAGCTTCCAAATCCAGAAGATGTTGATCAGTGCGATCGTGCCATTCATAAACACGAAGGGCCAGTACTGGTCTATTGCCGCGGCGATAGCAGCGATAGTGGACCCCGTCAGGTTCACAATGCGGAACCACATTGGGCTGGGCAGGGCCAGCGAGATGACGACCAGGATCGGCCCGATCCAGCCAAAGATGAACAAAGGATCCACCACAACCTCCATTGCTTGGTAGGGATACTGACGCTAGACGCAAACCCAAAACCGTTTTGGACGCATCAGTGCGTGTGGAATGACGTTAGTGCACTTTTCGGTCCAAAGGCTAGTTTTAGGCCGAAAAGCCTCAAACGCTGGAAATCTTTAGCTCTCTGTACCGGTTTATTGCCGCCGCTACATCCACCATGCGCGGTCGGGCCATAAACGCCGGATACCTGCGCGCTCCAAACTTGGTCAACGCATCCAGCCCGTGAGCATCCAGGCGCGCGTTCAGTTCGCCCAGTAATTGAGGAAGCGGGGCTGTAGCATCCGCCATATTCTCTAATACACCGCGCACGGCCCAAGCGATCGCCTCGGTTTGGCCAGGGTCCACGATCTGCTCTACGTCGGATACGTCAATGTCTTGGCGGTCCAAACTAATCTTGTCCAACCCTGTGGAACGCGTCTTAGGCCGATCACTGGCAGCCCGCAAGCGAAGTGGCGCTCTTTGCGTCAGTTCTGGGAAGCCTGGAATATCCGTCCGTTCCCGCGGCGTTTCTTCGCATACTTGGCGTGCCCTCTCGGTGACGTCCTCACACTGGTACGCATCCATTTGCAGGACCAGATCAGCCACATCCAGGTACGCGCCCGACCCACCCATCACCAAGATGACCGAGGTGTGCGGCTGGGCGTTCGAAGTGTTCTGATCCCCGGCCAAACCGCGGATCCGATCGATCAGCGGGGTGATGGGCTCTTGCGTGGCTACCACCAGTTCCCGCATCCGTTCATCCCGGATCATCAGGTTGGTAGCCGACGTGTCTTCGTCAATCAGAAGTAGTGGAACGTTCATCCCCAAAGATTCCACGATTGAGGCAGCCTGAGAGGTCGATCCGGAAGCATTTTGGGTGGAAAACTCCCGCGTATTAGCCCCGGTAGGCAGGTGGTTTATGAACGGGGAAACATCCACTTTGGTGATGGGTCGCCCATCGGCCGCCCGAATCTTCATGGCTTCTGGCAAAGTCGCCACCAATTCGCGTCCATCCCCTGGGATATGTGCGTATACGCCCCGCTGAATCGCGGATAGGACAGTGGATTTACCGTGGTAACCCCCACCAACGATCAAGGTGATTCCAGGCCGGATCGCCATCCCGGTGACTTCGCCCGCATGGGGGAGGTTCACGGTCGCCTCTAGTGACTGCGGGGATTCAAATAGCACCGCGTCTTCCATGGGCAGCTCGGAAATCCCCGATTTTCGGGGGAGGACGGCCCCGTTATTCACGAAGGTGACCCACCCGTTGTCTTCCAATGCCTGTTGTAGGGCAAGGTGATCTTCGTAGGTGTGGACGTGGCGGATGAGCTCGGCCAGGTAATCGGTGGCGTCTTGGGACCAAAAATCAAAAGTCTCATTGATGACGTCAGGCAGTTGGCGCTCAAAAATGGTGGCGGCTGCCTTACCTAAGATCGTTCGCCCCCGCGCGGGCAGTTGCACTTGGATCCGCAGTTCCACACGATCCTCGGTGACTTGCGCTGCGGAGCGCTGCAATATTTCTTGGGACGTGTTCACAATCGAAATTGGGCCCCGACCTTGCCGGCGGATCGCCGCCTTGAAGGCACGGATCAAGAAGTCACCCGTGGCAACCTGCTGGTCGGGTGTGGAAACAGTCTCTGCCGGCAAGCCCATCTTGGCTGGGTTCGCCACTACGCGCAGTGCGGAAGGGGGTGCGTAGGGGTCTGATTGGACGCGGTCCAAGTACACTTTGAACGCCCCGTAATCCCATTCCCCTATCGCCCTCTTATAGGCGCCGTATGAAGAGCCGTCGATACGGCGCAACAGGGTCAGGAGTTCTTCGCTGGTACCAACCTTTGGTTCATCGTTGAAAGTTCTGGCGCCCCCAGAGCGACCACGGTGATGACGATTACTTTTCTGCATGTCAGAAGCCTATGTCCTTCGCTGCTTAGATGCAGTGGCTGGCTATCATCAGGGCATGACAATCACTGCTGCAGTTGATGGTTCCGCTTTGGGAAACCCCGGTCCCGCTGGGTGGGCGTGGGTCGTTTCCCCCGATGCGTGGGCTGCCGGCGGCTTTAAACGAGCCACCAATAACGTCGGGGAACTAACCGCCCTCGCCCAACTTCTAGAAGACACGGCTGAAGCGGGACTAGCCGATGAACCACTGCACGTCCTCGCCGATTCCCAGTACGTCATCAACTCGGTCACCAAGTGGATGCCCGGCTGGAAAAAACGCGGGTGGAAAAAGGCTGACGGGAAGCCCGTCCTCAACCGAGAGCTGATGGAAAGAATCGACCGCGCACTGGTTGGTCGCGATGTCCACATTGAGTGGGTGAAAGGCCATGCTGGCCACGATTTGAACGAGGCGGCCGACCTGCGGGCACGGGCCGCCGCCGAAGCGTTCCGCGACTCCCGATCGGTGCCGACTGGACCCGGCTTCACCCAAACAATCGGGTCGAGGACGGCCCTGCGGGCAGCCACCGAAGCGCGTAACACCAGGGCAACTACTCCTCGAACCCAGTCCGTCGAGCCGATCGTGGCGATTTCCGCTGCCGATGCGACCCGCCAGTGGGAGCGCGTCCTAGCCAGCGCCCGGATTGAGCCGGTCACCATCACCCAGCCCGGGCAGCCACCCCTGATTCTCATGGACGCGGACCTAGGGTGGAAAGCCTTGGCGCTACTTGATGACGCAGACGCAGAGCCGGGGACACTGTTCTGAACAGCGTCCTGCTGCTCAGCATTGATGCTGTCTAATTAGACCCATGCGCTCCACTTCCTATATTCAGCACGGCTGCCAGGTTCACGAACACCGCCTGCCGGTGCCACTCGACCACACCGGACAGACGTTCCCAGGCCGCACAATCGAGATATTTGCCCGACAGATTGTTGCCCCCGGTGGGGAGAATCACCCGTTGCTGTTGTTCCTGCAAGGAGGACCGGGTGGAGCTGGCCCCCGGGTCGGCAATTTCGGGGAAGGTTGGATTGGGGAGGCGCTTAACCACTACCAAGTGGTGTTGCTTGACCAACGGGGGACCGGCCAATCATCCCCGCTTTCGGCCAACCTCATTTTGGACGAGGACGATCCAGCCGCTTTCACCGCCCTCTTCCTACAAAACCAGATCCTCGCCGATGCGGAAGCGCTGCGCGCCGAGATCGGGGACGGTAAACCGTGGACCACACTGGGCCAGTCTTACGGCGGCTTCCTGACCCTGGGTTACCTTTCCCAGTACCCCGATGCCATCCAAGAGTCGTTTATCACGGGCGGACTTCCGGGGCTTGGGTCGATCGAGGAGATCTATCGCCGTACCTACCCACTGACTGCTCGGAGAAACCGCGAGTACTTCAGCAGATACCCCCACGATCAGCAGACGATTCGCGAAGTTGCCGCCCACCTGGAAGAACGCGATGAATACCTTCCAACGGGGGAGCGCCTGACACCCACCAGACTGCGTTCTGTCGGCGTGGCGCTCGGCGCGCAAACCGCTTACGACCTGCTCCACTACCTTTGGGAAGGTCCCTTTGAAAACCGGCGCGGCCACAGGCGTCTTACCCCCCAGTTTTTGGCGGAGGTCGCCTCCCGCGTGTCATCTGCCCAGGCACCCATGTATTGGGTCCTGCAAGAAGCGATTTACGGGCAAACCACGGTGGAAACCACGGGAAAGGGAACGAACTGGGCCGCCCAACGATTGAGCAGCGAGTTTGACGGCTTCGATTTACAGGCGGATCCGTTGGATACAACCTCCCCTTGGTATCTGACGGGGGAACACCTGTTCACCGAACTGATCGCTGACGACCCAGCAACTGCCGGGCTGCTCCCAGTTGTTGAAGAGTTGGCACGCCAGACCCACTGGCCCCGCACATACGATCTAGAGATCTTGCGTGAGGTGGACATTCCCAAGACGGCTCTCATTTACGACGACGACATGTTCGTGCCCGCTGACCTGTCCAAACAGACCGCCGACTTGATGCCAAATACGCGCACCTGGGTGACAAACAGTATGCAGCACGACGGATTACGCGCCGATGGCGCCGCCGTGTTTGCCGGCCTCTATGAACTGGCAAGACAATAGGAAGTCTTGACGGTACTAACTTAGGTCCTTAGTTGGGACTGTTGTCATTCCAATCAACAAAGCGAGGGATAAGAGTACTAAGCTGGCATTGTTTTGCCGCATAAAACAATGCGGCATGATATAGGCCACAAATGAGGCGAGGGGTACGCGTGACACCTGAAGATCCAACAGCTCCACTGGGTGTGGGTCGGGAAATCGTCGATGGACACGGGGTTTTTGAGGCGATCAACTGGAACCGGATTGAAGACGATAAAGACCTGGAAGTTTGGGATCGTCTCACCGCTAACTTCTGGCTGCCTGAAAAAATTCCGTTGTCGAATGACCTGCCTTCCTGGAAGACGCTGACACCCCAAGAGCAGGACACATTCACCAACGTGTTCACCAACCTGACGCTCCTAGACACCCTGCAGGGCACGGTCGGGGCAGTCAGCCTGATTCCCGAGGCAGTTACACAGCACGAAGAAGCGGTCTACACGAATATTGCGTTCATGGAGTCCGTGCACGCCAAGTCGTACAGCTCCATCTTCTCTACCCTGCTGAACACAGAGGACATCAACAAAACCTTCCGCTGGGCAAAGGAAAACCCCCAGGTACAGAAGAAGGCGGAAATCATCAACTCACACTACGTGGCTGATGATCCAGAGAAGAAAAAGATCGCTTCCGTCATGCTGGAATCGTTCATGTTCTACTCCGGCTTCTACTACTCCCTCTACTGGGCGTCGCACGGGAAGCTAACTAACTCCGCTGACATTATCCGCCTGATCATCCGGGATGAAGCAGTCCACGGTTACTACATTGGCTATAAGTTCCAGGTCGCCTTTAACAAGGCAAGCAAAGAGCGCCAAGAAGAGCTGCGCAGCTTCACCCTGGACCTGCTGATGGACCTGTTTGAAAATGAAGAGCGATTCACCGAAGACCTCTACGATCCGGTCGGTTTGACGGAGGACGTGAAGAAGTTCCTGCGGTACAACGCCAACAAGGCCCTCATGAACTTGGGCTTCGACGCGCTTTTCCCCAGCGACACAGTTGACGTGAACCCAGCGATCTTGGCCCAACTGGCTCCGGACGCGAATGAAACCCACGACTTCTTCTCCGGCTCTGGTTCTTCCTATGTAATTGGAGAAATCGAAGACACCGAAGACGAGGACTGGGACTTCTAAGAAAAACAGGCCCGCAGAAAGCGCCTCGCACCAGCAAAACACCGCTGGTTCGGGGCGTTTTCGCCCTTCGGATGATGCGCGCGTGGTCACCATAATCCAAATGAATGACACGCACGGCTACCTGGAAGAGCACTAGGAAATGTTCTGGGACGGCAGCCAGCC
>CAYFWE010000013.1:0-39231 GCA_964346745.1 uncultured Actinomyces sp. | reverse complement strand
CCCGAAAAATCCAGGGTCATCGCTGCTGAAGAGGCTAGTTCAGTAACCACGCCTGTCTGCATATTCCAACCCATGAGTGACCACTGTTTGCCTCCAGCGCCCACGGACATCCACACAACGACCTGACCAAACGACGACGCTCCAGTCCCGTTTAGAGACTGGAATGGTGGTGATCCAGGCAGCATTACCGGCTCACTCACGCCCTCTACCTCTTCGAGGGCCGTGAAGTTGCCGTTTGTGTCAATCAGACCCACCGTCCCCCGCGAGCTTCGCGGTGATGTTCCGGTGCCAAAAGCGCGACCCCCTTCGGTCATTGCCAAAACCTCGTCGGCGGATGTCTCTGAAGTGCTGCCAAGAACGCGGTATTGCTGGTCTGGCCTGGCTACTTTCGGCCCGTTGCGACCAGCGACCGTGACATCTTGGGGGTTAACTGTCGTTCCCGACCACACTTGGAATGGGACGGTGTCGAATTCGGCCGGAACCAAGGGGAGGTCGCCCTGCCTCATTGGTTGAGCGGGTTGGTCCGCAGATTGAGCGGGGCCACTCAGTGACGACTGCGGATCCGAAGCAGAATCACCTTGATTGCTGCCGTTTCCAGTGGATGGGGACACGGTACATGAACCGAGTGCCATGGCGGCAAGCACCAGAACGCTAAGAGCCGTCGCCCCCGATCTTCGAAAGCCATTAGTCACCCGCTTCGTCACCTGCTTCGCGCGGGATAGCTGCGAGTTCGAGGACTTGGTTCACCACTTCGGCTACGGTCAAATCCGAAGAATCAATCGTGGTGACCCCTGGGGCCGCCTGCAAAAAAGAGGAAACACGAGAGTCAGTTTCATCGCGACCACTCACTAGAGCGCGAGTACTTTCCAGCAGCTCTGGAGTGATCTCACCGTAGGTTTCCAAGACCCTCCGTCGAAGCCTGGCTTCCGGGTCCGCCACTAGCACGACGCGCACGTCGGCATCGGGGCACACGACGGTGGTAATGTCACGTCCCTCTGCGATCATTCCTTCCCCACTCTTGCGCGCGTCGTGCATCGCTTGGCGCTGAGCCTTAGCCATCCACTTACGTACCGGTATGTGCCCGGCCACTTTCGAGACCGTTCCCGCTACTGCTGCGGAGCGTAAAGCTTCCGTCACATCTTGGCCGTCCACGCAAAAGCGGGGGGCATCAACGCTCCCAACGGATTGGAAATCCATCTGGTCAGCGCACTCTAAGATCGACTCGACATCGTCCAAGTTCACTCGGTTTTCAAGACAACGCCAGGTTAGAGCCCGATACATGGCGCCAGTTTCTAAAAACTTGAGGTTCAAAGTCATCGCAACTTCGCGAGACACGGTCGACTTGCCTGATCCTGACGGCCCATCTATGGCTATCAGGATTCCTCTGCCCGTGTTTTCTTTGCCGCTCTTTTTGCTGCCCACGACTATCCCTCCACACATCCTAAGGGTTACCTTAGAGCTGCACTGGCCACCCGCCAGCCCCGTTTTTCTAGTTCGATGCGGGCGCTGTCTACTGACGCTGGCTTGATCATCAGCCGAGCCAAGCCCACGGGTTGCTCCGCCGAGTGTTCTAAGACTAGATCTTCAATATTGACACCAATGGCACCTAGTTCAGTGAAAAGGCGCCCCAATTCTCCAGGTTCGTCGGGTACGAGTACCTCGACATAACCCCAGCGGCGCGTGGAGCCGCCGTGCTTACCGGGAATTTGTTCCACCCCTTGGTTTCCCGTGCGCATGACCTGGGCGATGGCACCTGCGACGCCTGGCGCTATGCCACCGTCTAGATGTATGGAAGAACCTGCCAAACCGGCGATCAGGTCATCCAAGTCTTGCCGAAAACGGTGGAGCACGGCCGCTACTTTATCCGCATTTCCCGCAATGATTGCTGTCCATAGTCCGGGGTCGGAAGATGCAATCCGAGTGGTGTCCCGCAGGCCTTGGCCAGCCAAGCCAAGTGCTTCGCTCGGAGCCGACGCTAGGCGGGATGCGAGAAGACTCGATACTAACTGCGGAACGTGAGACACAAGGGCAACGGCCTCGTCATGTTCAACCGGGCCGAGTTCCATTGGAACTGAGCCCACGTCCACAGCTAAGTCCCTCACTTGGGAAACGGCTGCGGAACCAGACTGCTCAGTCGGTACAAGCACCCATGGTCGACCGATGAAGAGGTCACCATGGGCGTGAGCCGCACCCGATCGGGCACGTCCGGCCATGGGATGAGAACCCACATAACGAGCCAGCTGCTGTGAGGTTAGCCCTTGAGAATTCAGGTCAGAAACCACCGCTTCCTTGACAGAGGCAACATCCGTCACCGTTGCATCGGGAAACGCCCGTAAGCATTCAGCTGCAATACCTCCGGATACGTCAGGTGGGGCCGCGATGACCACCATGGTGGGGTGGGTCCGCTCTTCTCTCGCACCGGCAAGCCCCTCAGAAAGCGGCTGGCCAGCGCCCATATCACCTGCTAGCGCCAGCGTAGTTGGCGACGGATCCCAAAGCCACACCTCCACTCCCCTACTACGCAGAGCAAGGGCGATGGAGGTTCCAATCAACCCCGTACCGATGACGAGGACGGGACCGGTAGTCGAGCTCGCAGCGCTTTGAATCAGAGCCACTAGAGGTTGACAGAATCGTAGAGGGCCTGCAGTTCCTTACCCTTGATTCGCCGTAGCGTCCCTGGTTTTAGCCGGCCCAACCGGATAGGTCCAAACCCGATCCGGATCAGTTCCCGAACCGGAAAACCAACCGCGTCCATCATTCGGCGGACGATTCGGTTCCGACCTTCATGTAAAGAAATCTCTACCGCGCTGATATCCCCCAGTGTGTCCTTCACAGAGAAACTATCCGCTTTGGCTATTCCGTCTTCGAGTCTGACACCGCGCAGTAGTTCACGCCGCACATACGGCTTCACTTCGCCATGTACGCGGGCCACGTACGTCTTTTCAATCTCATACGAGGGATGGGTAAGACGGTTCGCCAACTCCCCGTCATTAGTCAGAAGCAGAAGTCCGGACGTATCTATGTCAAGACGGCCGACGTGGTAAAGACGTTCGGGATATTCGACGAGGACGTCAGCCAGCGATGGTCGACCTTCTGGGTCACTCATCGTAGAAACCATGCCCTCTGGCTTATTAAACGCCAACACCACGTGCCGCGTATCATCGATGGCGATTCGCTCGCCGTCCACGCGGACCACCTGCTTGCTCGGGTCCACTCTTGTTCCGAGTTTGCTAACGACCTTTCCGTCGACGCTGACCCGCCCTTCCGTAATCAGATCCTCGGCGGCTCGTCTCGATGCGATCCCTGCTTGAGAGATCAGCTTCTGGAGGCGGATTCCGTCCGCCTGGTGGGGATCTTTTGCCATTTCTACCTCATTCCGCGGAAGGATCCGCTTATCACTGTGACTATGGTAGTTCCGCTTCGAGCAGCTCCGCGTCTTGAACGTCGGGCATGAACGGGGCGAGCGGGACAAGCTCCTCAAGAGATTCTAAGCCCATCACTTCGAGGAATTTGGAAGTGGTATGCAGCAGGCCCGCCCCCGTTGGGTTGCTGCCACTTTCTGTGATGAGGTCTCGGCTGATCAAGCTGCGCACCGCTGCGTCAGCATTCACACCGCGTATTTTGCCTATCTGACTACGAGTCACCGGCTGCCGGTAGGCGACAATTGCCAGTGTTTCGGCCGCTGCTTTCGTTAGTGTGGATTGGCTGCCACCCAAGACGAACTGGCTGACCCAAGCGGCGTAGAGACTGCGTGAGCGCAACTGCCATTCGCCTTCCGTTTCACGCAGCTCAAATCCGCGCTGACGCGTGCCATTCAGACCTTCGTAATCGGCGCGGAGGCTTCGCAGCGCCTCTAATACTTGTCGCGTAGGTACTTCAGTGGCTTGAGACAGTTCAAGTGGTGTCACTGGGTCGGGAGCGACCATCAGTATCGCTTCGATGGCTGCCTGCAAGTCGTCCGGTGGGTTATTCGTCATGATGTGCCCACCGTATGTGCAGGGCGCCCAGTGGCGCGTCTTGTGAAAAAGTGGCGTGGCCGTCCCTGTACAGCTGTAAGACGACTAGGAAACGGGTGACAACGACCGCTAGGGATGATGCGCCCTCGATTAGCTCCGTAAAAGTTGCCTCTTTTGCGACCTGCAGGCGAACGGTGACGATAGAAAACTCTTCTGAGAAAGAGGCCTTAGGGCGGGCCACATGGTCCGCTTCGTCTGGCCTCTTCTTCGGCATCAACGCCATGGCGGCAAGCTCGGCGAGGTCGACTGGCGTTATATTCCACCGCAGGTCGGGCAACATCGACGAATAAGGGGGTTCCAGCGGAACGTTTCTAGCAACACTGCCAGAATTGTCTGCCCAGCGTCGTTGGAGTAGCTCTCCGGCTTGTGCTATTGCCTTGTATTGCAGAAGCCGAGCGAAGAGAACGTCTCGTATTTCTAGATCCTCGTCCAGCAGGCCCTCGTCCTCCCCATCCGGCAGTAATGCCGCGGATTTGGAGTGGAGCAACGCCGATGCGACCACCAGAAAGTCGGTTGCCGCCCCCAAGTCTTTGACGTGGTGCGCATGGGCCAAGAATTCTTCCGTCACTTCGGCCAGCGCGACTTCCGTTAGATCGAGTTTTCGTCGCGTGATCAACCGCAGCAAGAGATCAAATGGTCCGGTGAAGTTATCGAGACGGACGTCGAATTCCTGCAGGGAAGCGGGTCCGAATCCGCCTTCGTAGCCCGGCTTTTTATGGGGCATCGCCGCGAGCGATAAGTTCCCGCCCTAGTCGGCGGTAAGCCATTGAACCCGGATGCTTGGGCGCAAAAGACAGAATCGGTTCGGTTGCTACCGAAGCATCGGGGAACTTGACCGTTCGCCGGATTTCGGTGTCGAAAACCAAGTCACCGAAAGCTTCGTTTAGGCGCTCAAGCACTTCTTTCGAATGTAAGGTTCGCGAGTCAACCATTGTCGGAACGATACCGTCGATCTTCAGGCGCGGATTGATGCGGTCGCGGACCGTCTCGATAGTTTCGACCAGCAGTGCCACACCGCGCAACGCGAAGAATTCAGTGGCGACTGGAATGACCACACCATGGGCGGCGGTGAGCGCATTGACTGCCAGCAACCCCAGGGAAGGTTGGCAGTCAATGATGATGACGTCATAGTCGTCCTCGACCTCACGCAAAACACGGGACAACGCGGATTCTCGTGCCACTTCGTTGACCAGTTGCAGTTCGGCAGCTGAAAGATCTATGTTCGCAGGCAAGACATCTAGGTTATCTACGTCCGTCTCGCAGATGGAGTCTTTGGCTTTGAGGCGCGGATTCAACAGCAAATTGTAGATCGTGACGTCCATATCCAACGCATTGATGCCAAGCCCAACGGTGGCAGCGCCCTGCGGGTCGAAATCGACGATCAAGACTTTTCGCCCATATTCGGCCAGCGCCGCCCCCAGGTTGATGCTGGTAGTGGTTTTCCCTACCCCGCCTTTTTGGTTGCACATGGCAATGATTCGCGCTGGCCCGTGTTCATGAAGCGGTTCAGGCGTCGGAAAGTCATTTTCGTCTTCAACGCCAACAAGGGACATCTGATATTCCGCACTCACGGTCTCAACTTTACCGCGTTACCGCCTCGGGTGGGTCTTGTGCGCGTGGATGGGTTGAGCGATACACCTCTATCAGCACATTTGGCGCTAGTTTCGTATAGATCTGGGTGGTAGACACCGATGCGTGCCCAAGCAGTTCTTGGACTTCCCGGACCGTGGCCCCACCTTCCAGCAGGTGTGTTGCGAACGAATGTCGAAGTGTGTGGGGTGAGATTCGCTCCGGCAGTTTGGCGCGCGTCGCGGCCGTCTGGATGACTTCCCAAGCAGATTGGCGTGAGAGGCGATTACCGCGCCGATTAAGAAACAAAGCCGGCGTTCCCTTTCCTTTTTGGGCGAGGCTAGGCCGTCCTCGAACAAGGTATGCTTCGAGCGCTTCTTGGGCGTAACTTCCGAGTGGAACCAGCCGCTCTTTCCGACCTTTCCCGGTGACCTGAACGACGGAGCCGCCGATGTCTTGATGGAGGTCATCAACGTCGAGGGCGACGGCTTCGGAGACTCGCGCCCCTGTGGAATAGAGGAACTCTAGTAGCGCTCTATCTCGCAGGTTGGCCGGTAGGCCGTCATTTGGAACAGAATCCAACAGGGACGTCACCTGCTGGACCGTCAATCCTTTTGGTAGCGACTCTGGGCGGGACGGGGGGCTCGCATTGGCCGCTGGGTTGGCGGTCGCAAGGTGTTCTTGGACCATCCACCGATAAAAAGAGCGAAGGGCCGACAGGTTCCTAGCGACTGAACTTGGGGCCAGTGGCGGCCGGCCTTCACTTCCGGCCGTCAGTGACGCCAGATACCGTTCAATATCTTGCGGCCTAGCGCTTGACGCGGCTGCACCGTCCAAGAATTGGCTGTAGCGGAGCAGGTCGCGACGATAGTTAGACACAGTGTGGGTGGACGCGCCTTTCACCCCAGCCAAATCCTGTAGGAACCACCGCATCTCTGGTTGCAGAGCGCCCGACCCATTTGCTTCCATGTCCTTCATTTTCTCATGCAAAAGCTACCTTCGATCAGGCTAGGCTGGGAATGGCTTAATCGGTGCGGATCCTGCGTGGTCCTGCACCTTCGCAACAGGAAAGTAGGACAACGTGGCACTTGTTTGGGATGAGCGCGATGATCAGGCGGTGAAGCTGGCAAAGGCTCTGGCCGCCGATGCAGTAGAGAATGCGGGTTCGGGGCACCCCGGGACACCAATTTCTTTGGCGGCTGCCGCCTACCTTATATATCAGCGCCACCTGCGGTTCGATCCTAAGGATCCGCAATGGCTAGGACGGGACCGCTTCGTTCTGTCTGCCGGACATGCCTCTTTGCTGCAATACATTCAGCTCTACTATGCGGGCGTCGGTTTAGAGATGGAGGATCTCAAGGGTTTCCGTCACTTCGGTTCCAAGACCCCTGGCCACCCCGAGCTTGGACACACTGAAGGCATTGAAGTAACCACCGGTCCGTTGGGTTCTGGTTTTGCCGCTGCAGTTGGGATGGCGATGGTTGCTCGGCGTGAACACGGGATGTTTGATCCGGACACGCCGCTGGGTGAGTCTCCCTTCGACCATAACGTCTACGTGATTGTTGGGGACGGCTGCTTGCAGGAAGGGGTCGCGTCTGAGGCAGCGTCGCTGGCGGGAACTCAAGACTTGGGTAACCTGGTCGTCATCTATGACGATAACCGCATTTCGATTGAGGACAACACTTCGATTGCGTTCAACGAGGACGTGCTGAAGCGATTCGAAGCTTACGGTTGGCACACTCAAAAAGTTGATTGGCGCCGCGCGGGTGGTGAATACAAAGAGGACGTACATGCACTCAACGACGCGATCGACAATGCTTTAGCTGAGGTTGATCGCCCCTCGATCATCGCCCTGTCGACAATAATCGGCTGGCCCACACCCGGTAAGCAGGACACCGGTGGAATTCACGGTTCGAAGCTGGGCGGCGACGCGCTAACCGGCCTCAAGCAGGCTCTCGACCTCGACCCCGAAACAATGTTCCAGATGGACGAGGATATTCTCGCTTACACGCGCGCGAATGCGGATACCCGGGCTCGCGAAGCGGAAGCCGCATGGGACGTCGCCTTCAGGGAGTGGGCGGAAGCCAATCCTGAGAGGGTAGCGCTGCTTAACCGGATCCGTTCCGGCGAACTGCCGGACGGCTTCGACCAGGCTTTCCCTCACTTCGAAGCGGGCGCCCAAATCGCGACCCGTGCGGCTTCGGGTAAAACCATCAATGCTGTTGCCCAGGTGATGCCAGAACTTTGGGGCGGTTCAGCCGACTTGGCGGGCTCCAACAATACTCTTATCGCTGGTGAGGCCTCCTTCATCCCAGAGCATCGCTCGTCCCGGGCTTTCTCAGGGAATATGTTCGGCCGCAACCTGCATTTCGGGGTGCGTGAACACGCGATGGGAGCCGTCATGAACGGTATCGCCGCCGATAGGCTGACGCGCGTCTACGGAGGGACCTTCTTCGTCTTTGCCGATTACATGCGTGGCGCTGTTCGGCTCGCGGCTCTGATGGATCTGCCCGTGATCTACGTGTGGACCCATGACTCAATCGGTGTTGGTGAAGATGGCCCGACGCACCAGCCGGTCGAGCACCTCGCCGCTTACCGTGCAATCCCGAACTTGGCCCTGGTTCGTCCTGGTGACGCAAACGAGACTGCTATGGCTTGGAAGGGCGTCTTAGAGCGTCAGTCCCCCGCCGCGCTGATCCTTTCTCGCCAGAATCTGCCGGTTCTGCCGCGCGGTGGCGATAGCGGTATCTCCTCTGCGGAAGGTGTCTTGCGCGGTGCGTACACGCTCATGGATACCGATGGAGAGCCGGATGTGATCCTGATGGGATCAGGGTCCGAAGTTTCCGTCGCTCTGCAAGCGGCAGAAATCTTGGCTTCAGAAGGTATCGGCGCGCGCGTCGTGTCGGTCCCCTGCATGGAGTGGTTTGCCGAACAAGATGCCGAGTACAAGGAGTCGGTCCTTCCTGCGGCAGTGGAAGCCCGCGTTTCCATTGAGGCAGGATTGGCGATGCCGTGGGTGGCACTAGTGGGACCGAAGGGTCGCAGCGTTTCGATCGAAACCTTCGGTGCGCCCGGAGCGGCAGAGACCCTCTTCGACAACTTCGGGTTGACTCCACAAGCGGTGGTCGATGCTGCTAAGGAATCGATTCAGCTTGCCAATGACTGACCCTAGTTAAGGTGGTACAGCGAAGGCCCGATCTGACTCCTCAGGTCGGGCCTTACTTTACTTGTACTCGGGTCGTGGAGTGCAACCCTACGGACCGTCGCGCAGTGTAGTCACTCTTTACGAGAGTGCACGCGAGTTAGTAGTAGAAGCGAATCAGCAGCCCGTATGCGACGATTGCGACGGCCCAAACGCTGAGTACCCCGACAGTGATCCGGTTCAGGTTCTTTTCGGCAACGCCGGAAGAGCCTGCGGTAGAAGAAATGCCCCCACCAAACATATCGGAGAGTCCCCCACCACGTCCCTTGTGCATCAGCACGACCATGATCAGTAGCAAGCTGGTGAGGACAATGAGGACAATCATGGAGATTCGGAGTGCTGCCACGATTCCTACCATTCAAATAGACGAACTTAGAAAGAAAAGATTGTTGGAGCGCCCAGATTTCGCTGGCACTACCACCGCTCCACTATACAGACTCAATGCGTTGAGCTGGATCGGACGCGGCTGGGCTCACATCGATGGTGTCGCAGAATAAAGCGCGCATCGGGTAATGGTTCCGCGCCGACTGCTTCATTCTTGATAGAAAAGCCCCAGCGAACCACAGTTCGGGCTCGTTGGGGCTTTTCGTCGTTGAGATACTAGGTGAAACTAGTCTAGAAAGTTCGCAATCTTCGCGAACTCGTCAGCGTCGAGCGAAGCACCGCCTACAAGTGCACCGTCCACATTTGGCTCCGCCATGAGTTCCTTGATTGAGGAAGACTTCACTGAGCCGCCGTAAAGGATTCGGATCTTGTCAGCAGTTTCTTGGTTGAACATCGCCTTGAGCAGGTCACGGATAGCCTTGCAGACCTCTTCCGCGTCAGCTGGGGTTGCGACCTCGCCAGTGCCGATCGCCCAGACAGGCTCGTAAGCGAAGACGACCTTTTGCGCGTCGTCAGCAGTGTAACCGGCGAGAGCGCCTTCAATCTGGTTCACCACGTGGTCGACGTGCTGGCCCTTCTTGCGGACCTCAAGTACTTCACCGACGCAGATGATCGGAGTCATCCCCTGTGCGAGGACGGCCTTGCCTTTTTGACCGACTAGGTCATCTGTCTCACCGTGGTATTCGCGGCGCTCTGAGTGGCCGACGACCACGTAGGAAACGTCCAGTTTCTTCAGCATAGTTGCTGAAATTTCACCGGTGTAGGCACCGGATTCGTACACGGCTACGTCTTGTGCGCCGAGCTTGATCTCTAGGTTATCTGCGTTGATGACAGTCTGCACGGACCGAAGGTCGGTGTAGGGCGGAATGACGACCACATCAGTTTGAGCGTAGTCAAACCGCATATCGTCCAGTTCCGTTGCTAGCTTCTCTACTAGGGCAACTGCCTGAAGATGATCCATGTTCATCTTCCAGTTGCCAGCGATTAGGGGAATGCGTGCCATGTTTTAGTCCTCCAAGATTGCGATGCCGGGAAGGGTCTTGCCCTCTAGTAGTTCTAGTGAGGCCCCACCGCCGGTTGAGATGTGTGAAAACTTGTCCTCGTCAAAGCCAAGAACTCTTACAGCAGCGGCCGAATCGCCACCGCCAACCACAGTGAACGCCTCTGTGTTTTCTAAGGCGCCTGCCACGCCTTTCGTCCCGTCCGCGAATGCTTCAAATTCGAAGACGCCCATCGGACCATTCCAAGCAACGGTCTTAGCGTTCTTGATGTAATCAGCAAACAGGGCAACGGTTTCTGGACCGATGTCTAGGCCCATTTCATCCGCTGGAATAGCGCTGACAGGGACAACCGTTGCCGGCGCGTCAGCAGCAAACTCAGGGGCGACTACGACGTCTACCGGTAGGACGATGTCTACGCCGTCTTCCTTGGCCTTCTTTAGGTATCCCTTGACGGTGTCGATTTGGTCTTCTTCCAGCAGGGACTTGCCCACCTCGTAGCCTTCGGCTTTGAGGAAAGTGAAGGCCATACCACCACCAATGAGGATCGCGTCGGCTTTGTTGAGCAGGTTGGCGATCACGCCGAGTTTGTCAGAAACCTTCGAGCCGCCCAATATCACGACGTAGGGGCGGGCAGGATCCTCGGTCACCTTGGAAAGTGAATCAATTTCTTTGAAGACCAACTCTCCCGCAGCGGATGGAAGAAGCTCTGCTACATCGTAAACAGATGCCTGCTTGCGGTGTACGACCCCGAATCCATCGGAGACATACGCGTCGGCCAGCGCCGCATATTCTGCTGCCAGTTCTGCACGTTCCTCTTCAACCTTTGAGGTTTCACGAGAGTCGAACCGGACATTTTCTAGCAGTGCGACTTGACCGGGTTCGAGGTCGGCAGCGACCTGTTTCGCCGACTCACCAGTTACATCTTCGGCGAGTATCACCGGCTGATCAAGAAGTTCAGAAAGACGTGCAGCCACCGGTTCGAGCGAATAATCGGGGTTGACTTTGCCCCCGGGTCGGCCAAGGTGAGCGGTAAGCAGAACCGCAGCTCCGGCATCCAGCAGACGTTGAATGGTGGGTAGGGCGGCGCGGATTCGCCCATCATCAGTGATGACGCCGTCCTTGAGGGGAACATTGAAGTCAGACCGAACGAGGACGGTCTTGCCCTTCAGGTCACCCAGTGAGTCGATAGTCCTCAGCATAAAGTGCCTCCTGTTAAGCGTTATGGAAATCGGATGATGGCCAGACACGAAGCGCCCGCGCACGCTTACAGCACATGCGCGGGCGCTTCACGTTGGCGATCTGTTACTAGAGGCGTTCGCCTACGTACTGAGTCAGATCAACGAGGCGGTTCGAGTAACCCCACTCGTTGTCGTACCAAGATACGACCTTCACTTCGTTGTCGATGACCTTGGTCAGGCCAGAGTCGAAGATCGAAGATGCTGGGTCGCCCTCGATATCCTTGGACACAAGAGGTTCCTCGGAGTAGACGAGGATGCCCTTGAGCTCTTCGGTCTCAGAGGCTGCCTTGATGGCAGCGTTGACTTCTTCGACCGTGACAGGCTTCGAAGCAACGAAGGTCAAGTCGGTGACGGAGCCAGTGGGCACTGGAACACGCAGTGCGTATCCGTCCATCTTGCCGGCCAGTTCCGGAAGGACCAGGGCAACAGCCTTGGCCGCACCGGTCGAGGTGGGAACAATGTTGAGGGCGGCAGCACGGGCGCGACGCAGATCCTTGTGGGGAGCGTCAAGCAGGCGCTGGTCGCCGGTGTAAGCGTGAATTGTGGTCATCAAGCCGCGCTCAATGCCGAACGCTTCGTTCAGAACCTTAGCCATTGGAGCCAAGCAGTTCGTCGTGCAAGAAGCGTTGGAGATGATGTTGTCGGTCTCTGGGTTGTAATCCTTCTCGTTCACCCCAACAACGAATGTTCCATCGACATTCTTGCCTGGGGCAGAGATGATTACCTTCTTGGCGCCGCCGTCGATGTGAGCCTTAGCAGCCTCAGCATCGGTGAAGAAGCCGGTGGACTCGATGACAATGTCGACGTCGTTATCGCCCCAGGGGATGTTCTTGGGATCGCGTTCGGCGTAAACCTTGACTATGTCACCGTCAACGGTGATCGAGTCGTCGGTGTAGGAAACGTCTGCGTCCATGTTGCCAAGCACCGAGTCGTGCTTGAGCAGGTGGGCAAGGGTCTTGGGGTCGGTCAGGTCATTTACTGCCACGACCTCAATGTCTGCACCCTGGACTTTGATGGCGCGGTAGAAGTTACGCCCAATGCGGCCAAAGCCGTTGATGCCTACGCGGATGGTCACTATGTCCTCCTGGTGTGTCCGAAGACACTTAGGTTGTACCGTCTACCCACACGGCTAGCGTGTGGGACCACACTCAGCAGTGGTCAAGCACGTCTAGCTTACTCCGACACGCGCATGAAAGCACGCACGTTTATTGGGCTTGATCGACAATTTCACGGTTGATAGCGGCGCTTGTTGGCGGTATGCCCTGTTCTTCTGCCGCCTTGTCAGCCAAGGCTAATAGTCGGCGAATTCTTCCGGCGACCGCATCCTTGGTTAAGGGTGGCTCGGCGCATTGTCCCAGTTCCTCTAGGGACGCTTGCCGGTGTTCTATTCGCAGTTCACCCGCTTCACGCAAGTGTGGGGGAATATCGTCTCCCAGAATTTCGAAGGCCCGCTGTACTCTCATGCTCGCAGCTACTGCCGCCTGGGCGGAGCGCCTTAGGTTCGCGTCATCAAAGTTCGCTAAACGGTTGGCACTGCCGCGTGCTTCTCGCTTTTCGCGTTGTTTTTGCCAGTGGGCATAGGTTTCGGGAACATCTAGGGCTTCTAGCAGAGTTGCGACCGCCTCTGAATCGCGGATGGTCACGCGATCCGTTCCCCGGACTTGTCGCGTCCGAGCCGCCGATCCAAGGCGTCTTGCGCATCCGGCTAGTGCCAGCGCAGTTTCGGGTCCTGGACACGTGACCTCTAAGGCGCCCGAGCGCCCCGGTTCCACTAGCGATCCGCGTGCCATGATCGCACCGCGCCAGACTGCGGCGGCCTCTTCTGGCCCCCCACCGATTATTTCTGGGGGCAATCCGCGTACTGGTCGTCCGGCACGATCGATCAAACCGGTCATTCGAGCGAGTTCGTCGGCGTCTTTCACCACTCGAATAACGAACCTGTTACCGCGGCGTAGTGCCCCGCCGGAGACCATGATCACCTGGGACTCCGCCCGAAAGAGGTTTTCCAGGAATGAACGCAGTCGTGCTGCCACCGGCTCCGAATCGACCTCGGCTTCCACCAGTACGCGCCCAGCGACAATATGAAGACCACCGGCAAAGCGCAACAAGACCGCGCATTCAGCCCGCGCCGCAGAGACAGAAACCGGCTTGTGACGTGCCAGTTCCAATTTAAGCTCTGAAGTGAGGGACACTAAGCGCTCCTAATGATCTCGATTGGTATGAGGTAGCCCGGTAAATCCCCAATGGGGGATAAACCCGGGTCTCTAGTCTAGCCAAGCCTCGCTGGTTCCGACTTCACCCAAGAATCCGTCAAAGGCATCACGCAGTGCTGACGCGAGCCGTAATGGGTCATGAACTGAACCGTCAGCTCCTGACCGTACTTGGCGTAACAGAACGCGAGCACCTACGTCGGAGGCGGCTTCTAGTAAGTCGTCGATATCTTCGACCGTAGTCGGATCGGCCACGATGACGTCCAGCTTCAGATCTGGGGAAGCATGGTGGATTTCGCGAACCAAATCCGCGGACGAAAGGTGAGGCGTCTCTCCCGTTTGGGGAGTCAGATTCAATATCAGCGCCCGATGGGCCGGCGTCATGATGATTGCTTTATGCAGCTCATCCAAAAGCAGGTGAGGAATCACTGACGTAAACCAGGATCCCGGACCCAAAATAATCCATTCAGCCCGCTCAACTGCATCAAGAGTTTGGGGTGGTACGGCCGCGTCGCGGGGTTCAACCCGCAGCTCGATCAAGTCTGACCCTGCAACAGCCACCGATGTTTGACCAGAGACGGTCTTTGTTCCTTCCCCGTCGCGGACGGTTCCTTCGATTCGCAGTGGAACTGAGCTCATGGGCAGCACCCTTCCATGAGAGTCCAACAGGCGCGCCATCCAGTCCAAGCCAACCACCGGATCCGAAAACATTTGCCACAGGCCAACGATCAAGAGGTTCCCTAGGGCGTGATCATCCAGAGGACCATCGGTGTCCAACCGTAGTTGCATCAGGTCCCGCCAAGTCAGCGACCATTCTGAGTTGTCGCATAGGGCAACCAGAGCCATCCGAAGATCTCCGGGCGGCAACACGGGCGTTTCTTCTCTGATTCGTCCAGAAGAACCCCCGTCGTCCGCTACCGTAACCACTGCCGTGATCTGCTGGGTTATATGGCGCAGCGCGCGCAGAGTCGCAGCGAGTCCATGCCCCCCACCGAAAGCAACAACTTTGGGCCCCATTTCTCTATCGATATTCCCGGGGTTTCCAAGCGGGGCTGGTGGCCAAAACTGTTCGGGTTGCCGCATTCACTTCCTCCCAACATCACGGTGTGTGATCTGGGTGGGAATACCGCGATCCCGCAGGATTTGCGCGACGTATTCCGTTGTGGCGACCGATCGGTGTCGGCCCCCCGTGCAACCGATCGCCACGGTGACAAAAGGCTTGAGCTCGCGCCGGTAGCCGTCCAGCGTGGCGGCAATCATATTGGCGTACGTATCGGCGATCTCCCGCGCTCCCTCTTGGTCGAGGACGTAATCGGCCACAGCCTTATCCCTACCTGTGAGGGAACGCAGTTCGTCCACCCAGTATGGATTTTGCAAGAACCTTACATCCAGAACCTGATCGGCATCGAGGGGCAGGCCGTGCTTGAAACCAAAAGACATTAGAGACACGCGTACTTGCCGATCCGCTTCCCCGGCGACGACATTTCGCATGTGGCGAGCCAAGTCGTGAACTGACAGCTCTGAGGTGTCGATGATCTCGTCAGCCAGTTCGCGCAGCGGGGCCAGTAGCTCCGACTCAGCGTGTAACCCGTCCAGCAGTGTGCCGTCTCCCTGAAGCGGATGAGGGCGTCGACTCGATTCGAAGCGCCTTACCAGAACCCGATCAGAAGCGTCGAGGAACACGATTCGGTACGGGATCCCGTGGTGTTGCAGTTCTTTGAGAACGTCTTCCAGAGAGTTGAAAAACTCCCGGGAGCGCACGTCAACAACCGCTGCTAAGCGGTGAACGCCTACGCCCTCGGGGGTAAGCATGCCTGCCAAGGGTAGAAGCAGCGCTGGCGGCAGGTTGTCGATAACGTACCAATCAAGATCTTCGAGCGCATTGGCCGCTCTTGTTCGGCCCGCCCCAGATCTGCCCGTGATGATTAAGACTTCGTTGCTTCGCTCTATCGGAGGTATCGCTTTGCCCATACTATCGAGGGCAGGTATACCACCGGGCGCGGTCAGAGGGTTCGCTTGTCCCCCATTTTGAGGTGTAACGCGGGCAGGCACGGAGATCTGCGGATGATTGCTAAAGGTTCGATCGGCACTCATGGGTCCATTCTGCCAGCTTCGCCGTGCAGGTAAGCGTGTACTGATTCGGCCAACACCGGACCAAAGCCAGGAACCTGAGCGATTTCTTCAATCCCCGCTTCGCGAATGCGCTTCACGGACCCGAACTTTCGCAGCAGCGCTTTTTGACGGGCGGGACCTAGGCCGGGAATCTTGTCGAGGGCGGAAACGGTCTGGGATTTTGAGCGCTTTTTTCGGTGTTGCCTAATTGCATGCCGGTGAGATTCATCCCGCAAATGTTGCAGCAGGTAAAGCGCAGGGGATGTCCGCGGGAGTACGACCGGAAAATCATCGCCCGGCAGCCACACCTCTTCAAGCCTTTTAGCCAGCCCGATGACCGGGATGTTCATGCCCGCGCCCACCAGCGCCTTCTGTGCGGAATTAACCTGCGGCAGCCCGCCATCGACGACGAGCAGGTCCGGTGTGTATGCAAAGCGTCGGGGCTTCCCACTATCAGGATCTACGGCACTGGAGACGATCTCTTCAGCAGGCGCTTCCGCATTCGCGCGACGGAACCGGCGCGTTAAGACTTCGTTCATAGCAGCGGTGTCGTCTTGCGTTTCGCTCTCATCCCCACGAATGTTGAAGGTCCGATACGCGTCTTTGCGGGGGGCTCCGTCCTCGAACACGACCATGGACCCCACCCGATTGGTGCCGGCGGTGTGGGAGATATCGAAACATTCGATCCGCAGAGGTGCTCGATCCAAACCGAGAGCTTCTTGCAGTCCCTCTAAAGCGACCGCACGCTGCGTAAGGTCCCCTGTGCGGCGAGTCTTGTGCAGCTTCAACGCATCATGAGCATTGCTCGTGACGGTTTCCATCAGTTCGCGGCGCCGGCCCCGTTTAGGGACCCTAATCTCCACATTCGCACCGCGCACGTCGCGCAAGACCTGTTCGATGTCAGTGCGTAAAGCAGGTGCGGTGGAAACAAGAATTTGTGGTGGAATCGCATCGACCGGGATGTGGGCCACGTCGTCGACTGACACGGGCGCTGCGGTCTGCCTCCTTGAGCGGGGGCGCACTTCTTCGCTGATGGTGGCGATCCGCGGCGCGTAAACCTGCTCTAATAGGTCGTGCATTAGGTCGGCTTCGTCGCGGTCGTCCAAGCGTTCCACCACCCAGCCGCGCGTCCCTCGGATTCGTCCGCCCCGAACAAAAAATGCTTGGACTGAAGCATCCAAATCATCAGTGACAAGGGCAAATACGTCAGCATCTACATCCGTGGACAGGGCAACCGTGTTCTTTTCTTGAACCTTCTCAAGGGCTGCCAGTTCGTCGCGCTTCTTGGCTGCCAGTTCGAAATCCAGTGACTCCGCAGCCTGATTCATTTCCTCTTGTAAGCGTCTAATGAACGGCCCTGTCTGACCGTCCATGAACGCACACAGTTCTTCGGCTAGCTCTCTGTGTGCTTCTTCGGAGATTCGGCCAACGCATGGTGCGGAGCAGCGATCAATGTAGCCGAGCAGACAGGGGCGCCCTTGGGCCTGAGCCCGGCGAAAAACCCCCGGTGAACAAGACCGGACGGGGAACGTCGGCAGCAGCAAGTCGATTGTTTCGCGGATCGCCCACACCTTGGTGTAAGGACCGAAATAGCGGGAACCCTTCTTACGGGCATCACGCGAAATTGCCACTCTGGGAAACTTTTCACCCATCGACACCGACAGATAGGGGTACGACTTGTCGTCGCGATACATGACGTTGAATCGGGGATCGAACTGCTTAATCCACTGATATTCCAAGGTGAGGGCGGATACTTCCGTATCGACCACCGTCCACTGCACGCTGGCAGCATCAGCAACCATCAAGGCCGTACGCGGATGTAACATGGCCGGATCTTGAAAGTAATTGGTCAAACGGGCACGCAGGTTCTTCGCCTTGCCCACATAGATGACCCGCCCCTGAGCATCTCTGAATCGATACACCCCCGGCTGGCGGGGTATCTCCGAAGTCTTGGGACGCCAAGAGGGCCCACTACCGGCAAGCGCTTGTTCTGGTGGCTGCCTTTCGGTAGATTTGTCGCCCATGTTTTGATCCTGCCCTCCGGCGCGCCCGTGTGCAAACAACTTGGCGACCAGCGAAACGGAACCGCTGCGTCCATTTCAAGTTTTGTACGATTCCGTGGCACCGCAGTATCCGCGCTAGGCTCGGCGATAGGGCCGCTTTGCCGGACTGGGCCGCCAATAAGTAATTCAAGGGAGCCATTATGATGCATCAACGCAAGGACGGAGTCTGGACCAACCCAGCTACTATCGCTGTCGATGAAGATGTATCGATCCCCCAACTGGTCTTTGATCGTGAAGAGCGTCACCCCCATCAGGTGATGATCGAACGCCTCATTCAAGGCGACTGGTTAGAAGTCACGGCCGAGGAGTTCACCAATCATGTCCTGCAAATAGCCCAGGGGTTTTACGGACTAGGGGTCAGACCCGGTGACCGCGTGGCAGTTCTGGCGCCCACCTCTTACGAATGGGCTGCATTAGACATTGCGATCTTGTCGCTGGGGGCGGTGACGATTCCGATCTATGAGTCGGACTCCGCGGTTCAGATCGGCCATATTTTGACCGACGCAGCAGCGTCTATAGTCGTCACCCAGACCGCTCAACAGGCTGACCTGGTCAAGTCCGTGATGACGGACCAGGTGCGGCGAGTTCTGGCTCTTGAGCGCGGCGGGGAGCGAGAGATCATTCGGGCCGGGGTGAATGTACCGGCAGAAACAGTGCGCGAACTTACTGCGAAATTGGACCTGAATTCGGTGGCCACCATCGTTTACACGTCCGGAACTACAGGCCTGCCAAAAGGCGTGGTCTTGACGCACGGAAACTTTGTCCGCGCACTCATGCAAGCCTACGAAATACTGCCGGATCTGATTTCGAACCCCAAGAACCGCACGCTGCTCTTCTTACCGGTGGCTCACGTCCTCGCCCGATTCGTTATGATCGGGATTCTAATTGGCGAAGGTCGGCTGGGAATGAGCCCGGATATCCGACACCTAGTGCATGACATCAGCACATTCCGCCCGACGTTGATGCTGGCTGTTCCGCGCGTCCTCGAAAAGGTATACAACACCGCGTCACAAACGGCCGGCAAGGGGATAAAGAAGACACTGTTTGGCTGGTCAGCGAACCAAGCCAGGCAAATGTCCCAGGCAACCGCCTTCCCTATTTCTAAAGAGAAAACCGTCAACGATTACGGGGTGGAGAAAAAGAGCTCTCCGGGCCCCAATGTTGCGCTAAAGACGCGGCACAGATTGGCGGACGCCCTCGTCCTCCGCAAAATCAGGGGAATCTTGGGGCCTAACCTGAATACGATCATCTGCGGTGGGGCGCCACTTTCGGCCGGATTGGCTGACTTCTACCGCGGGCTTGGCATCACGCTGTTACAGGGATATGGGCTCACTGAAACCACCGGTCCGATCGCCGTTCAACTACCCGGCGATTACCCACCAGATTCGGTGGGCTATCTGTGGCCAGGTAACTCCCTCAAGATAGCCGACGATGGAGAACTACTCCTCTCAGGTATTTCGGTGACGGAGGGTTACAACAACCTGCCGGAAGCCACCGCTGAAAGCCTCGTGGACGGCTGGTTCTATACCGGTGACTTAGCCGAAGTCGATGAAGAAGGACGGCTTCGCATCACGGGACGAAAGAAAGAACTAATCGTCACTGCCGGCGGTAAGAACGTCTCCCCCGATATATTGCAGGACGCGCTCAGCACGCACCCGCTGATCGGGCACACGGTCGTCGTCGGCGATGGACGTCCGTACATTGGTGCAGTGGTCACGCTTGATACCGATATGCTGCCAGTCTGGTTGCGCAACAAGGGTCTGCTGGTAACCAACCCGACTGAAGCAGCGCAACTGCCGGAAGTCAGGGAGTCGATTGAACGAGCCATTGCGAAAGCGAACCTGAGTGTTTCTCGCGCGGAATCGATACGGCGGTACCGGATCCTCGACACCGAATTCACGATCGAAAACGGCTATCTGACTCCCTCACAGAAACTCAAGCGTAATCGCGTGCTACGCGACTACGATGACTACATCTCCGATATGTACTCGATGGACGAGGACGATTTAGCGGTAACTGGTGGTTCGATTTCGCCACCCTCCAAGTGAGCGACTACGAAGCCTTCGCTTCGGGCAGAGCTAGAGATTCCGCTAAATACTCGCCGGTGTAGGAGCCGCCGACCTGCGCGACTTCTTCTGGAGTGCCTTCAGCGATGACGCGCCCACCGAACTTTCCGCCCCCGGGACCCATGTCTATCACCCAGTCGGCGCTCTTGATTACATCCAGGTTGTGTTCGATCACGACAACGGTGTTTCCTTTGTCGACCAGTCCCTGTAACACGAGCAGTAGCTTCCGGATGTCTTCAAAGTGCAGGCCGGTCGTTGGTTCATCCAGAATGTAGATGCTTCGCCCGTTTGACCTCTTGTGAAGTTCGGACGCCAGTTTGACGCGCTGGGCTTCCCCACCTGACAGCGTGGTTGCCGACTGGCCCAAACGCACGTATCCCAAGCCGACCTCGACCAATGTGTTCAGGTGTCGAGCGATCCTCGGGATCGCTGAGAAGAAGTCAGCGGCCTCACTGATCGGCATATCCAAGACGTCGGCCACGGTCTTACCCCGATATGTTACTTCCAGGGTTTCACGGTTGTAACGTTTACCCGCACACACTTCGCACGGCACATATACATCCGGCAAGAAGTTCATCTCAATCTTGATTGTGCCGTCGCCTTTGCACGCTTCACAGCGTCCGCCCTTGACGTTAAAGGAAAAGCGTCCCGGACCGTAGCCGCGCACTTTTGCTTCTTGTGTATCGGCAAAAAGTCGGCGCACGTGGTCCCACACACCCGTATAGGTGGCTGGGTTAGATCGCGGCGTGCGCCCGATTGGCGACTGATCAACATGCACAATCTTGTCCAGATGTTCCACCCCATGCACCGAGCGGTGACGTCCCGGAACCAGCCGCGCACGATTAAGTCGGTTAGCCAGGGTGCGGTAGAGAATCTGGTTGACCAGGGTTGACTTCCCAGACCCGGAAACCCCGGTTACTGCCGTTAGAGTGCCTAGCGGGAAATCAACGGTGACATCTTGCAGGTTGTTCTCTTTTGCTCCGGTCACCGTGACTTTCCGCTCCAAGTCAAGCGCGCGGCGTTGGGCTGGAACTTCGATTTCACGCTTACCTGACAGGTATTGCCCGGTGATAGAGCGTGGCTCTTCCAGCAGACCAGGGACGGGACCGGAATAAACTATTTCGCCACCGTGTTCCCCCGCTTTGGGCCCAATGTCGACAACCCAGTCAGCCGCATCCATCGTCTCTTCATCGTGTTCGACCACAATGAGCGTATTTCCTAAGTCGCGCAGGTGTTCCAGTGTCCCGATGAGACGCTGGTTGTCGCGGTGGTGCAGCCCAATGGATGGTTCGTCGAGGACGTAGAGCACGCCGACGAGGCCCGATCCGATTTGAGTGGCGAGGCGGATGCGCTGCGCTTCCCCTCCGGAGAGGGTGCCCGCTGCACGCGCGAGAGTCAGATAATCCAGCCCCACGTCGACTAGGAATTTTAGGCGAGCATTGATCTCTTGCAGGATCGGGCGCGATATTTGCTCTGCGCGGCCCGTGAGCTCGAGGGCGGAAAGGAATTCCTGAGCTTCTTGGATTGAAGCGGCAGAAAGTTCTGCAATGTTCTTATCGCCTACCCGAACTGCTAAGACTTCGGGTTTCAGTCGCGCGCCATGGCATGACGGGCAGGGCACTTCCCGCATATAGCCTTGGAGCTTGTCTTTAACGTAGTTGGAGTCAGACTCTTCTAAGCGTCGCTCAATGAACCGGACCGCGCCCTCGAACCCCGTCGAATACGCGCGTTCGCGACCCCACCTATTTCGGTAGCGGACGTGCACCTGGTAATCGAGTCCAAACAGAATCGCATCCTTGACCTCTTTGGGAAGATCTTTCCATGGCGTTGCCATGTCGAACCCCATTTGTTTGGCCAAGCCCTCTAGTAGGCGCTGGTAGTACTTAGCACTGCTGCGCCAAACCACCACCGCACCTTCACCTAGGGAAAGTTCTTCGTCGGGAACAATCAGATCGGCATCGACTTCCTGCTTCGCACCCAAGCCCGAGCATTCGGGGCACGACCCGTATGGTGCGTTGAAAGAAAAGGTGCGGGGCTCAATTTCGTCCAAAGTGAGCGGGTGATCGTTTGGGCAGGCGCGCCGCTCCGAATAGCGTCGCTGCCTGTTGGGATCATCGGCATCGACGTCGACGAAGTCGATCGTGACCAGACCGTCGGTCAGTTCCAGGGCAGTCTCTATCGAATCTGTTAACCTCCGGTTCAACCCGCTCTTGATCACAAGACGGTCGATGACCACGTCGATATTGTGTTTGATCTGCTTTTCGAGCTGTGGAGGATCTTCCAACCGCACCATTTCGCCATCGACGACGGCGCGCACAAAACCTTTCGCCTGTAACTCTGCGAAGAGCTCCGAATACTCGCCTTTCCGTCCTCGCACGACTGGGGCTAAGACTTGAAAGCGAGTGCCGTCCTCATTCTCAAGTACGCGGTCGACTATTTGTTGTGCAGACTGCGCTTGGATTTCCTCATCGCAGACCGGACAGTGAGCAACCCCTGCGCGCGCGTACAGCAAGCGCAGATAGTCGTGAACCTCCGTAATAGTGCCAACGGTGGATCGCGGATTTTTCGACGTGGACTTCTGGTCTATCGAAACTGCCGGCGATAGTCCTTCGATGAAATCCACGTCCGGCTTGTCCATGCGCCCCAGAAACTGGCGCGCGTATGACGAAAGCGACTCTACGTAGCGACGTTGCCCTTCTGCGAAAATCGTGTCGAAGGCGAGAGAAGACTTTCCGGAACCTGAAAGCCCAGTGAAAACAATCATCTTGTCACGCGGAAGCTCTAGATCCACGTTCTTCAAGTTGTGTTGACGCGCGCCCCGGACCACAAGTTCTTCATTCACATCCGTGATTTTAGACGGGTCGCGCGCGATTTAGTACACGTGTTCGATCACAGCGGATTAGTTCCGACTGCGCTTTTCCGTCCTCGTCGACAGGCACACTGTTGACAAGGGATAATGGGGGGCATGGGTCTATACGTCATCCAGTACCGTTATCCGTCCAACTTGAAATTCATGGTCGAAGATTTTCGGCCGGCGCACCGCACCTTCATGCGAAAGATGGAGGCTGACGGCACCCTGAAGGCAGCGGGCTTCCTAGGGGACGCCGTGTTCGAAGGGGGCATGATGATCGTGGAAGCGCCGTCGGCTCAAGCAGCAGAAAAACTGCTTGTGGGGGATGCCTTTTACGACAACGGCCTTATGGAAGAGCTGATTATCCGAGCGTGGACCCCGACCGTTGGTATGGGCGCGCGCGGGTTCGCTACAAGCTTCCCCACTTCTTAGGACTCAGTCGAAGAAATCAATTGTTGAAGGGCCGCCGCGACTGTTTCTGGTTGTTGAACGGCGGTCAGGTGGCGAGCATCAGGCACAATCACCGGGCTGCCACCTAGAGGTAGGTAGCGGCACAGCGTCTCAGCCGCTTCTGGCGTGAATCCCGCGTCCTCTTCCCCGGTGAGAACCAATGTTTCCACCGCGACTTCAGAAACACCTGGCCACAGGTCAGTATCGGCCAATATCTGACAACACTGAGCGTAGCCCTGCGGGTCCGTCCCAAGGAAAATATCCCTAATCTTGGCAACTTCTGCCGCGCCCGTTCCAGAGGCAAAAGCGGGTGTGAACCACCGTTGCATGGTGGCCGCCACCAGGGGTGCAACGCCGTCGGAGGCGACAGATTCGGCCCGTTCTTCCCACATTTCGCGCGGAGGATTCGCGGGCCCAGCATCCAGGATTCCTAGCGTTACAGTCTGGTCAGGGAAGGATTGCGCATAAGCCAGTGAGACGGTGCCACCGAGGGATAGCCCAGCGACGTGGGCCTTCTGCACACCTACATCCAGCAGGGCATTGTTGAGTGCTCGGGCCGTGTCGAAAGCGTTTGGCCGCGCAATATTCAGTAGGTCAGAATTGCCGTGCCCAGGTTGGTCCCACAGGATTACGGGAATAGTATCGGGCAGCAGGCTGATAACCGCGTCCCACATCCGGTGGTCAGATCCAAGTGCGTGTCCTAGAACCAAGGCGATGGATCCATCATCTAGGGGTGCCCCCGCGCTGTACAACGCTAATGGTGAGGACGGGGTATGCAGGGTTTTCACGATGCTTTCTCCCTCATCTTTGCCGTTGCTAAATACGAGACAACAATCAGGGCGGCCGCGACTACCCCGGTTCCTAATATCAGAGCCCAATGCGTGCTAGTTGGCAAGCCCAATGCAAAGAAGTCCCGCACAAATGGAATCATGAGACCTGCGGCTGCGCCGATGATCATGGCGACCACCAACGTGATGCGCATCCAATTCAGTGGGGTTGCGAGCAAGATTAGCAGGGCCAATGCGCCGACCATAAGCGTGATGGTTGCGGCCGTGTGCGCCGAGTCGCTGCCTTCACCCATCGCGCCGTAAGAAACCATGGCCGCTAGCGCCAAGATGATCCCAGAAGGCACCGCTATCAAGAGCGTTCGCCGCAGGAATCCCGGCTTATAACGTTGCAAGTTTGGAGCCAGTGACAAGAAGAAAGCCGGTACGCCGATCGTGAAAGTCCCAATGTAAGTTAGCTGTCTGGGAAGGAATGGGTAGTTCCAGCCAACAATCGCTACGAGGATTGCTAGCAGCATGGCGTAGGTTGTCTTGGATAGGAAGAGGCTGGACACTCGTTCCATGTTTGCAATGATCCGCCTACCCTCGGCCACTACGCCGGGAAGATCGGAAAACTTGCCATCCACCAGGACCAGCCGTGACACGGACTTTGTGGCAGGCGCGGCATTGCCCATTGCTATTCCGAGATCGGCATCCTTAAGGGCAAGTGCGTCGTTAACACCATCGCCGGTCATCGCAACGGTATGCCCGTCCTTTTGCAGTGCATGTACTAGGCCGCGTTTCTGTTCAGGCGTTACCCGCCCGAACACGTCCGTGGAGCGAGCGGCGTCAACAAATTCGGGGGTACCAATTTCGGGGAGCTTGCGGGCATCTACCGCCACGGGATCCCCCCCATCAGGATGTTTCAGGCCGACCGTACCGGCAATAGTGGCCACGGTTTTGGGCGCGTCGCCGGAGATAATCTTGATCGTCACGCCCTGCTGTTCAAAGTATTCCAGTGTCTCTTTAGCGTCTGGGCGGACGTCCTCTTCCAGAATTGCCACGAGCGCGGGCTGCAGGTTCTCAGGGAGCTTCTCATCTTCCAAGGGTGCGGTTGTCGAAGACAGGCACACGGAGCGCCTCCCGGCTTGGCCAGCGTTACTGACAGCGTCCCTAGCCCACTGCGAAGCGGCGTCCTCGTCATCCAAGAGGATCTCGGGAGCACCCATAACCCAAGTGATCGTCCCGTTTTGTGCGGGCACGACCATGGCTGACCATTTACGGGCCGAGTTGAACGGCAAGGTCGTGGTCGGCTTGGAATCGAGCGGCTTTGTGTCTTTTAGAAGGCCTGCAACGGCTTTAGCCGTTGCGTTCGCCTGATCAGAAACCATTGTCGCCAGTACAGAACGGGCAGTTGGGTCTTCGTCGCCTTTGGGGCTGCTAACAAACTCCCTACCCCTAATGTCCCCGGTGGTCAGTGTCCCCGTCTTGTCTAAACAAAGAACGTTTACCCGTGCCAGCACTTCGACCGCGGGGAGCTCTTGCATCAAGACTCCTTTTCGAGCCAGGATTGCCGCCGCCAACCCAAAGTTCATGGACGTGAGCAAAACTAGGCCTTGTGGAATCATCCCAACTACGCCAGCCACCGTGAAGATGATGGCTGTTCGCCAATCGTGGTTTCCGGACCGAAGCTGTGACCACAGTAAGAGAGCAACAATGAAAGGAAGAGCCATTGTGATCCAGCGCAGCACCTTGTTGATGGCATCCTGAATTTCCGAATGAACCTTTGAAAAGCGCCGAACCTCTTTGGTGATCTTCTGTGCCCACGCGTCACCGCCGATGACTTCCACCAGCATCTGTCCCGACCCAGCCACAACGGCCGTGCCTGACATGAGAGAGTCCCCCTTTTGTTTGCGCACTGAGCGCGACTCTCCGGTTAGGGCAGATTCGTCGACTTCCATTCCTTCCGAAGTTAGGACCTGCCCATCAGCGGGTATTTGGTCGCCGAGCTTCACCTTGATCACGTCACTGGTGACTAACTCGGCATTATCAACGTCGCTCCATTTACCATCGCGCAACACGGTGGAAGTCGGTGCAACTAAGACCGCTAACGAATCCAGTGCGTGTTTCGAACGCAATTCCGACAGCACTCCGATTGCAAGGTTGAGGACGAGGACGATTCCAAAAACGGCGTCCCGCCAGTCCCCAACCGCGAGAACAGCAACGGCGCAGGTCACTAAGATTCCGTTGAAAAGTGTGAATACGTTGGCGCGGAGGATCGCGCTAATCGGGCGCGACGTCGCGTTGTCTACCTGGTTGGACTCACCAGCTTGGTGTTTCTTATCGACTTCAGCTTGCGTTAACCCGGACGCCTTCCCCTTGAGGGCGTCCTCATCCAGTGGATTCGGTAGCGACGGCGCATTTGGCGCGGGGCTGGTCATTGGAGACCCCCTTTAGATTTCCCACCGGCCTGACGGCTAGCGATCAGAGAAGCGACAACCGTTACGATGATAGTGCCTAAGATCACTGACAATGAGGCGGCGATCCCGATGTCTGGTACGTCAAACGGCTCTCCCCCATTTATGAATGGCACAGCGTTTTCATGCATGGCATGGAGCACCAGTTTCACCCCGATGAATGCCAGGATGAAAGCCAAGCCCCAATGGAGGAAAACCAAGCGCTGCAAGAGGCCGTCGATCAGGAAATAGAGCTGTCTCAGGCCGAGCAGAGCAAACGCGTTTGCAGAGAAGACCAAGTACGGCTCAGAAGTTAGACCGAAGATGGCTGGAATCGAATCCAAGGCGAACATGATGTCCGCGGATCCAAGTGCTATCACTACCAGCAGCATGGGAGTGATGTAAGTTTTCCCTCCGTGGCGGTACAGGAACCTTTGTCCGCGGAAACCATCCGTAACCGGCACGATGCGTCGCACACTTCGTGTCAGGCGGGTTTCCTTGTATTCCGCCATTTCTAACTCTTCGCCCGTAGTTTCGGCCCCTGCCTTTACCTGTGTAAAGGCCACGTAGAGAAGCCAGACGCCGAAGATATAGAAGACCCACGAGAAGCGCGAAATGATGGCTGCACCAGCCAGAATGAAGACCAGCCGTAACACTAACGCGATGACTATCCCAGACAGCAGAGCCTTCTGTTGGTATTCACGAGGAACACGGAAAGACGAGATGATGATGACGAAAACGAACAGGTTGTCGATCGACAATGCCTTTTCCGTGGCCCAACCAGCAAGGTATTGGCCGGCTGGCTCACCCCCGTAAACAACCCAGACGAAGATGCCGAAGACAAGGGCTAACGCAACATAAGCCAGAGACCACCAAGCGCTTTCTTTGATGGTTGGAGCATGTGGGGTGCGGACGTGCCCCACTATGTCGACGGTTATGAGGACGGTGACGATCGCGATGAGGATCAGCCAAGATGCCAGGTGAACTTCCAACAGGTCCTCCAGGGAGGTAGCACGAGCTTGTCTCTCGAGGTCTTACCCATTACGGCTCATGGCGATGGGCTACTCCCCTCGAGAACTGAGTCTACCTGTAAGAAGCGATTGTCCCGAGGAATCATCGCGCCCGTTGCATGCTTTTGAGTTCCTTTTTTAGGTCAGCAACTTCATCACGTACCCTGGCTGCGAGCTCGAAGTTCAACTCTGCCGCCGCGGCCTTCATCTGAGCGGTTAGCTGCTCAATAAGTTCCATCAGATCGCCTTCAGGCTGCCCGGGCACCCGTCGAGTTGGGCCTAAACCGTGCGAAGTGGAGCCAACGGGGCTGCGCCGGTAGCCGCCCGCGAGGAGCTCCTCGGTATCCATCTCTTCACGCGCCAACATGTCTGTCACGTCGGCGATCTTCTTCCGGATCGGTTGCGGATCAATACCGTGTTCTTCGTTGTACGCTATTTGTTTAGTGCGTCTTCTCTCGGTTTCATCCAGAGCCGCCCGCATCGAGTCGGTTACCCGATCCGCGTACATGTGCACTTCACCAGAGACGTTTCGAGCAGCGCGCCCAATTGTTTGGATTAGAGACCTGGTCGAACGTAAGAAACCTTCCTTATCCGCGTCCAAAATAGACACGAGGGAAACTTCTGGTAAGTCCAGCCCCTCCCTGAGGAGGTTGATGCCGACCAGGACATCGAACTTTCCCTGTCGTAGTTCCCGCAAGAGTTCCACTCGCCTGAGCGTATCCACATCTGAGTGGAGGTACTCTACCCTTACCCCACGCTCCGCTAAGTAGACAGTGAGGTCCTCCGCCATTTTCTTCGTCAGTGTGGTGACTAAGATCCGTTCGTCCTTTTCCACCCGGACACGGATCTCTTCCAGCAAGTCGTCAATCTGGCCTTCGGTTGGTTTCACCACTACCCGCGGGTCCACCAATCCGGTAGGACGAATAATCTGTTCAACCGGCTCTGGGTCCTTGGCCAATTCGTACGGTCCGGGAGTCGCCGACAAGTAAACAGTCTGCCCAATCCGCTGCACAAACTCGTCCCACTTCAGCGGCCTGTTGTCGATCGCAGACGGTAGACGGAACCCGTGCTCTACCAAGGTGCGCTTGCGAGCAATATCGCCCTCGTACATCGCCCCGATCTGCGGGACCGTCACGTGGGATTCGTCGACGATCAACACGAAGTCATCTGGGAAGAAGTCGAGCAAAGTGTGCGGTGCGGAACCTGGTTCGCGGCCATCTATGTGTCGAGAATAGTTTTCGATACCGGCACACGTACCGATTTCTCTCATCATTTCGAGGTCGTATGTGGTGCGCATGCGCAGCCTTTGAGCCTCAAGCAGTTTGCCTCGCTTCTCAAACCAGGTGAGACGCTCTTGAAGTTCTTCTTCGATGGTCTTCATCGCGCGTTCCATTCGCTCTTCACCAGCTACGTAGTGGCTAGCTGGAAAGACGTGGATGGTGTCGGTCTGTCGGATAACATCACCTGTCAGCGGATGAAGAACCGCGAGACTGTCGATTTCATCCCCGAACATCTCGATTCGAATAGCGAGCTCTTCGTATACGGGGATGATTTCGATCGTGTCGCCCCGAACACGGAAAGTGCCGCGCGTGAACGCCGTATCGTTGCGCGTGTATTGCATCTCCACGAATGTGCGCAGCAGATCGTCCCGGGAAATCTCATCCCCCACGTCCAGTCGCACCATCCGCTTGACGTACTCTTCCGGAGTTCCCAGACCGTAGATGCACGACACGGATGACACCACCACCGTGTCCCGGCGAGTCAGGAGGGAATTCGTTGCAGAGTGCCGCAGCCGTTCTACCTCATCATTGATAGAAGAGTCTTTTTCGATGAAGGTGTCGGTTTGGGGTACGTAGGCTTCCGGTTGGTAGTAGTCGTAGTAAGAGACGAAGTATTCGATCGCATTATTTGGCATTAGCAATCGAAACTCTGACGCTAACTGGGCGGCAAGAGTCTTGTTGGGAGCCATCACTAGGGCAGGTCGTTGAACCTGTTCAATCAGCCAAGCTGTCGTGGCCGACTTTCCCGTCCCAGTTGCCCCCAACAGGACAATGTCTTGTTCCCCGTCGTTTATCCGGCGGGCCATGTCTCTGATGGCCTGCGGTTGATCGCCTGACGGGGAGTATTCGGAGATAACTTCGAACGGCGCCTGTTGCGGCAGAATAAGTTTCTCAGTGAGGGGCACTGGCTGATTCCACCACGATCTCGCCACTGATGATCTGTTCGCGTAGAGCGCCTAGGGCGTTATCGAGATCCTCGGGGATTTTGTCTTCAAAGTCGTGCCACGGCGCCAAACCCACGCCATCGTTGGCCAGGGTCCCGATGTAGTCTTCGCCTGTCCACTGTCCAGAGAGTGCCTCTTCGATAGTGTCGAATACCGCGTTGCCGATTTCTTTCAGCACGGACGTGAACATTAGTTCTTTATATTCTGGCTCTGAATAGTATCCATCCACATCGACCCAGATGACTGCTGTGCCAGGGTTTTCGCGCGCCGCCGCGAGGGTCCCGGTTGAGACGGCCCCCGCCACTGGCATGATTACGTCCGCGCCCTGTTCGATTAGTTGGATGCTGAACTGTTTGCCGCGAGCCACATCTTCGAAGTCGCCCGTGGCCATTCCGTCCTGGTCAGCTTTATTCCAGCCGAGCAGCGTCACGTCAGCATCATTCGCCTCGTTATACTTGTCGACGCCGTCGGCAAAGCCGTCCGCGAACAGCATCGTTGGCGGCATCTTCCCACCTAGGAACGTGCCCACTTTGCCCGTCTGAGTGAAGGCTGCGGCGGCGTACCCGGCCAGGTAAGTCGCTTCTGCCGTGTTGAAGACCAGGCCCTTTACATTGGCGGCCGCTTCATCACCCATGTCGTCGACAAGGCCGAACAAGACATCCGGATTCTCTGCCGCTGCCGCATGAATGGCTTCGCTGGCTTCCCACGAAACCCCGAAAACTAGGTCGCAACCTTCAGAAACCATATTGTCGATCTGTGGGACGTAGTCGGCATCAGAGAAAGTTTCGGAGACGGCGATCTGGACACCCAGCTCTTGTTCTGCTCGTTTTAGTCCTTCATAACCCGACTGGTTGAAGGACTTGTCATCTAGTCCACCCAAGGCTGCCACCATGCAGGCCCTGAAGTCCGACGCTGAAGTTGAAGCAGATTGCGTACTTTCACTATCAGGCTTGGCTGGTGCACCCGAGCAAGCCGCAGCGAGCAAAGCAACGGCACTCATACCTGCGGTGAACGCCGTAAATCGCGTCGCATTCTTCTTCATTACATTTCTCTTTCTTTGGGAGAGAGCCACTCGTGAAACACTCTAGACGCTACTTCCGACAACTCCCAGTGCCTACCAGTGTTATCAATCCAGATGTTCGCGACGCGCTTACGCTCGTCGGAACCCGCCTGAGCTCGGATTCTTTTTCTGGCGGCCTCGCCGGCTAGACCTCGCTGTTCCAAGCGCAGCAGGCGTGCTTCTACCGGAGCATCGACCATGACGACACAGTCAAAGTCCGCTGCCATGTCATTTTCGACTAGGAGCGGCACATCGTAAACGAAAACCTTTCCGGGAAGCGCTTTTGCGCGTGCTGATGACACGGCGTTCGCAATGAGGGGGTGGGTAATGTTCTCGAGTTCTTGGCGTCGAGCCGCGGATGCGAAGACTATATCGGCCATCTTCTTACGGTTCAGTGTCCCGTCTTCACTCAGAACGGCAGGGCCGAAGCGTTCCACGATTTCTAGCAGCCCCTCACTACCAGCGGCGACCACGTCGCGTGCGATCTCATCGGCGGAGACAACGTCCGCTCCCTCCTGTCGCCACACTTCAGAGACCGTCGACTTGCCACTGCCGATACCGCCTGACACCCCCACATACAGTGCTCGCCCGACAGGGCGCTCCCAGGGTTTGAGCAGGAGCGCGCGCGTCTGCCCAGCTTCGATCTCTGTGTACATTCTTGGATACCGCCCTTGATGGTTTGCAATAGTTGAGGGCCCCACCTCGCTGAAGAAGTGGGGCCCTCAAAACGCCTATTGGCAGTACCTGCTAGTTGCCACCGGTGAGCTTGTCACGCAGGGCAGCCAGAGCCTCGTCGGAAGCAAGTGTGCCGCTCAGGTCATCAGCAACTGGCGCTGCTGCCGGGGCTGCAACCTCTTCTTCTGCAGCTGCGGCGGCCGAGGCGGCAACCTGTGCACGGTGGGCTTCCCAACGTGCCTGTGCTTCGGCATACTGCGCTTCCCATGCCTCACGCTGAGCTTCGAAGCCTTCCATCCACTCTTGGGTTTCTGGGTCGAAGCCTTCGGGGTACTTGTAGTTCCCGTTCTCGTCATACTCTGCGGCCATACCGTACAGCGACGGATCGAATTCGTCAGATTCGGGATCCATGTCCTCGTTAGCCTGCTTGAGTGACAAGGAGATCCGACGACGCTCTAGGTCAATGTCGATGACCTTGACGAACACGTCCGAGCCGACCTTGACGACCTGTTCCGGCATCTCAACGTGACGCTGGGCCAGTTCGGAGATGTGGACCAGACCTTCGATGCCATCTTCGACGCGGACGAACGCACCGAACGGAACGAGTTTCGTGACCTGTCCGGGTACAACCTGGCCGATAGCATGCTGGCGAGCAAACGCCTGCCATGGGTCTTCTTGGGTTGCCTTCAAGGAAAGGGAGACACGCTCACGATCCATGTCGACATCGAGAACTTCGACCTCGACCGGCTGGCCGACCTCAACCACCTCGGACGGGTGATCAATGTGCTTCCAGGAGAGCTCAGAAACGTGGACGAGTCCGTCTACGCCACCAAGATCCACGAACGCACCGAAGTTGACGATCGAAGAAATGACGCCGCGGCGTACCTGTCCCTTTTGCAAGGTGTTGAGGAAGTTCGAGCGCACCTCTGATTGGCTCTGCTCAAGCCACGCACGGCGGGACAACACAACATTGTTGCGGTTCTTATCAAGTTCGATGATTTTCGCGTCAAGCTGGCGGCCAATGTAAGGGCCGAGTTCGCGGACTCGACGCATTTCGACCAGAGAGGCAGGCAGGAAGCCACGCAGACCGATGTCTAGGATCAGGCCGCCCTTGACGACCTCGATGACGGTGCCGGAAACGACGCCATCTTCTTCCTTGACCTTCTCAATCTCACCCCAAGCGCGCTCGTATTGGGCGCGTTTCTTGGAGAGGAGTAGGCGGCCTTCCTTGTCTTCCTTCTGGAGGACTAGCGCCTCTACCTGATCGCCCACGGACACGACCTCATCGGGGTCAACGTCGTGCTTGATCGACAGTTCGCGCGCCAGGATGACACCTTCGGTCTTGTAGCCAATGTCGAGCAGGACTTCGTCCCGGTCGACCTTAACCACGGTGCCTTCAACGATGTCACCATCGTTGAAGTATTTGATCGTCTCGTCGATAGCGGCGAGAAGTTCCTCTTCGGTCCCAATGTCGTTGACGGCAACGATCGGGGTGCCTGCGGCGGCAGGGGTGGAAGGATTGGTCATGAAGTTGTTTACTCCGAAACGGACAGTTTCAATTTGAAATGCGGACAGTACACTGCCATGCGCGGATCACCCGAATAGAGGCGAATACCTCTATCCTTTTTGCGACGTCGCACATGGCACTAGGGAAGTTTATCAGTGACACTTGTTTCGCCCCACCCCAGCTGGTAACGGTTCGCTCACAAAAGCCAAATGACGCCAGAATTTGATATGCAATGCGTCACACCAGGATTGCGGTGGCTTAATGGGCTGCTTCACGCCAAGACTTCCCTTGTCCGACCGCCACTTCTAGGGGTATGGACATGGAGACTGAAGAGGCCATCGCTTCACTCACGACGCGCTTGACTGCTTCCGCCTCCCCAGGAGCGATTTCAAGTACCAGCTCGTCGTGGATCTGCAGGATCATCCGAGAGGCGAATCCCCCTTCTAGCAGCTCCGCTTGAACCGCGATCATAGCCAGCTTGAAGATGTCCGCGGCGCTGCCTTGAATCGGTGCGTTCAGAGCTGCCCGTTCCGCCATATCCCTGACTCTTCGAACCGAAGACTGCAGTTCAGGGAAGTAACGGCGGCGGCCAAACATCGTTTGGGTATACCCATCGGCCCGTGCGTCCTCCACCACCTCACGCAAATATTGGCCGATACGGCCGAACCGAGCGAAGTAGTCTTTGTGTAGCTCTCTCGCCTCTTCCACGGAAACACCGATTTGTTTCGAGAGTCCAAACGGCGACAAGCCGTAGGCCAAACCGTACGATGTTGCCTTGATGCGGCTACGCAGTTCTGAATCAACATCTTCGACTGGAACGCCAAACACCAAAGAAGCCATGGTCTTATGCAGATCTTCACCCGAGTTGAACGCGGCAATCAGACCCTGGTCTTTCGACAGGTGAGCCATGATCCGCATCTCAATCTGCGAATAGTCGATGCTCATTAGCTCTTCGAAGCCGGGGCCGGCTACGAATGCTTCCCTGATGCGCAAACCCGACTCGGTTCGTACTGGGATGTTCTGCAGATTCGGGTCCGATGATGCTAGACGCCCGGTTGCCGATGCAATCTGGCTGAAAGTGGAATGTATTCGGCCGTCTGGTTGGATTTCCGCTAGTAGGCCATCGATCGTCTGGACCAGTTTTACCCGGTCGCGGTGACGCAGCAGCGCCTCTAAGAAGGGGTGTCCCGTCTTCGCGTATAGATCCTGAAGAGCATCAGCGTCAGTTGTGTATCCGGTACGGGTTCGACGAGTCTTGGGCATACCTAATTCGTCGAAGAGGACGACCTGAAGCTGCTTGGGGCTACCTAGATTTACGGTCCTGCCGATGGCCTCGTACGCGTCTGCGGCCGCTCGATCGGCCTCCCCCGCATATTCGCGTCGTAAACCATCCAAGATCTCCCGATCGATGGCGACGCCGCAATACTCCATATCGAACAGAATCAGCGAAACGGGGATCTCGATACTGTCGAGCAGTCCAAGTGACTGCCGATTTTCCAAGATGCTCCGAAGCGGAGAGGTCAGTGCAAGTACGGTCGATGCATCTAAGGCAGCTCTGCTCTGAAGCGGATCGCCTAAATCGGATGATTCACCCTGCGCCGCATCCATGCTGAACATGGCGCCGTCATCTGATTCTTCTGGGGTACCCCCCAAGTAGATTGTCGAGCACTGGGCCAGACTGTAGTCACGCTGATTCGGGTTGCAAAGGTAGGCTGCCAACTCCGTGTCAAATCGTGGCTGCGCTAAATCCCAGCCATGGGCTGCCAGCCCGTGAGCCAGTGCCTTACCTCCGTGGACGATGAGGTTCTCATGGGAACTCAAGAAAGAGGCGACCAGCTGTTCTTGTTCGGGCGATAACTCTGCTGGATCAATCACTGTGACCGTGTCGGCCGAAGCCAATGCCAGCAGGTCGAGATGGGGATCTGTCGGCGCTAACCTCCCCACCCCCCACAGCGCGACCTCTTGTTGACCAAGTGAATCCAGTAGTTCGTCGAGGGCGGATTCGGTGGACACGACCAGCACTTCGTCCGGAAGTTCAATTGCTACCGTACGTGTTGGGAATTCGCTTACGCCTTCTACGCCCTCAACTTCACCATCGACCACCTGGGGTTTGGCCATCGGTGGTTCTTCGTCGATCCCCCAAAGCGGAGCCATTGACTTGTAGACGCGCCCTCGCAAAGATCCAAATTCGAGAGTGTCGAAGAATGAGTCGAGGCCGCCTCGATCGGGTGTGGTTACCGTGCATTCACTGGGGGTGATGTCTAAAGACATGTCAGTGACCAGGCCGTTCAGATGTCGGTTCCGCTCCACGTCGGCCAAATGGTCGCGGAAAGCCTGACCTCTCTTACCGCCGATTTTATCCGCGTTGGCGATGAGCCCGTCGAGCCCCCCGTATTTGCTGAGCCACTGTGCCGCCGTCTTTGGCCCCACGCCGGGCACGCCGGGGAGATTATCCGAAGTTTCGCCAACTAGCGCTGCAAGTTCGGGATAGCCAGATGGAGTGACACCATATTTCTCTTCGATCGCCGTCGGAGTCATGTAGCGCAGGTCAGAGGCTGAGCGCCCCGGATACAGGACGGTTACCCGGTCATTGACCAGTTGGAAGGTGTCGCGGTCCCCCGACGCCACGAATACATCCATATCCGCCTCCTTGCCGAGAGAAGCAAGCGTGGCGAGGACGTCGTCAGCCTCATAGTCGGGCACGGTGATCTGCTTGATGCCAAGTTTGTCCAAAGCGGCTTGGATTAGCTCCACCTGCCCCTCAAACTCAGGCGGTGAACTTTCGCGAGTCCCCTTGTACTCCGGATATATTTTCGTTCGAAATGACTCTCTAGCAGGGTCGAAGGCCACCGCCATGTGGGTTGGGCGTTCGGTTTCTAGCAGCTTGGCCAGCATGGATAGGAACCCATACACCGCGTTCGTATGTTGACCGCCAGCAACGGTAAAGGAGTCGGCCGGTAGCGCGTAGAACGCGCGATAAGCCATGGAATGACCATCGATTACAAGAAGTTTTTCGCTCACACCCCCAGCCTAGAGGCGCTGTATCGTTACTTCCATGGCAGCTGAAAATGAGTTGGCCGAAAAACTCGGTATAGAAGCAGTATCGGTCGCTGGTGATAAGAGCGTCTTTTCCATGCCGGTCGTTGGGAACAGGCAGCCGGCAACACTCTTGCATGGTGGGGCAACTGCCGCCCTGTGCGAAAATGCCGCGTCAGCCGCCGCGAACGCGTATGCCCAGACTTTGGGGGGCGTGGCTGCGGGCACGGAGTTAACTATCAGCCACCTGAAAGCAGTTCGAACCGGTGTGGTGACCGCCACTGCCATCGCGGAGCATCTTGGACGTACCCGCACGGTTCACCGCGTGGAAGTAGTGGACGAGGACGAGTGCACTATCGCGGTCGCCCTCGTCACTAACTACGTCTTGGGCCCCTGACTGACTAGATGACGTCTCAGTCGCCAGCAACCTGGTCGATTACGGCATCTGCAACTTCCCGCATGGAGAGGCGGCGATCCATGGACGTCTTCTGAATCCAGCGGAACGCTTCTGGTTCGGTCATATCCATTCGAGTGATCAAAAGACCCTTTGCCCGGTCGACACGCTTCCGTGTCTCGAAACGTTCCGACAGGTCCGCAATATCAGCTTCTAACGCCTCGATTTGGGCCTGTCGCGAAAGGGCAATCTCTACCGCGGGGATCAGATCATCAGGACCAAAAGGCTTGGTGACGTAAGCCATCGCGCCCACTTCTGCGGCCCGCTGCACCAATTCAGTTTGAGAGAAGGCCGTCAGCATCACCACCGCCGTGGGAATTTCTTTGAGGATCTCCTCCGCCGACGTTATGCCGTCAACCTTCGGCATCTTGACGTCTAGCACGCAGACATCCGGTTCTAGCTCTAATGCGAGATCTATTGCTTCCTGCCCGTCCGCAGCCTCTGCCACTACTTCGTAGCCTGCAGCCGCGAGCGTCTCAACGATGTCGAGGCGAATCAGCGTCTCATCCTCAGCGACGAGGACGCGCTTCGCGGCAGCTTCAGTTTTGCTCATGGGGTTCCTTCTAGTTAAGGGATTGTGCTAATCCTAACGCGCTCTTGCCCACGGTAGAGAGCTAACGCGAAGGGTTGCACTCGCGGGCTCATTTGTGCTCTTGGTCTTCAGCGTTACTTCCGATGCGGTGATAACGTTCCTTCAAGCCACAAAGTGCGGCAAGGGGGCCGACCATGGGGTCACAGCAAAACGAAACAGCCGCCACAGGAAAAGTTTCAATCTCAGTTCTAGCGGCTCTGGTAGTTGGCTCCATGATCGGTGCTGGGGTGTTCTCCCTGCCGCGGCGCTTTGCCCAAGAAACGGGTCTGTTAGGTTCATTAATCGCCTGGACACTCGCGGGCTCCGGAATGCTGATGTTGGCTTTGGTATTCAAGAACTTAGCCGTACGGAAACCGCGCCTAAATTCAGGGGTATTCGCCTATGCGCAAGCTGGATTTGGTGAATACGCCGGCTTCCTTTCTGCAACCGGATACTGGGCTGGCCTATGCGTGGCTAACGTTGCTTACTGGGTGCTGATCTTCGCCACCTTGAGCCCACTCCTCCCAGCACTAGGGGCGGGCGACACATGGTTGGCACTCATCTTTTCCACGGCCGGTATCTGGTTGTTCTACTGGTTGGTGAGCCGAGGCGTGAAGAGCGCTATGTTTATCAACAAAATAGTGACGTACGCGAAGCTAGTCCCAATCATCGTCTTCGTTCTGATTAGCGCATTCGCCCTCGACCCTAGCGTTCTCCTCGGGAACCTATCCGGCGGCGGCGAGGTCGGATCGCTATTTGAACAGGTTCAAGACACGATGCTCGTGACGGTTTTCGTCTTCCTCGGGGTGGAGGGCGCTGTTGTCTATTCATCGCGAGCCCGCAGTCGGCAGGACGTTGGCAAAGCAACGATTCTGGGGTTCCTGAGCGTTCTTGCCGTGTTCGCTTCCGTGACTACTGTGGCTTACGGGATTCTTCCTCGGGAGCAGATCGCTGCTCTAGCCCAACCGTCAATGGTCGGGGTCCTGACGTCTGTCACCGGTCAGTGGGGAGGCGTCTTTTTGAGCGTGGGGTTGGTGGTTTCGGTCCTCGGAGCGTATCTTTCGCTCACTCTGTTGGCGGCCGAAGTGCTGCACGCAGCAGCCGAACACCGGGCCCTACCAGTTGGGTTGGCGAAGCTAAACGCTCGCGGCGTACCAATCAGCGCTCTTCTGTTGTCGAGCATCTTGACCCAAGTGGTGCTCTTGGTGAGCGCTCTATCTACGGACGCGTTTGATTTTGCTCTGGATCTGACGGCTACTGTCACTTTGGCTCCGTTCTTGTTTTCAGCGGCGTACGGACTCAAACTGGCAATTACCGGGGATTCATATCGGGGCGCTGGTGCCCTGGGCCGCAAGCGTGAGGGCATCGTCGCGCTCATCGCAACGATATATACGGTTTTCCTCGTCTTCGCGGCAGGCAACGATCTGCTGCTCCTTTCTCTCTTGCTCTACGCCGCGTTCACGGGATTGTTCGTCATCTCTCGAAAAGAGCAGAAGTTGAAGGTGTTCGCCCGGCCCGAGTTACTGCTCTTGGCACTGGTATTGCTAGGCGGCGTGGCGGCTCTGATTGGAATCTTCACGGGGAGGATTTTGGTATAGAAAACCGGGGGAACCCAAATGGGCTCCCCCGGTGGTTCGACTAGCGATTAGCCGTTTGCGCCCTCAACAAGGCTCAAGCGGTGCTCGTCGTTGGCGTAAACTTCCGCCGCATTGTCTTGCGTGACGATCTGGGGGGTCAGCAAAAATGCGGTTACTGGGTGGCCGTCAACCGATTCGTACTGCTCCTCATCGATGGTCACGCCGGCTAGTTCTGGCACGTCGCTTCCCGTGGCTAGAGCAACCGCTAGCGCGACTGCGTCTTCTACGAGGGTGCGGGTGTCTTTGAAGATTGTGGAGTACTGGCGGCCTTCGGCGACCCATACAACCGATTCATCTTCGGAGTCCTGCCCGGTGACAACTGGCAGGCCCTTTCCACCTTGCTCGTGCGCAGTGATGATGGCACGGGCGAGGTTGTCGTTCGGGGAAAGGACGCCATCGGGCATTTCTTCCCCGGGGTAGGTTGCCGTCAGGATCGTTGCCATCCGGTTCTGGGCGTTCTTTGCTTCCCATCCCTGGGTGACGACCTGTTCGAAGGCGACCTGACCTGATTCAACTACGACCGTTCCGTCGTCGATTGCTGGCTGGAGAACATCCATGGCGCCGTTGAAGAACTTGAGTGAGTTCGCATCGTCGGGGGATCCTGCGAACAGTTCAATCGTGTAAGGCTTGGCAGCGCCGCTTTCTTCGAGCCCGTCTAGCAGTGCCGTCGCCTGC
>CAYFWE010000012.1:0-41514 GCA_964346745.1 uncultured Actinomyces sp. | reverse complement strand
GTCAGCGTCCGGAAGGGTTTCATCCGCATTCAGGTCTTGTTCAGCGGTGTTGAGGGAATCCGTGTTCGTTTGTCCCGGGGTTGTTTCGCCCTCAGTTTTTGCCTTGGCAGATGCCTCATCAAGCAGCGCCTGCTTTTCCTCTTCAGACAGCGACTGTTGCACCGTTGTGTAGGTGTGGAACTCATCGCCGCCTTGCGCTCGTGCCACCACGTAAGACACGCCGACCGTGATGAGGGCGACCACTAGGAAGACGAAGGACATCTGCACCACTTGGTTGTGGAGCAGTGCTGGGAATAGCCGCTTCGCGGTGGATGGGGACTCTTCGGACTGGGTGTCGGTTGAATCGCCCTCGTCCGAATCAGGCGCATCCGATTCGACGACAACCGCTTGCGGGGCGGCCGTGGCGACTTGGGTAGTGGTCAGATCGCCGTCTACCAAAGTCTTCGCTTCACCAGCATCGGAGGCGGCGGCTTGCGAATGGGCACCGTGTTCACCAGCATGACCCTCACCCAAGATGGGGGCAACCACCTGTTTCGTCTTCTCAGCACTGGCGGTAACCAGGATCCGGTAGAACTCACTGGATACTGCCGAGACCATTGAAATCAGGCCGACGATAAGGATAGAAGAAGAAAAAGATGTCAGGCGCGAAGACACCACGGCCATGGTGATCGCTGCCAGAGCCGTTGAAATGAGCTGGGTTAGCGACAGTTTCGACTGTGAGAGCGCGTCGCGCCAAGCACTACGCCGACGACCTTTACGGGCCTTGCGTGCCATGTTCTCTCCTATCTTCTCTATCCCGTTTCTTGCGCGGTGTTCCGAGGCTCAATATTCCAGAGCCGGAGGGTCTAGTTAAGCAAAGAAGGCTCAGAGCCGAAATGGGCCCGAGCCTTCTTTGAGCAGAGTCTCTAAAACTAGGACCTGTCGTCCAGATCGTCTTGAGCCTGCCGCTCGTCCACGGCCCACTCGTGGTTGGGGTTTTCACCTGGAGTGTCGCGGCCAGCACCCGTTTGGATGTTGTCCTTCGTGAATTCACCCAGGTCTGGTTCGGATTGCAGTTCAGTGTTCAATGCGACTTGGTCAACGTGAAGGGCATGGCCTTCAGCCCGGCGTTCCTTGCGGTTCAGGTTTTCCTTGTGGTCGCTGTGGTGACTATCGCTCACGCACGGTCCTTTCTTCGCGGTGCCGGCGGGCACCTGTCACTACGTATCGATCAGCGTGATTTTACCCCCGCCACGCCCAATAATCGAACCAGATGTATCACAGGGGCGTCAGAGCCATAGACTAAGCGGCGCCAAACCGGCTACCGAAAGGTTCTCTCATGTCACGCACTGTCGTCGCTAAGTTCGGTGGATCATCTATGGCGGATGCCGCGCACTTCGCCGCTGCCAAGCAGATCATCGCGCGCGATGACGCCCGCCGCTACATAATTCCATCCGCACCGGGCAAACGCAGCGGGGACGATCACAAGGTGACGGACCTGCTTTACATGTGCCACCAACTGGCTCAGCACAATATCGATTTCGGGGAAGTCTTCGCCCTCGTATCAGAGCGTTATGAAGAGATCTACCAAGGTCTGGGACTGGAACAAGATTTAGCGGGCGCTTTGGAAGAAGTCCGCCAGCAGATCGCAGCCGGCGCTTCCGAAGCGTACGTGGCAAGTAGGGGAGAGTACCTAAACGCCCTTCTCCTCGCGGAATACCTGGGATATGACTTCGTGGATGCGGCAGACGTAGTCGCGTTTACACCGGCCGGCACCTACGACAGCGATGCGACCATGGCGCAGATGCGACAGATGATGGAAGAGTCCCCGCGGGCCGTAATTCCCGGGTTCTACGGTGCGGATGCCGAGGGGAACGTTCACACCTTCTCTCGCGGTGGGTCCGATGTTTCGGGGGCGATCGTGGCACGCGCTGCGCGGGCTGACCTATACGAAAACTGGACGGATGTGTCTGGTTTCCTTCAGGCCGATCCGCGCATCGTTGAGGATCCGGCACCGATAGAGACGGTCTCTTACAAAGAGCTGCGTGAGCTGTCTTATATGGGGGCTTCCGTCTTACATGAAGAAGCGATTTTCCCGGTGAGGGAAAAGAACATTCCCATCAACGTCCGCAACACCGATCGCCCCGAAGATCAAGGCACGCTGATTGTCTCTGATAGTGAGCGCGTGGGCCACAGCGGAATCACCGGCGTTGCTGGGATGCAGCAATTCACCGTGATTACACTAGAAAAAACCCTGATGGACGAAGAGAAAGGCTTCATGCGGAAGCTGGTTTCCGTCTTCGAAACCAACGGTGTGTCAATCGCGCATATTCCGTCGGGGATCGATTCCGTGTCCGTGGTGGTTCGCAGTGAAGATGTGCGATTCAAACTGAAGAAGGTCGTCGAAGAAATCCGCATTTTCTGTCATCCCGATGCGGTTAGTGTCGAGGACGGAATCTCCCTCATCGCGGTCGTCGGCCGAGGAATGGTGTCCACACCCGGCATTGCTGCCCGCGTATTTAGCCAATTAGCCCGCGCCGATATCAACATTCGCATCATCACGCAAGGAGCTTCGGAACTGTCGATTCTGATCGGTGTTGAGGACGGTCAGTTCGACGAGGCGATCCGCGCTTTGTATCAGGCGATCTAGAAAGCCGGGTTTTTGGGTGGAAGTGTGGCCGAACGCTCCACGCACATAGGTCTTGGGACATGGAAGCGAAGCGAGCTATCTGGATAGTCTGGGGTTGTATCCATCGGCTAGTCAATTAGAGGTGCAGTCCCATGCCCCAACCCCCCTTGCCTCGGCGTTTCGAAGAGATCGTTCCCCTTGATGTTGCTGATGCCCAATGGTGGCGGCAGGCCGTCGTTTACCAGGTGTATCCGCGTTCGTTTTACGACTCTGACGGAAATGGTTTGGGTGATATCCGCGGCGTCACGGAAAAAGTACCGTACCTCAAAGAACTGGGTGTCGACGCGGTATGGCTCAGCCCCTTCTATCCCTCCGAACTTGCGGACGGTGGTTATGACGTTGCCGACTACCGCGATGTCGCACCGGAGCTAGGCACCCTGGGTGACTTTGACGAAATGACCAAGGCCCTGCACGAAGCGGGGATCAAAGTCATCATTGACATTGTTCCCAACCACACTTCTGACCAGCACGTCTGGTTCCAAGAAGCACTGAACTCTCCAAAGGGTTCACCAGCGCGCGACCGGTACATTTTCCGGGACGGTCCCTTGGATGAGGACGGAAATTCGCAAATCCCGTCTGACTGGGTTTCCATGTTTGGTGGCCCGCAGTGGGACCAGGTTCCCGATGGCCAATGGTATTTGCACACGTTCGCCCCCGAACAGCCAGACTTGAACTGGGATAACCCAGAGGTCCGCGAAGAGTTTGAAGAGATCCTCGCTTTCTGGTCTGACCGTGGTGTTGATGGGTTCCGCATTGACGTTGCCCACTCATTGGTGAAAGACCAATCGGTCGTGTTTGGCCCCGATCCGCTGCCAAGTTGGGAAGAGCTGCAAGCAATGCCCTGGGATGGCAGCCACCCGATCTGGGATCGCGATGAGGTACACGAGGTGTACAAGGGTTGGCGCGAAGTTTTCAACCGGTACGATCCGCCACGTGTAGCAGTTGCCGAAGCCTGGGTGGATGACCCGGCTCGCCGCGCCCGTTACGCCAGCATTGAAGGTTTGGGTCAGGCCTTCAACTTCGACTTGCTGCGCGCTGATTTCCATGCGGATCAGTTCAAACAGATCATTGATCGCAACTTGGAATTGGCCGCTAGTGAGGGGTCCTCAACCACGTGGGTGCTTTCCAACCACGACGTGATTCGCCACGCCACGCGCTACGGCTTACCAGACCTGCAGGTTGGTGACGAAGAAATCGTTGGACACAAGTGGCTCTTGAGTGGGGGAGCACCCGACGAAGTGGAAATCGAGCGTGGGAACCGTCGCGCCGATGCCGCCACCATGATGCTGCTGGGGCTGCCGGGAAGTATGTATCTCTACCAGGGTGAAGAACTCGGCCTGCACGAGGTTGGTGATCTTGCCCCCGAACACCGCCAAGACCCAACGTTCTTCCGCAGCACCGGAATCGATGTGGGCCGTGATGGCTGCCGGATCCCACTACCTTGGAAAGCAGACCAACCGGGATTCGGATTTGGAACGGATAAGCCGCACTTCCCCCAACCAGACTGGTTTGCGAAGCATGCCGTTGATGTGGAAGACAAAGACCCACACTCAACGCTGAACCTGTACCGTCACCTCCTAAACCTGCGTAAAGGACTGGTGACCGAAGAATCACTGAAATGGGAAGACAGGGCGGATGAGGGCGTCCTCCAATTCATTCGTCCCAACGGCTGGCGCGTAGTAATGAATTTTGGCGATCAACCCGTACCTCTGCCTGAAGGTGATCTGTTGGCATCATCCCGTCCGATTGACGGCGACATGCTACCGGGAGAAACAACCGCGTGGCTTCTGGTTAACTAGGTGGTCAGGTGGTCGGCACTCCGACCCTTCGGGGCGCCGACCTAACCATCCGTCAGTTCACATCCTTTGGAAGGGCCAAACATGACTTTCACGACGATCCACCTGTTGCGCCACGGCGAAGTCGATAACCCGAATGGGGTCATGTACGGCCGGCTACCGGGTTATGGGCTAACCCCCTTGGGTAAAGAAATGGCGCAGACCGTTGCTGATTATCTGGTCGAAGAAGGGGCCGACATCACCACGGTGATTGCATCCCCACTTCTACGGGCCCAGCAGACTGCCACCCCGACAGCGAAGGCGTATGGGCTCAGGGTCGAAGCGGATGCGCGCCTGGTAGAGGCAGACTCCGCGTTCGAGGGGATGCAGATCAACAAGAACAGGTGGGCATTGGCTCACCCCAAGAACTGGCACCTCTACACCCACCCGCACCGCCCTTCATGGGGAGAGGCTTATAACGATATAGCGGCGCGGATGAGCGCCGCCGTCGCGTCGGCTGTGCGTGAGGCGCGCGGCCACGAAGCGCTCCTGGTTTCCCACCAGCTTCCCATCGTCACCGTGCAACGGTTCTTGGATGGCAAACCACTGTCGCATAACCCGCTAAAGAGGCAGTGCTCCCTGGCTTCCCTGACGTCTCTAACCTTCGATGGGGACACGCTGGTTGGCTGGAAGTATTCGGAACCGGCAGCGGACCTGTTAGCGCAGGCACGTGACATGACGCCAGGTGCTTCCCAGGCTGCGGTCGCCCGCTAGCCAGGCTAGTTCGCTGGGGGGTTGGGCCTATCTTCGTCCTCGTCCTCTTCCTCGTTCTTTGACTTTGGTGGCCCGTTGGGTTCTTCCGGCTTATTGTCGGTGAATCGGGGTGGACGAGAGCGCCGTTCGCGGCGCGCAATTCGGTTGGCTAGATCAGAGATCGCCTGGGGATCATCGTCGGGTCGGCTGGAAGCCCTTTGCGATGGGTGGGCGAGCGGTGGCCCGAAATTTTTCTGTTCTGCCCGGGTCACGATGCCGGTGATTATCCAAGCTAATGGACCAATGACCGGGATCAAGACAATGACGGCCAGCCAAACCCAGCGGTTCACGCGCCCTGGCGTCCACGTACGGGAACGCGACACCCAGTCCGCCACCGCAAAAATGGTGAGCGTGGGTACCAAAACGACGAGGAGAATTCGAGCCATACTCCCCAGCCTAGGCGAGGATTACGGCCAAGACGACCCCGTAGACTAAGGCGAGCAAACCTGTATTACGCAATGCTCCGAGCAGAGCCATGCCGGTGGCTCCCCGCATCACGGCAAGCAGTCCCGGTAGGGCAGCGCCCGCCAAAATCGCGATGACGAGTGCCCACCAAGACGATCCGCTGCCCCAAGCGGCCACTGCGCCACAGGCGATACTGAAAATAAGAAGAAGTGCGTATGCCCAGCGTGCACTGTTGTCCCCCATGCGCACGGCGATGGTCTTCTTACCCACCACCGTGTCAGTGGGGATATCGCGAATGTTGTTAACCATCAGCAGTGCGATAGAGATGAGGCCGATTCCGCTTCCAGCAACCCACACCCACCAGGGGATGAATGGGGTTTGCACGTAGACCGTCCCAACCGTGGCCACTAATCCAAAGAACGTGAATACCAACAGTTCCGACAGTCCGATACCCATATACCCATAGGGACGTTTGCCACCGGTGTAAAACCATGCCGCAAGGACTGCGGCAACCCCGACTGCCAATAGCCACCAATGCCCAGACCAGATGATCAGCGCGAGGCCCATAAGCGCCGCCACCGCGAACGTCGCCAGCGCGGACAGAAGTACGGCTTGGGGGCGAACCACTCCGCTGGCTGTCAGACGGGTTGGGCCAACCCGATCTTGGTCGGTACCTCGAATACCGTCGGAGTAGTCGTTAGCAAGATTTACCCCGATTTGGAGGGCGAGGGCGACCCCGAGTGCGAGCAGCGTCTTACCTACACTGAAAGCATCTAGATGCGTCGCCGCGCCGCCACCGACTAAAACCGGTGCCGCTGCCGCTGGCAGTGTCCGCAGTCGAGCGCCCTCCAACCAATCATTCAAAGAAGCCATGGGTCTATTCAACGTTGCCAAGCGCGTCCTTGGCGAATCTGCTCTTCCACAAGCATCGCGGCTCGCACTCGGTCGACCTTGCCTAAAGTCGTGGTGGGAATCCGCTCAGTTATCACCACTGTCTTGGGAACGTGAGCGCGGGTAAGCGTCTGGGATATGTGAGAGCGGACTTGGAGAGCCAAATGTTCCCGCTCCACAGTAGAGAGGTGTTGGGCCTGGTGGTTCTCCACAATCAGAGCAACCTGCTGACCCCACTTGAGGCTATTTTGGGCGAGGGCGTGGCAACGTCCACCTGCGACAGCCGGCGTTTGTTCGGCAACTTGAGTGACGGACGACAGGTTCACTTTCACGCCGCCGCTCTTGATGACATCGTCCAGCCGACCCGTGATGTTGAGCGTCCCCTCTGGACCGATTTCACCCAAGTCATTGGTGGCCAGCCACCGTCGGCCGTCGCGGTCCACCCACGGAGTGGGACGGTTTACATAGCCATCCATTAGGACTGGACCGGAAAGAAGAACTCGCTCGTCCTCATCCACCGCAACCTCAACCCCAGGTAAAGGCGCACCGTCATACACGCAGCCGCCACTGGTTTCTGTCATCCCGTACGTCGTTACCACGCGGATTCCCAACTCAAAAGCGCGATCGCGCAGGTCTTGATCAACGAAACCGCCCCCAACCAGTACCGCGTTTAAGAATTCTAGGTCGGACGCGCCTTGGTCGACGCACGCGGCAAGTTGGGCAGAGACCAGCGAGCTGTACAGCGGAACAGAAGGGGGTGTTTGGGCTCGCGCCCTGGCGATGGTGCGCGCAAAGCGGATCGGATCAAAACTGGGGCTAGGCTCGATCACCGGGGATGTTCCCGCGACCGCGGATCGAACGACGGTCTGAATGCCAGCGATGTGACGCAGTGGCAGCACGTTGATCCACCGTCCCGGACCATCCAGGGCAGAGTGGGTGGCACGGGCTGAGGCGAGCAAAGCCGCATGGCTCAGAGCGACAAGGTCGGGATCCCCGCTGGTCGACCCGGAAGTAGGCACGAATAAATGGTGGTGTTGCCCACCAATATAACGCTGGTTGTTATGGGTGGGCAGGCGACTTTGCTCGGCCAGATCAGAAAAGGGTTTCTCGGTCAGACACAGCGAAAAGTCGGGTTTCGAAATATATCTGACCAGCGCATTTGCCGCTGCAAACGAGTCTGTGGGGTTGACGGTCGTCACATCCATAATGCCGATACTCTAGCCAACTGGGGTTGCCGACGCGTACCTGCAGTACCGGGATGGGAACCATTTTTAGGACATTGTAGCGACTTCGTAACCGAGCTCCCATCGACCGAATAAATCGGCGTTGTTAGGATGATGACGCGATGAAAAAAATGGTGCTTTCCAAACGGAAAATCGTGCTAGCGAGCTCCGTAGCGGTGCTCGCCGTTCTTGCTGCTCTTGTCATTGGCTTGTCAGCATATTATTCCAGTCACGCCCTGCCTCACACCTCGATTGCTGGGCAGCCGGTTGGCGGAATGACCCGCCAGCAAATCACGGAAGAAATCCAAGAGCGCATAGACACGGGGAAGATTTCGCTGGATGGCGCCGTTGAACCGGTAGAGGTGGCACTCGGTGACGCCGGCGTCCACGTTGACGTGGAACAGACGGTTGATGAAGCATTCGCACCCAACCGCGGTTTCGTCACTCGGCTGACCGGATTGTTCTCTGAACGGGACGTCACCCCCGTAGTTTCCGTTGACGAAAGCCAGTTAGAAGAGTTCGTGGGGACTCTTGCCGGTGATGGAATCAGGCCGGTTCGCAACGGCGCCGTCACCTTTGATGAAGGCCAGCAAATCTTCGTCGCCGAAGAAGCAGAGATGGGTTCCACCGTCGACGCGGCAACCCTGTCCAACGAAATCACCAGTTCGATACAGGCCATGACGTTTGCTCCGATCGCCGTGTCAGTGATTGAAGTTTCGCCCGATCACGATTCAGAAGCGGCGAAAGCTGCCGCTGACCGTGCTAACCAGTGGCTTGCTACAGAAGTTTCCCTCGTCGACGCTGACGAGGTTGCACACACAGCAGAAGTTTCGGACAAGGCACAGTGGGTTAAGTTTGAAAGCTCCAAAGATGAGCTAACCGCTTCGCTTGACAAAGCGGAAGTGCAAAAGTGGGTTGATGAACATTCTGCCGAAAGCAACCTCGAGCCCGAGCCGAAAATTGAGAATGTCAACTCTAAAGGAAAAGTCTTATCAGTTTCGGTAGAAGGCGTTGATGGGCGCACCGCGGTCAACGGCAACGCGCTTGCGGATGCGATCGTCGCCTCATTTGACGGTGGGGAGCCATTCGTCGGCACCATCGAATATGAGACAGCTGCCCGCCCAGTAGATCAGCGTCTCATCGCTGACGGCGCTGAAAATATGGTCTACGCCGCCGCCCCGGGCGAAAAGTGGATTGACATCAATCTGAGTAACTTCACGGTCACCGGCTACGAAGGTGCGACGCCGGTTATGCAGTCCCCAATGGTTCCGGGTGCTCCCGCGACGCCAACCGTGACTGGGGAATACAGCGTGTGGGCAAAAGTTCCCACCCAGACAATGCGTGGGAACAATGTGGACGGCACCACTTACGAGACACCAAACGTACCGTGGATCCTCTACTTCCACGGTGGATACGCCACGCATGGTGCGTACTGGCGCTCTTCCTTCGGTTACGACGCGGGACCGGCAGGCTCGCACGGATGTGTCAACATGCCGGTGGGTCAGGCCCGTGAACTGTACGACTGGGCCGAAGTTGGCACCAAAGTCGTAAGCCACTACTAGAGCGCTAGTAGTAATAAGGGAAGGCTGTCCAGTTCGGATCGCGACGCTCAAGGAACGAATCGCGGCCTTCCCTGGCTTCGTCTGTCATATATGCCAGACGCGTGGCTTCGCCCGCGAATAGCTGCTGACCCGCCAAACCGTCGTCAGCCAGATTGAAAGCAAATTTGAGCATGCGAATCGCCTGTGGAGATTTGCCGGCGACCAGGGCCGCGTATTCGATGGCTGCTTCTTCTAGACGAGAGTGGTCGACAGCCTCATTGATGGCACCCCATGCTTCCGCCTGTTCCGCGGTGTAAGGGCGGGCCAGAAAGAAAATTTCCCGGGCGCGTCGATCCCCGACTTGCCGAGCTAACAAAGTCGAGCCGTAGCCCGCGTCAAAAGACCCCACATCAGCGTCCGTCTGCATGAAGCGCGCATGCTGTTTGGAAGCAATCGCCAGGTCACAGACGACGCCCAGGGAATGCCCTCCGCCGGCCGCCCAACCGTTGATAGCGGCGATAACGACTTTGGGCATCGTGCGGATCAGTCGCTGCACTTCCAAGATGTGCAGTCGACCTGCAGCAGCGCGATCATCTGCTGATTGGGCGTCTGAAGACGATGCTGCTTCGCCGGCCCCTTCTTTCGGGACCTGCACCGAATAGCGGTAGCCGTCCCGCCCTCGTACCCGTTGGTCACCACCGGAAGAGAAAGCGTACCCACCATCTTTGGGACTGGGGCCATTCCCCGTCAAAATTACGGCCGCCACATCGGCACTGGTGCGTGCATCATCAAGGGCAACTAGTAGTTCATCTACGGTTTGAGGGCGGAAAGCGTTCCGAACCTCTGGCCGGTCAAAGGCCACTCGTACCCAAGGCAAATCTGCGCCGGCCGGTGCACCGTCCTCGGGCCCGCGGGAAATGCCGCGATGGTAGGTGATGTCCTGGAAGTCAAAGCCGGGCACAACTCGCCAACGCTCAGGGTCAAACGTGTCCGAAACAGAATCGATAGCAGTCACAAGCACAACGATAGCCCCTAAGATTCACCCATGACTGACATCACGCCTTACTTGCGGCCCGGATCCCATTTGCTCAAAGAAAGCGATGAGAGCCCACAGGAGTGGCGAAAGCTCATCGAACTTTCAGCGCTGCTCAAGAAACAAAAGAAGTCTGGGACCGAGCAGAAGTATTTGGCCGGACGCAACATAGTGCTAATTTTCGAGAAAACCTCTACCCGAACCAGGTGTGCTTTTGAGGTCGCGGCCGCTGATCAGGGCGCATCTACCACCTACCTAGACCCGCAGAGTTCCCAGTTGGGCCACAAAGAATCCATTTCGGACACGGCAAAGGTTCTGGGCCGCTTCTATGACGGAATAGAGTTCCGAGGATCCGAGCAAACCCAAGTTGAGACGCTAGCAGCCGATTCGGGGGTGCCGGTATGGAATGGGTTGACCGCCCAGTGGCACCCCACCCAGATGCTCGCCGATTCCCTGACCATGTGGGAACACGCTGACGGAAAAGACTTCGCGGAGATTAGTTACGCATTTGTTGGCGATGCTCGCTACAACATGGGTCGATCTCTACTGGTCAACGGTGCGCTGCTCGGAAGTGACGTGCGCATTATCGCTCCAAAACAGCTGTGGCCCGACAAGTCGGTGATTGACGAGGCAAAATCAATCGCTGAGACCACCGGAGCTCGAATCACAATCACCGAAGATGTAGCCGCAGTGGAAGGATGCGACTTCATTCACACTGACGTTTGGGTCTCAATGGGAGAGCCGAAAGATGTGTGGGAACAACGGATCGCGTTGTTGCGTCCCTACCGTGTTGATGAGGCTCTCATGGCGAAAGCAGGGCCAAACGCCAAGTTCATGCACTGTTTACCGGCTTTTCATGACCTAAACACGTCAGTGGGCCAACAGATATTTGAAGACTATGGCTTGGATGGGATAGAGGTGGATGATGAAGTTTTCTCCGGACCTAGGTCTATAGTCTTCGATCAAGCCGAAAACCGCCTGCACACGATAAAAGCGACCATGGTCCGATCTCTAGGATCAGTATGATGGACGCGGTGTTTGCTCCATAGTTCTACGTAGGGAGGGAAATGAGCGCCAGCGGTTCGTGGTCTTCGACTCCCGGGATCCCTGCTAATCCCGCGTTGGACGAACTGTTTTCTCGCCGTGAAAGCGGCGCGCAGCACGCTCTAGGTAAAGGGCGCTATCGCAGGCGTTCGACACTCAATAAAGTCGCGCCTGTAGCGGCGGCAGCAATTGGCACGCTGGCACTGGTCGGAAGTGCGGGCTGGGGGGCTTTCACTGGGCTCCAAGACCAGTTACAGGCAGCGCCCCGTGAAACCGTAGTGGTAGAGATAGAGCCGCCCGCCCAACACTCAGATGTCGTGGCGGCAGCGAAATCCACTTGCGACGCACTCACCTCTGACGCATTGATCACCGTAGACGCTCACTCTGAAGAAGAGGAAGCCGCCCTAGATGCTTTCGAAGCACTCGAAGAAGCATTAGCGGAAGTCACCACGGTCACCGACACCGTCTTCGTGTTGGAAGGTGTCCCAGAGGATCTCATTCAGTCCTACAACGACTCTGAAGTCTCTTTGCGAAAACTCTTCGCGGCCGCCTCACAAATCCGAACGGCCCCGCGGGCAGATACCGAAAGTGTGATTGCCGCCCCCGTCGTCAAAGCACCAGTGACAGAAAGCGTGACCGAAGGAATTGTCGAGGCAGCCAGAACCTTAGATGAGGCAATTGCCAAAGTCCCCGTCACCCAGCGGGCCAGCCTGCTGGGACCGGAAGCGATCGACCCTGAGACGCTCACAGACGAAGAGCTAGAGTCGCTGATAAATGCTGGTCACGGCGAAGTTTTCCAAGTGGAAAAAGATCGACGACTCGCAGAATCCCTTCCGGACTTGTCACAGATGAAGAACGGTTACATCGACGATTCTCTGTTATGTCCGGTTCCGTGGGCACCCGACTATCGCTTACTGTGCGTGACTATGCCCAACTTGATCCGACTGAACGACGCATTTAAGAAGGAATTTGGCCACGATGTATCCATACAGAGTGGTTACCGAACTTTTGATCAACAGGTGATGGCCCACCAGGGTGCGCCGTACATGACAACCCTGCCCGGTACGTCTAACCACAGCTGGGGATTAGCGGTTGATTTCGATATCGCTCAGTACAAGGAGTACGACCACCCAGAAGTGGTGTGGCTAGTAGAAAACGCGCCTAGCTACGGGTGGCGCAACCCCACGCATGATTCTTTCGAAACCGCGAATCCAGAACCCTGGCACTTTGAGTTTGGGACGGTGTATGACGGCCCGAACGACGGTTTCAACGGGCCAGCGCCAGAGGTGAAATACCTCTTCAAACTTCCGGCCGGTAGCCGCACCAAGACTCTGCTATCCGACGAATAAGGCACTGTTGCCGGCTGTTAATCCCCCCTGGGTTTTGCCCAGGTAGGTGCCGGACCTGACCCCAGTCCCGCACCTGCAAGGAAGATTCCGAAGCCAATTAGCACCACGCCCGGCGCAGCGAGGAGCACCCCGATAGGGACTGAGAAGGCGCCCCCAATGCCCGGCAACACTAAGCCGAGGATCCCGGCTCCAAGTAAGAACATGGAAATTCCAGGCAGCAGGAGCAACACAAACCGTTCATCTGCTAAACCCGAACTTTTGCGCAAGGAACGGGCCCGGGCGGTGTTTCGACGCATTGCCAAAGACACGGCCAACCCGAGGATTCCAGCGACAAGAGAAATGAGGACCATAGGCGTCACTATATAGACTGCCATGGTGACAACTACTAGCCTTTCCCGTCTGAGCCGAATTAACAACCGGATGCTCAACGATGACGCGCGCCAATTGCTACAAGAAATCGATGAAATCGTGGTCTACGACCTACCCATGAACATAAGGTTTCGCGGGTTGACCAGCCGCGAAGGGATTCTGTTGCATGGAACCAGCGGGTGGGCAGAAGCAGCCCCCTTCTGGGATTACGCTCCCGCCGAGGCCGCCACATGGTTGGCCAGTGGGATCGCGCTAGCGACAACCGATTGGCCACAACCGCTGCGGATGCAAATCCCCGTCAACGTCACGATCCCCGCCTGCGATCCCCTTGAGGCTCAGCGCCGCATTAACCAACAGCCCGGCTGCGCAACCGCGAAAGTGAAAGTCGCCGAAAAAGGGCAGGTCGGACAAGAAGACATGGAAAGAGTAGAGACGGTTGCCGAAGAGCTGCGGCGACGGTACGGCCCCCAAGCGCGCGTAAGAGTTGACGCCAACGCTGCGTGGTCCGTCTCAGAAGCCGCCCTCCACCTTGACAGACTGGACGAGGCGGCGGCCGCAGTCGGGGGATTGGAATACGCAGAACAGCCCGTTTCGACGACCGCCGAACTTGCTGATCTTCGTGCCCGAACAAAAGTGCCGATTGCCGCTGATGAGTCGATACGGCGGGCCGATAACCCCTTGGAGGTGCGCGACCGAAACGCGGCGGACGTAGCAGTGTTGAAAGTGGCCCCGCTGGGCGGGATTAGATCGGCACTGCAGATCGCCGCGAACTTGGGATTGCCAGCCGTAGTTTCTTCCGCCCTCGACACTTCAATTGGGATTGCCAGCGGAATTGGCTTGGCTGGGGCGTTGCCGTCCCTTGACTACGCCTGCGGGTTGAATACCGCCACCATGTTTGTTTCGGACGTGGTCGGTGAACCCTTGATTGCGTCTGAAGGATTCCTCGACGTGGAACAGGCGAACGCAATACGAACCGGCCCCTTGACATCAAAGTCCGGCCCAGTCGCCTCATCGACCGTAGATGCTTGGATTGACCGATTGAATCTTATGTGCACCAGTCTGGCGAAGAGTGTGGTGGCCAATTGACTATGCAAAACGGTGATGCTCCCTCTTCAGTAGAGGTCGCGGCGCAAGTTGTGGATTCCTTCATGGCTGCCGGTGGTCGTGACGTCGCGTATTGCCCCGGATCTAGAAACGCACCGTTCGCCTACGCCCTAGCCGGGGCAGAGAAGAACTCAAATATTCGCGTCCATCCCTTCGCCGACGAGCGCTCCGCTTCATTCTGGGCTTTAGGCGCGGCTAAAGGGGCGGGAGGGCGAGCACCCGTCGCGGTGGTAACAACATCGGGAACGGCAGTTGCCGAACTACACGCCGCACTGCAAGAAGCCCGCCATCAGGGACTACCGGTAGTCGCCATTACGGCCGACCGGCCTTTTGAGATGGTCGAGGTCGGTGCTTCTCAGACCACCACTCAAGAAGGAATGCTGGATTCCGCGACCGTCGCGTCACTCAACATTCCCGTTGGAACAGGAGTATCCGGCCTGACAAACAGGGTGGACCGAACCCTGGCGCGCTCACTCGGATTCGGGGGGACACCCGGGCCCGTCCACATAAATGTGGCTCTTCGCGACCCACTCACGCCCGCGGATATGGCTGAACTCGATACCTCGCCTCCACTAGGAGCGCGCCGTCACACTGAACACGACTACGTCGCACGGATCGCCCTCGAACAAATCTGGCAGCCACCAGCGCAGCTCGAATGGGAAAAAGTGGTGGAGCGCGCCGCCAAGACAGTCGTGGTGGCTGGCGACGTGGAGGCACGCGCCCAAGACACCGCGCGTCAGGTCGCCCTAGAAGCCGCTGCGCGTGGCATTCCGATCTTGGCTGAGCCATCTTCTGGACTGACTGATGCTTCGACTTGGATTCCTCATTCCAGCTGGCTGGCGCCGCACTTCTACGACGATGTCGAACAGATCGTTGTCGTAGGGAAACCAACGCTCAGCAGGGCAATAACCGCGCTTGTCTCCAAGCCAAACATTCGCAAGATCATCGTTTCAGACTATTCGCAGTGGCCCGATCTGAACGGGACAGCGTCAATGGTGATCCCCGGGTTCACGCCCAGCCAAGAATCCCGAATAGAGCCATTGACGGCGCAGGAAAATGCCTGGCTGGACCGGTGGCGTGAAGCTGCAACACGGGTAGATGAAGTGCTGCGACGACACCGTGATCGGGGCGAACTCGACTACGTGACAGCAGCCGAGCTGATCTGGCGCGGCAGCGACTACGTCGACCTGTGGCTGGGCGCGTCCAACTCAATCCGCGCCTTCGACCTAGTCGCAACGTGGCCGGGAAACCCGAATGTCTTTTCTTCGCGTGGTTTAGCCGGTATTGACGGTACTATCGCTACCGCCCTGGGTTTCCAGAATGTGCGGAAGCGGCCAATCCGCGTGGTCTTAGGTGACCTGACGTTCTGCTATGACCTCTCCACGCTTCCAGCCCGACCAACTGAAGGTGCCGATATCCAACTGATAGTTTTGGATGACGAGGGCGGATCAATCTTCGCGTCATTGGAGCACGGCGCTGCCCCACAGTGGGTTTACGACAAATACTTTGCCGTAAAACAACGCATGGATGTGGTTGCGCTGGCCCGGGCAACCGGTTGGGAAGGCAAAGTGATCGACTCGGTTTCGGATTTGGAACAGGCCATTGCCAAGCCACCGCACGGACGCAGTGTGTTGCATGTACGACTCAATCGGCCAGCAGAGCTTTTCAATCGGCTGCGAACCGCCATACTTATGACAGGGAATGCCAAAGGGAAAAACCAGAGGGAGAAACATGAACGAGCCTGAGTTTCCCGGGACTAATGACGACAATGAGGCGCGCTTTGCGCCCAGCGACCGTCCACTACCCGGACCCCGTCGCATCCCTGTTAGCGTGCCTGCGCCTGCGGATCCAGCTCCACCAGCGCAGATGCCCGCACCCGCACTTCCGCCCCCACGTCCAGCTAGCGAAGTCCCGCCTATGCCGCCCATGCCGACCCGCGCCTATGTTGCGGCGAACCGGCCGCCAGCAGTTCGGGCAGTCAAGAGCGGCCCGGGTTGGGCAGCACTGATAATCGCCATGCTGCTAACCAGCGTGGTGACCATGGCCCTTACTCTGGGCATGTGGGGAGGGGCTGGACCTTTTTCAGTTTCTCCACAGCTATCCGGAAAGGTAACCGAGGAAGGCTCTAGCCTGCTACCGCAGTCGGGGGCAGAGGTCGTGGAGCCGGTTCCCACGCTTGATGGTGTACCCGACTGGGAAGCGGTGGCTGCAGCCGTTGGGCCGGCGACCGTGTCTATCTTCGTCTCTGGCGACAACGAATCTGCTTCCGGATCCGGGGTAATCATTGACGGCGAAGGCCACGTCATCACGAACCATCACGTGGTGGCCGGGGCGACAACAGGTGGCACCATCACGGTCACACTCAATGACGGGCGGCTCTATTCGGCGACCCTCGTCGGCACAGACTTGACGACTGACTTGGCGGTCCTCGTGTTGGACGCTCCACCTGGGGACCTTACGTCGGCTCTACTGGGAGATTCCAGCACCCTGACCGTTGGTGAACCGGTAATGGCCATTGGGGCGCCCCTCGGGTTAGCCGACACCGTAACTACCGGCATCATCTCCGCCCTCGACCGCCCTGTAGCGGTCAGCGGAAGCTCCTCCCAAGGTGAAGAAGAAGTCGTGATCACCAACGCTATTCAAGTTGATGCATCAATAAACCCGGGGAACTCCGGCGGTCCGCTCTTCAATGCTGAGGGCGCGGTCATTGGGATTAACTCTTCCATTGCCTCTCTCGGTGCCTCCTCAACAGAAGCTGGTTCCATCGGACTTGGTTTTGCCATTCCCGTGAACCTCGTCAAATCAGTGGCCGCACAGATCATCGAGACCGGCAGTGCCGAGCACGCAATGCTTGGCGTTCAGATCAGCACGGGTGCGGTACAGGTTGGAAATGAAAGCCGGCTGGGCGCCATCGTGGCCGCGGTGACTCCAGGTAGCGCCGCCGAACAGTCAGGCTTGCAAGAAGGGGATGTCATCGTCGGAATAGATGGGCAGACAGTGAGATCGGGCCCGTCACTCACCGGCTACGTGCGCCGATATACAGCGGGGGACCAAGTGGTGCTCGACGTGGTTCGAAACGGACAGCTACAAGAGATCCCAGTCATCCTGAAGCAACGGTAGGACGTGGTGCCGGTTGGGCACCGCTATTCGATTCCGAGGGCCTCTAGGACGGGACGCATTTTGGCCCGTGTTTCCGCCAACTCCAAGTCGGGAACCGAATCGGGCATGATTCCCCCGCCGGCGAAGACGCGGATCTGACGGTGATCTTCGGAAAGTTGCCCGCAGCGCAGGGCGATTCCGAACTCACCGTCACCAGCACCATCAATCCAGCCGACCGGGCCCGAATACCGGCCTCTCACCGTGCCTTCGAGATCCTCCAGAATTGAGAAAGCCAGGCTGGTGGGGGTTCCACAGACGGCAGCAGTAGGGTGCAGCGCATCTACGACGTCTAAGACAGTGGCCTCTTTTACCGTCGCCACCACTTCGGTGGCCAGGTGGGTAACGTTGGGCAGATCCAGCAGTGACGGCTCGGAAGGAACGGTCATTTCCTCAGCGAGAGGAGCCAACGCCCGCGATACGGACTCTACGGCCAAATGGTGTTCCGTACGGTTTTTCGCTGAAGCCAGCAGACTTTCGCCCTCGCCCGGACCAGATGTACCAGCCAGAACGCGGGACACGAAGTGGTTTGAGCGCAAAGAAGCAAGCATTTCAGGGGTGGCGCCCACCAGACCCTCAACGTCGTAAACCCACGTTGAAGGGTAGCGCTTTTGTAGTTCCCTCAGCAGGTATCTTTCATCAATGGGCTGCGCGGCGGAAACCACGATGTCCCTGGTCAACACCACTTTGGATGCGGCCCCTGATTGCAGCATGAGCGCTAGACGCCGAACGGTTTCTTTCCAGCGGTTTTGTGTCATTTTGCCCGGCTCGGTCCACAGTCCAGCAGGGCTTTGGATTTGCGGTTGATCCTGCGGAAGGGCCTCAAGCGGGTTCGGGGGAGTTTGATCAACAGCGGCGCTGATCGCCCACGCTCGGTCCTCCACCCGCGCTACAGCAAACTTGGGGACAACCAGGTGTCCCACTGATTCGGCTGCGAAGCCGAAAGAAGCCAGCGCGAAAGGCCAGGTAAGTGGGCCCGCATCGCCATACACGTCCACCTGTGCGTCGGTAACCACTCGCTCCCAGAGGCGGGCGGCGTCACGCATTGCCCGAGCACCCTTAAAGTCGAGTTTGAGCGCGTGACCCCATCCGACCAGAGACACTCCGTGCCCCAGCCAAGCTGAGACATCACGCGGGACGGGGACCACGTCAAGAAGGTCATCGGGGGAGGAACCTAGTTCGCGTACCCGAACATGTAACCGTGGCGTCGATTCTTGCTCCATGGTGACGTGCCCTCTCCAGACGGTGCTACCTGCGCTGCATAAACACTAATAACTCTAGCCCGTCGCCAAGGGTGGGCATCAAGCCAAGTCCCCACTCTGAAGTGGAACAATAGCGACGACAGCTCCGTGCGACAGAAGCTGCAGGATTGGAGAGGGAATTTTGGAGTCGGTTCGAGGACAGATAAAAGACCAGCGGGACGATCGGAACTTGGATGTGTCCCGTGTACGAGCTGACGAAAAGAAAGACCCGGACGAAATCGCCGCGATGTTCGACGTCGTTGCCGGCCGTTACGATTTGACTAACGACATCATTTCACTGGGTCAGGTCTGGCTGTGGAGAAGAGCGGTCCAGCGCGCGCTGGAACCAAAACCAGGCATGAAGATCCTTGATGTTGCGGGCGGTACAGGGGCGTCCTCCACCCCCTTGGAAGAAGCGGGTGCCGAAGTCGTTATTTGCGATATTTCGCCCGGGATGCTCGAGGTCGGACAAGTCAGGCACCCCCAGCTCTCTTTCGTCCTTGGCAGTGCAACGGATCTCCCTTTCCCCGACGACAGTTTCGATGCGGTCACCATCAGCTTCGGGATCCGCAACGTGGAAGACGTCCCACTCGCGTTGCGCGAAATGTATCGAGTGACCCGGCCCGGCGGAAAACTGGTTATCTGCGAGTTCGCCACACCGCACCGCTTAGTCCAAGCGCCTCACCGCCTGTACTTGACGCAGATCGCCCCGCGAATTGCCCGACTAGCGTCGCCCGCTGGGGGAGCATACGACTATCTCTCTGAGTCGATACTCCAGTGGTACGACCAAGAAACTCTGGGACAGATGATGCTTGAAGCGGGATGGACCGACGTCGCATACCGCAATCTGACATACGGAACCGTGGCAATTCACAAAGGCGTTAAGCCGCGCCACGACTGACGAATCGAAATTAGATAGCCTCGTCTTACCAATTTCATTGTGAAATGGCGCGCTGAGGCAAGGCTTTTCGTTGCCAACTCGCGGCTCGCACCGTTTCTGTTGCGGCTGGGTAATCTGGTGGCGGACCAAACGGGCATTAACTCAAGATGTAAAGGAGTCGGCTTTGACGAACGGGGAGAGCTTCGATATTGAAGCCGACGTCGTTGTCGTCGGAGCCGGGCCAGGCGGGGCGTCGGCCGCCTACCACCTAGCCACACTCGGATTTGAAGTGGCTCTTTTGGATAAGGCCCAGTTCCCACGTGACAAGATCTGCGGCGACGGCCTTACCCCAGCAGCTGTTTCCGAACTGTCACTAATGGGGGTCGACACCACCGGGTGGACGCGCAATCGCGGCCTGCGTGTAATTGGCGGTGGGAACGAAATCTACTTTGAATGGCCAGAGCAGGCGACGATGCCGGGCTTTGGTATGGCGCGCACTCGGGTCGACTTGGACGCCGACTTGGTTATGCGTGCGCAGGCAGCCGGAGCGACGCTTTACGAAAACCACATGGTCACTGGCGCGATCCGCTCTTCGACGGGGCGAGTAATCGGGATTACCGCTCGAATCGGGCGGGGAGCCAAAGCGCAGACCAAGCGCTTTGGGGCGCGACTGATAGTAGATGCCGGCGGGGTATCCGCCCGGCTCGCAACTTCCCTGGGTATCGAAAAGAAAGCGAATCGTCCCCTAGGCGTCGCGGCACGCACTTACTTCCGTTCCCCTCGTGCCGACGACGCTTGGATGGAATCTCACCTAGAGCTGTGGGCTGGTAAACCCGGTGAATCGGAGCTACTTCCCGGTTACGGGTGGATCTTCCCGGTCGGCAACGGACTGGTAAATGTGGGGCTCGGATCTGTTTCTTCAGACGCCAAAGCGACACGCCTGCCGTACCGTCAAGTGTTTGAACAGTGGATTTCTCATCTTCCGGCAGACTGGGAGTTCACGCCAGAAAACCAGGTTGGCCCACTGCGCTCAGCGGCACTGCCCATGTCATTCAACCGCAAGCCCCACTACACGAACGGCCTCGCCCTAGTAGGGGACTCTGGCGGCATGGTCTCTCCTTTCAATGGTGAAGGGATCGCACCCGCACTCAAAGCAGGTCGGCTACTGGCAGATTCTGCGGCCTACGCCTTTTCACGCTCCACTGAAGCATCGTTTGATTTGGCGATGAGCTCTTACCCTCAGGCGCTTACCGAAATCTACGGGGGCTACTACTCGCTGGGTCGCGCTTTCGTAGCACTCATCGAAAAACCAAAGATCATGCGGATGTGCACCTACTATGGATTACCACGACGTCGCCTGATGAAGTTCGTAAACAAGATGCTGTCCGATGGATACGAACGCAGCGGCGGCGACATCGACGACCACTTACTTACCACGCTCACCAAGGTGGTGGCGAAAGTATGAATCTAACGCCCAGCCTCAGCGGGAGGAACAATGACTAACCCATACGTGCCATTACTCATCATGGCTGCGGTCGCGCTTGCGGTCGCTGTTGGTGGTTTGGCCATGTCGGCGATTCTGGGACCCCAGGAAAAGAACCTGGTTAAGGCCCAGAACTACGAATGCGGCATCGACCCAGGACCCCAACACATTGAAGATGGCCGATTCCCAGTCAAGTACTACCTGGTGGCGATGACGTTCATCATTTTCGATATCGAGGTCGTCTTCCTATATCCATGGGCTGTGTCATTCAACCTGCTGGGTCTCTTTGGCCTGTTTTCTATCCTGCTCTTCTTGGGGTTGATCACGGTGCCGTACATATACGAAATACGCCGTAAAGGCTTGGACTGGACGTAGGAGGAAGAACCATGGGTCTCGAAGAAAACCTTCCCGCGGGCATTGGCCTGGCCAGTATGGAAAAAGTACTGGGGCTGGCACGTAAACACTCCCAGTTCCCCGTCACTATGGGGCTGGCTTGCTGTGCTATCGAAATGATGGCCGCCGGTACACCCCGGTTTGATATGGCGCGCTTTGGTCTCGAAGTCTTCCGAGCCTCGCCGCGTCACGCTGACTTGATGATCGTGTCTGGCCGCGTCAGCCAAAAAATGGCTCCGATTGTGCGTCGTATTTACGACTCGATGCCAGAGCCGAAATGGGTTATCTCTATGGGGGCATGCGCTTCCACGGGTGGAATGTTCAACAACTACGCGATTGTCCAAGGTGTTGACCATATTGTTCCAGTGGATGTTTACCTGCCGGGCTGCCCACCGCGCCCGGAGGCGCTGATCCACTCGGTACTCACGTTGCGTCAACAGATCGGTAAGGAACCCCTAGGCGCACACCGTGAAGAGATCGCCCGCAAAGCGGAAGCGGCCGCGCTGGCGGCGACTCCAACCAGCCAGATGAAGGGACTGCTCGCATGACAGAGTTAGATGCTCGGAACATCGAGCCTGACCAGAGCGGTAAACTGGAGCGCCCCGATAATCGGTTCGAGCAGCCTGAAGTTATCGGCACGCACTACGGATCATTCGGGGTTCCCGATGCGGGGGATACAACTGGATTCGGCGGACTGGTCGAAACTTTCGCCCTACCAGGAGCCACTCCAAGACCGTACGGCAGCTGGTTCGATGAGGCCGTGGACGTCCTCGAAGAACTTATCGAAGACGCCGGGTTAAAAGTTGGGGACGTAATCGAAAAGGTTGTCGTCAATCAGGGCGATGAGCTAATCATTCATGTCCACCGCGACCATCTGCGCTTCGTGGCACTGCAGCTGCGTAACGACCAAGACCTTCGCTTTGAAATGTGCTTGGGCGTTTCCACGGTCAACTACCCGAATAACATCGGGCGGGAGCTGCACGGCCTGTACGCGTTCAGGTCCTTCACGCACCACCGCGTGATTTTCTTAGAGGTCGCCGCCCCGGAGGACGATCCACGAATCCCCTCGATTGTGGACATCTATCCAGGCAACGACTGGCATGAAAGGGAAGGGTGGGACTTGATGGGCATCGTCTTCGAAGGCCATCCCGCACTGACCCGTATCGAGATGCCCCAAGACTGGATTGGGCATCCGCAGCGCAAAGACTACCCATTGGGAGGCATACCCATTGAGTACCGAGGGGCGACTATTCCTCCCGTCGATACACGCCGGGCATACAACTGGAGGGCGGAGCAGTAATGAGTGACAAGATTTTCGCCACCCCGGGCGGGGAACCACCAGACGTTGAAGACTACCCAGAAGTAGTTGCCACCGGCGGTGACTGGGAAGATGTCGTCGATGAGATTCGCCGGATTTCCAGTGAGCGCGTCGTCCTCAACATGGGGCCAGTGCACCCGTCAACGCACGGCGTGATCCGCTTGGTGCTGGAACTGGACGGCGAGCAGGTTCGCGATACGCGCGTGGATATCGGATTCCTACACACTGGAATCGAAAAGAACATGGAGTTCCGCAACTGGACCCAAGGTACGACGTTCGTAACCCGCATGGACTACGTGGCCCCCTTCTTCCAAGAGGTCGGATATTGCCTGGCAGTTGAGAAGCTTCTGGGCGTGACTGATCAGATCCCAGAGCGAGCCAGCCTTATCCGTGTGCTCCTTATGGAACTGAACCGAATCGCCTCTCACATGGTCGCCATCGGCACCGGCGGGAATGAACTCGGTGCGACAACGATGATGACCATCGGATTCCGCGGACGCGAAGATATCCTGCGTATCTTCGAGAAGATCACTGGGCTGAGGATGAACCACGCGTACATCCGTCCCGGGGGCGTTCCTCTGGATCTACCCGAAGGCAGCGTCGAATACATCCGCTCTCTCTTACCCAATATCCGTCGCGACGTGGGGGAGCTGCAAGACCTCACCCTACAAAACCCGATTTTCAAGAAGCGGTTCATTGGCACCGGGCATCTTTCCATGGCCGCGATGATGGCTCTGGGCGTCACCGGTCCATCTCTACGAGCCGGTGGGCTTGCCGCAGATCTGCGTAAAGACGCTCCTTACTGCGGGTATGAAACGTACGATTTTGATGTCCCGACCTACGACTCATCGGATGCGTACAACCGGACACTGGTTCGCTTTGACGAGTGCTACCAGTCATTCCGCATCGTTGACCAGGTCCTAAAGCGTCTGGAACAGACCGAAGGCGCTCCCGTGATGATTGCGGATAAGACTATTGCGTGGCCAGCGCACCTGACCGTGGGGAAAGATGGTCAGGGCAACAGCCCCGAGTACATCACCAAGATCATGGGCCAGTCGATGGAAGCGCTGATCCACCATTTCAAGCTGGTTACCGAAGGGTTCCGCGTGCCTGCTGGACAGGTTTACCAAGAGGTGGAGCACGCCAAGGGGATCTTGGGAACCCACCTTGTATCCGCCGGTGGCACCAGGCCGTTCCGCGCTCACTTCCGTGATCCCTCATTCTCGAATCTTCAAGGATTGTCGATGGCGACCGAGGGCGGACAGCTCGCGGATGTCGTCGTAACCCTAGCGTCCTTCGACCCAGTCGCAGGAGGAGTCGACCGATGACATACTCTCCCGAAGTAAAGGCCCGTCTAGAGGCAGACGCACGCGAGATCATCGCGCGCTACCCCGAAGGGCACGCTCGCTCAGCACTGCTACCAATGCTTCACTTAGTGCAATCAGAAGAGGGCTACGTAAGCGCTGACGGGATCGCTCTTTGTGCCGACATGCTGGGGATGACCCAGCCACAAGTATCGGCCGTAGCGACCTTTTACACGCAGTTCAAGCGACACCCTAACGGCGAATATAACGTTGGCGTGTGCACAAACGCCCTCTGCGGTGTTCTTGGGGGCGAGCAGATCTTTGATGAACTGTCCGCCCACCTGCAGGTTGGACATGACGAAACCACGCCGGATGGCAAGATCACCTTGGAAAAAATCGAATGTAACGCGGCATGTGACTTCGCTCCGGTGATCATGGTGAATTGGGAGTTTTTTGATAACCAGACACCACAAAAGGCACGCCAGTTAGTTGATGACCTAGCGTCAGGCACCCCCGTTCATCCAACGCGCGGGCCCAACGTCATGCGCACTTTCAAACAGAACGAGCGCACCCTGGCAGGTTTCCGTGATGGGCTAGCGAATCAGGGCCCAAGCGGGGGCGCTTCCACATTCCAAGGTTTAGATGTTGCCGCACAGAACGACTGGACGGCACCCAAACCGGTTGACCCAAAGGAATACGTTTGGCCAACTAACACTCAGGACGCGAAGGGAGGCAAGTGATGCCTACGTTCACTGCGGCTGACCCACTGACACCGGCGCTGACCGAATACTGGAACACCGATGATTCTTGGACTCTAGAAGTGGCGCTGAAACACGGCGCATACCAGGGGCTCAAGCGGGCGAACCAGATGGAGCCAGCCGAAATCACCCAGGCTGTGAAAGACGCTGGTATTCGCGGGCGTGGTGGTGCTGGCTTCCCAACCGGCCTCAAATGGTCCTTCTTACCGCCAGATGACGGGCTACCCCGCTACATGGTGGTGAATGCTGACGAATCAGAGCCGGGAACCTGCAAAGACATTCCGCTCATCATGGCCGATCCACACCTGCTGGTGGAAGGCGTGGCGATCGCCTCTCGCGCAATCAACTGCAAGCATGCATTCGTATATCTGCGCGGGGAGGTCGTCCACGTCTACCGACGTCTAATGGAGGCTATTGCCGACGCTGAAGAAGCAGGTCTGCTGGGTGATCTAAAGATCACGGCCATGGCTGGGGCAGGCGCCTATATTTGTGGCGAAGAAACCGCACTGCTTGACTCCCTTGAGGGTCGACGCGGTCATCCCCGACTGAAGCCACCGTTCCCAGCAGTTGCGGGTCTCTACGCCCGACCCTCTGTGGTCAACAACGTTGAGACGGTCGCCGATGTTGCCCTCGTGTTCCGTCACTCACCCGAGTGGTACACGTCCATGGGGACAGAGCGTTCCAAAGGCTGCGGAATCTTCTCCGTATCGGGACACGTGAACCAGCCCGGCCAGTACGAAGCGCCCTTCGGAATCACGATGCGCGAACTACTCTCCTTCTCCGGTGGGATTAGGGACGGCCACAAGCTGAAGTTCTGGACGCCCGGTGGCTCTTCCACACCTCTATTCACCGAGAAGGATCTGGATGTGCCTCTCGATTACGAGGCCGTCGCGGCTGCCGGCTCAATGCTTGGCACGCGCGCCCTCCAAATCTTTGATGAGACCACATCCGTTGTCCGAACGATCCGCATGTGGACGGAGTTCTACCAGCACGAATCGTGCGGTAAGTGCACTCCGTGCCGCGAGGGTACCTATTGGATGAAACAGATCATGATCCGACTTGAAAAAGGCGAAGGTCGGCCCGGGGATCTGGAGTTGCTTGACGACGTTGCCGGGAACATCCTTGGACGTTCGTTCTGCGCTCTAGGCGACGCAGCCGCCACGCCCGTCATCTCTGCTTTGAAGCTTTTCCGCGAAGAGTTCGAGGCCGGAATGACCACACCTGCTTGGGAATTATTCCCGTACGAGCGTTCGACCATCTTCGCCCAAGGGGGTGCTCAGTGACTGACAAAGATATGGTGACACTCACCATTGACGACACCCAGGTAGAGGCGCCGACCGGCACGTTAATCATTCGTGCCGCCGAACAGGTTGGGATCCGGATTCCACGGTTCTGCGACCACCCACTACTGAAACCCGTGGCCGCATGCAGACAGTGTCTGGTCGAGGTTGGGACACCTGACCGCGACGGTAACTTGCGCATGATGCCCAAACCACAGCCATCATGTGCGATTGAAATTTCGCCGGGAATGGTTGTTAAGACTCAGCACACTTCGGCTGTCGCGCATAAAGCGCAGGTCGGAATAATGGAATTCCTGCTGATCAACCACCCGTTGGATTGCCCTATCTGCGATAAAGGTGGGGAGTGCCCACTGCAGAACCAGGCGATGACCGAGGGGGAACCAGACAGTCGGTTCCACGGCGCCAAGCGAGTTTTCAAGAAGCCCATGCGATTGACTTCGCAGATTCTGCTGGACCGCGACCGATGCATCCTTTGCCAACGCTGCGTGCGGTTCGCCAAAGAGATTCCCGGTGACCCCTTCCTTGACCTGCAGGGCCGTGGCGGCGGAAGCTCCCCTGAAGATGACCACAATTTCATGGGTGAACAGGTCGGCACATTTGATGCCGAAGTTCTTGACTTCCATATGGAGGGCGTTGACGGCCCAGAACGCACCGACATTTCGGGACCATACGGGCGGGAAGGAATCATCTCTTCCGTCTATTCGGGCCCGCAGAAGCGCTCAGAGAAGGACATGTCGGGACGCAGCTTCGCATCCTATTTCTCGGGCAACATCATCCAAATCTGTCCGGTTGGTGCACTCACGTCTGCGACCTACCGCTTCCGGGCCCGCCCCTTCGACCTCGTATCAACACCAACCGTTGCCGAACACGATGCTTCAGGTAGCGCGGTGCGAAACGATATCCGCCGGGGCGAAGTTATGCGCCGACTCTCTGGCAACGACCCAGAGGTGAACGAAGAGTGGATAACCGATAAAGACCGGTTCGCATTCCCTTGGTATAAACAGCAGGATCGGCTTACCCTTCCCTTGGTTCGCGAAAATGGGGAATTGGTAACCACATCTTGGTCAGACGCCATCGACCGAGCTGCCCGCGGACTGGCGAAGGCTGCGAGAGGCAAGGGCGTCGGATTGCTCCCTGGCGGGCGCACCACGTTTGAAGACGCATGGGCCTGGTCAAAGTTCGCTCGCGTCGTCCTCGGCACTAACAATATTGACTCGCGTTGGCGTGAACAGAGCGAGGAAGAGCTTCAATTCCTCGCATCCAGTGTGGCTGGAAAAGGTTTGGGAGTTACGTACCGGGACGTTGAAACGGCCGGCACCGCTCTTCTGGTTGCTTTCGAGGTCGAGGACGAGTGCGGTTCGCTTTTCCTCCGCCTTAGAAAAGGGCTGACCGCCGGCACGGTTAGGGTTGCCACCGTTGCGCCCGTAGCCTCCCGCGGTAGCGAAAAGCTAGATGCGGAAGTAATCCTGACGGTTCCCGGTGACGAAGTCGCCGCAGTGGATGCGATCGCAGTGGACGGGGAACACGCCGATCTGGCAAATGCACTGACTGAGTCTGGCGTGATCCTGGTTGGTGAACGTGCTGCTCGGACCCCTGGTCTGTACGCGGCGGTAAACCGACTGGCCGAGCGTACGGGCGCCAAAGTTGCGTGGATTCCCCGACGATCCGGCGATCGCGGCGGTGTCGACGCTGGCCTCCTCCCGACCGTATTACCATTCGGCCGTCCAGTCGAAGATGCGGAAGCACGCGACTCTCTTGGATGGGCGTCCGTTCCGAGTGAAGCGGGCCTGTCAGGCGAAGAGATGATCGCATCAGCCAACGCTGGAGAACTCGACGCGCTGATTCTAGGTGGACTTGACATGCGCGACTGGCCGGACCCAGCCGCCGCAAAGAGTGCCATCGAGAACACTCCGTTTGTCGTGTCTTTGGAGGTACGCCCATCCGAGGCTACGGCGCTGGCGGATGTTGTTCTCCCAGTCGCCCCTCCAGCGGAGAAGAACGGAACATTCATCAACTGGGAAGGTCGCCTGCGTCCCTTTGGCCAGTCAATCGCTTCGCGTTCGATGCCCGACCGGGAAGTCCTGTCGATGATTGCCCGTGAACTTGGAATCGATTTGGGTGTCGATGACCTGAATCGCGTTTACGCAGAAGTCAACCCGCTGATGGTCTGGCGTGGTCGACGGGTAGAAGCTCCAACTGAAGTTACTTCTGTTGCTACCCAGGTAGCGGCCGGTGACTTCGTGTTGGCTTCCCATAAAGTGATGATCGACCTCGGCCGTATGCTCGACGGCGCTCACGACTTGCGGCAGTCTGCCCGCCAAGTTGTTGCTCTTGTCTCCCCAAGTTCTATGCAGGACCTAGGGCTTGAAGAAGATGAAACAGTGGCAATCACTGGGCCGCGGGGCACGATGATGGTGCCAATCGAAGCGGGGAACGTCCCCGACCGCGTCGTATGGCTGCCAGAATGCTCAGTAGGTAACGGCATCTTCGAAGATCTCGCACCTGCGGGAGCGTCCGTGACAGTAACTGCTGCAAGAGAGGTGACCCAGTGATGACCGGGTTAACTATCGCGACTGGCGCAGGCCCGCTAGCGGGAATCCTGCCTGCCTGGGGTGTCCCCGAATACACGGTCGCCGACTTCTCGGAAACAACCTGGTGGTTGGTTCTGATCAAGGCGGTGTTCATCGTCCTCTTCCTGATCCTCTCAGTGATCATGGCGCTCTGGGTGGAACGCCGGGCCCTAGGACGTATGCAGACCCGTTTGGGTCCTAACGTCGCGGGACCCTTGGGGTTGCTACAAGCTATTGCCGACGCGGGCAAGATGCTCTTCAAAGAAGACATCTGGACCAAACGAAGCGATAAGTTCCTTTACTTCTTAGCGCCGGCAATCATGGCTTTCGCCGCGTTTTCCGTGCTCGCGGTCGTGCCATTTGGTCCGAACGTGAATATGTTCGGGCACTCCACACCGCTGATGGTCACCGACACTCCGATCGCCGCACTGTACATTTTGGCGATTACTTCTTTGGGCGTTTACGGAGTGGTCCTTGGCGGCTGGTCGGCACGTTCAACGCTGCCCCTGTACGGTGCAGTCCGCTCTTCCGCTCAGATCATCTCCTACGAACTTGCGATGGGGATGGCCTTGGTGTCGGTGTTCTTGATGTCCGGCTCAATGTCGACGTCGGAAATCGTCGCTTCCCAAGGTAACGTGTGGTGGGCTTTCGCCCTCGCCCCGGCCTTTGTGGTGTATCTGATTTCAATGGTTGGCGAAGTTAACCGTCTGCCTTTCGACCTGCCAGAAGCCGAAGGTGAACTTGTCGCGGGACACATGACGGAATACTCCTCCATGAAGTTCGGCTGGTACTACTTGGCCGAATACATCAACATGCTCAACGTATCGGCTGTCGCCGCCACGATGTTTCTTGGAGGCTGGCACGCACCGTGGCCGTTCAGCCACATAGCTCCCATCAATAACGGCTGGTGGGGCATGTTCTGGCTGATATTCAAGATCTGGGTACTCATGTTCGCCATGATCTGGACACGTGGAACACTGCTGCGCTTCCGCTACGACCAGTTTATGAACCTGGGTTGGAAGGGTCTCATCCCTATCGCCTTGGTGTGGATCGTCCTCGTCGCAGTAATGAGGGGCGTGCAGACTTGGGTTTCGCAGTCCTGGCTGGTCTTAGCCGCCGTAATGCTGGCTGTCGTTATTGTTGTTGCCGTCGTCGTCTACCTGGTTGCTACGCCAAGCGGACCAGACGAAGAAGAAGAAATAGACCCGGAGGCACCGTTCGACGCTTTTGCCGGTGGATATCCGGCACCGCCGATCCTGGGTCAAACGCTTCCCCCATCGCCGCGTGCTGGCCGCGCCAAAGTCGCAGCAACCGTCACACACGAAGAGACTCCCCGAATCGAGGAGGGTACCAATGGCTGACGAACCACAAAACTTGCGCTACGAGAAGGACCCGAAGGGACCCATTGGTGAAATCTTTTCGCCGGTGGCCGGATACGGGGTTACTTTCTCTTCAATGTTCCGGAAGGTGGTTACCGAGCAGTACCCGTTTGAACCTGCTCGCGTGCAACCCCGTTTCCATGGGCGTCATCAACTGAATTTCTACCCTGACGGACTAGAGAAGTGCATCGGTTGTGAACTGTGTGCCTGGGCTTGCCCAGCGGATGCCATCTTGGTTGAAGCGGCATCAAACACACCTGATGAGCAGTACTCACCGGGTGAGCGTTATGGCCGCGTATACCAGATCAACTACTTGCGTTGCATCTTCTGTGGTTTCTGTATTGAAGCCTGCCCCACTCGCGCGCTGACTATGGGCAACGACTTCGAGTTGGCTGAATATGAGCGTATTGCCGACATCTACGACAAAGACATGCTGATGGCAGATCTTCCCAAGGGAGCAGTTGCGCCTCCCCACCCAATGGTGGAGGGCACATCCCATATCGACTATTACGAAGGCAAGATTCACGGATCGACCCAAGAGCAGATCGACTGGGTAAGGGAGCACCGTCCCGACGACCCGTCCTTGGAGACCGCCAAAGCGGGTAAGTCCCAGCCGGCGGACCCTGACAAGCTGCTTCCGAATCTTCCCGCTGGCGTGAAGGAGACCAACTGATGGACCTTCTACCTTTAGTCGCTGGATCCTGGCCGCAGATGAGCGGCCCAGGAGAGGCAGTCCTGTTCTGGATCGTCGGTTCCATGATGGTGGCCGGAGCACTGGGTGTGCTCATGTTCCGCAAAGCGGCCTACGCGGTGCTTTCCATGGTTGTTGTCATGGTTGGCATGGCAATCCTGTATTTCGCCCTGCAAGCGCCATTCAACGCCGCGGTACAGGTAATTGTCTACACCGGTGCGATCCTGATGCTGTTCCTGTTCGTCATCATGATGATTGGTTTGGGCGCAACGGACGGCTATCTTGACCAGCGCCGCGGTTACCTCGCTGCCGCAGGTGCCTTCGGTGCTGCTTTAGCTTTGATGATGGTGTCCGCGATCTTCGCGGCGACAGTGCCGGGGCCCGGTACCATCAGCGAAGATCCCTATTCCAATACGCCGGTAACCGGCCTAGCCGTATACCTCTTCCAAGAGCACTGGCTGACCATTCAGGTAACCGCTGCACTGCTGATCACCGCCGCAATTGGTGCGGTCTTGCTAACCCACAGTGACAACCTTGGCCCCAAGCTGTCACAGCGCACTGTTGCCAAAGCCAGGATGATGCTTTTCAAGCAATCGGGTCGGCACATTGGGCAGCAACCACCCCCGGGCGTGTGGGCGAGCGGAAACGCTGTCGACAACCCTTCCATTGCAGGCGACACGCTCGATGTGGTCGAAGAATCCATTCCCCGTGTTCTGCGGGTGCGTGGGCTCGAGAAGCCTATGTTTGAGGTCGACCCACAAGTTGCTGAAGCTTTGCGGATGGCCCGAAGCGATAAGCAGGTGACCACTCCTTTGTCTGTCACCAAAGTGCCCCAATCAAAGGCTTGGGGTATGGGTGGCGCGGCGGCCCCAACAGGACTTCTGCAAGTTCACCAACAGGATGTGGAGGACGACAAGTGAGCCTCGCGTACTACATCGCCTTAGCGGCAATCCTTTTCTCGATTGGCGCGGTGACCGTCCTCATCCGCAAGTCGACAATCATCTCCCTCATGGGTGTGGAACTCATGCTCAACTCCGCCGCGTTGGTGTTTATCACCTTCTCGCGGGTTCTGGGAGACTTCTCAGGCCAAGTTATGGCTTTCTTCATCATGGTCGTCGCCGCCGCAGAAGTTGTGGTTGGCTTGTCAATCGTGGTGGCGATCTTCAAGAACCGAGCAACTACGGACCTAGACCAGGCCGTTTCGCTGAGGAGGTAGAGAAGTGTTGAATCCTGTTCTCCCAGCAATGCTTTTGGGTGCAAACGTCGAAGCGCCAGCGCCACTACAGGCGGCCACTGGACCCGCGGCTCTAGCGTCGCTTCTAGTCATCGTGCCGCTGGTAACCGCTGGGCTCCTGCTGATTGGCGGCAAGCGGACCGACCGGTGGGGTCACTGGCTTGCCGTAGCGGCATCCTGGTTCTCTTTTGTACTGGGTCTGGTCATCATGTTCCAGATGCTTGCGCTGCCCGCATCGGGGCGGCGCTTCACCCAGAATCTGTTTTCTTGGATTCCAGCCGGGGATTTCACGGTAGATATCGGTTTCCTCGTAGACCCTCTGTCGATGACCTTCGTCATGCTGATCACTCTGGTTGGATCCCTCATTCTGGTTTACTCGGTGGGTTACATGGAGCACGACCCAGCACGTCGTCGCTTCTTTGCCTACCTAGCGCTGTTCATCGCCTCGATGTTGATGCTCGTGTTGGCAAACAACTACACGGCGATGTTCCTCGGCTGGGAAGGCGTCGGACTGTCTTCGTACCTGCTGATCGGGTTCTGGAACCAAGTCCCCGCAAACGCTGAGGCAGCTAACAAGGCATTCATCATGAACCGCATCGGTGATGCCGGCTTCCTAATCGCCATGATGGCGATGGTGGCCGCTTTCAACTCGACCTCTTTCGGGATCGTGAACGAAGGTGTGGCCAGCGTCGGTGCAGGACCTGCGACCGTGATCGGCATCTTCCTTCTTGTGGCCGCGTGTGCCAAGTCAGCGCAGTTCCCACTGCAGGCGTGGCTCGGCGATGCTATGGCTGGCCCAACGCCAGTATCTGCATTGATCCACGCTGCGACTATGGTGACCGCTGGTGTCTATCTGATTGTCCGTTCCGGCACGATCTTCGTGAACGCTCCGGTAGCAATGGCAGCAGTCTCCGTAGTTGGCTTGATCACTTTGGTATTGGGAGCGTTGATCGGTTCGTTCAAGGACGACATCAAGAAGGCGCTTGCCGCATCGACAATGTCTCAAGTCGGTTACATGATGCTTGGCGCCGGGCTAGGACCGATCGGATGGGCTTTCGCTATCTTCCACCTACTCGCGCACGGCTTCTTTAAGGCACTTCTATTCCTGGGTGCGGGCTCCGTCATGCACTCAATGAACGACGAAGTGAATATGCGCCACTTCGGAAATCTGAAGAAGTTCATGGCGATAACTTGGATCACGTTCATGGCGGGTTGGCTCGCAATCCTAGGGATTCCGCCCTTCTCGGGTTTCTGGTCTAAGGATCACATCATCGAAGCCGCGTTCTCGAACGGAACGTTCGCCGGATTTGACGCGCCCTGGGCACCGTGGCTGTTTGGCTGGGTTGCCGTCCTCGGCGCCGGATTGACCGCGTTTTACATGTCTCGCATGTTCTTCATGACCTTCTCCGGAAAAGCACGGTGGGAGAGTCTTGGTGAACCCGTGCATCCACACGAATCAAAGCCAATCATGACCGTTCCGATGATCATCTTGGCGGTGTTCGCTGTTGGATTGGGTGGAATCTTGTCCATAAACGACATGTTCGTTACGTGGCTGACTCCTGCATTGGGATCTGTTGACCATGTGGAACCAGTTCTATCCGTGATTTGGATCCAGATAATCACCTTGGTTCTAGTTGTTTTGGCCGCATCTTTCGCGTGGGTGAAGTACGCGAAGGATCCGGTGTCGCCGACAGTTCCGTACGGGAACGCTTTCGTCCGCGCCGCACGTCAGGACTTCTACCAAGATGAGATCAACCAGGTCATCGCTGTGGCACCTACAGAAGCTGTTGTCGAGGGTGTTACCGCCGTCGATAAGTACGGCGTAGACGGGGCTGTTAATGGATTGGGCCGGCTTAGTGTCTGGTCGGGGAAAGTGCTCGCATGGACAGAGACGGGATACTTGCGCTCATACGCGGGCTACATGCTTGGTGGCGTCGTGATTGTCCTGGCGATCGTCCTAGGATTCAGGCTCTAAGGCCAGAGGAGAATCGTGCAAAGTTTGAATCTCATGCCCGCCGCAGTTGGCGGATACGCAGACGCGATGGCCGAAGCTTCCTCGGGACCGTGGCTGACACTACTGGTTGCATTCCCAGCGGTTATCGCCCTCATTCTGTGGCTGGTTCCCGCCGCGCGTAAGAACGGGCGCAAGATTGCGCTGGGGGCATCTCTAGCCGAACTGGTGGCGTTCATTGTCGTGGCCCTGACATTTGATTGGTCTACGTCAGCGACCACCCAGTTCCTGGAGTCGTACCAGTGGATCGCTCCGCTCGGCATTACTTGGTCCTTGGGCGTGAATGCACTGGGGCTGGTCATGCTCCTACTGACAGGTGTCTTAGTCCCACTGGTCTTGGTAGCGAGTAAGAACGAAGATCAAGATCCGGAAAGATCCGGTGGCTACGCTGCTTTGATCATGGCGCTGTACGCGTTCATCGTCGTGATCTTTTCGGCCTATGACCTTGTCGTCTTCTACATCGCCTTTGAGGCCATGTTGCTGCCGGTCTTCTTCATGATTTCGCGTTACGGCATTACGGACAACCGTCGCCAGGCAGCCATGAAGTTCCTGCTGTACTCCCTGGCAGGCGGTTTGATCATGCTGGGTGGGATCGTCGTCATCGCGGCCATGGGAGCGGGTGCGGATAACGTTCTGTTCCGCTACGACTCGCTACAAGGCATGCTCCCGATGCTGTCTCTCGGCTGGCAAATGGCCATCTTCCTACCATTGTTCATTGCCTTTGCTATCAAGGCTCCGATGGTTCCAGTCCATACTTGGCTGCCTGATACAGCCGCAGCCGCTCGGCCGGGAACTTCCACACTGCTAGTTGGCATCTTGGACAAGATCGGTACCTACGGCATGATCCTGATGGCCGTGTCTTTCCTACCCGCAGCGACCGCCGCCGCGCGACCAACCATCTTGGTCTTGGCTGTGATCTCAATCCTGTGGGGAGCCTTCGCAGCCAATGGCCAGCGCAACCTCTTGCGGTTGGTCTCATTCACATCGGTCTCCCACTTTGGTTTCATGGTGCTCGGTATCTTCATCGGTTCTGAGCTCGCCTTGACCGGGGCTATGGTCTACATGGTTGCCCACGGTGTTTCGATTGCTGGGTTGTTCCTAATCTCCGGCTTCTTGATCGAGCGTGGGCACACGGCAAAGATTGCGGCTTACAGCGGATTGCAACGGGTAACGCCAATCATTGCTGGTACGTGGCTGGTAGCCGGCTTGGCATCTATCGCACTGCCGGGTTTGTCAGGATTCGTTCCCGAATACATGGTGCTCATGGGCACGTACCGCATCTCAGCACCCTTGGCTATCTTCGCCGTCTTCGGCGTGATCCTCGCGGCCATGTACATCCTCTTGCCGTACCAGAAGATGTTCACCGGTCGGATCAACCCAGAACAGGCAGATATGCCTGACCTCGATATGCGCGAAAGGCTTGTTGTCGCGCCACTGGTCGCGGGTATGGTCGTTCTCGGCATCTGGTCGGCTCCGCTGGTTGGTTCAATGCACCAGGTGGCCGAACATCTTGCGCCGAACATCTCCTTCGCTGGCGAAACCGTCGGCGATGTGACCGGCGCACCGTTTGAGGGTCAGGCCGGATACGCCCTCGACTCTGCTGACTTCAACGAAGGGAATGCACAGTGAACTCGCTGATCCCGCTGGCGCCCGTTTTCACCACGCCACAAATTGAGTGGACTCCACTGATTCCCACCATCATTGTGCTCGGTGGGGCTGTGGTTGGCGTCCTCATTGAGGCGTTCGCACCAGCAGCGAAACGACGCCCAATCAACGTTGTCTGGTCGATCGTCGTGGTCGGAGCGGCGTTCGTCTTCCTGAGTGCCCTGTGGGCGTCGGCGTTGGTAGACCCTCGCACAATCGGTGAATACGTGGATGACACTTGGACGATCGCGATGCAGTCGATCGTCGCAGTGTTGGGCTTCTTGTCCCTCTTAGTTCTTGCAGATCGCACTGAACGTAAAGATGGGGCGTTTGCCGCCCAACCATCCGATCGAGCCGGATCAGGTGAAGAGGCTCTGAGCATTGCCAAGGGATACCAGCGTTCGGAGTTCTTCCCGCTGGCTCTCTTCAGCATCGGCGGAATGATGCTTTTCCCAGCCACGGATTCCCTGCTGACAATGTTCGTCGCGCTGGAAGTGTTATCTCTACCGCTATACATTCTGGTTGCCTCCGCTCGCAGAAGGCGGGAGCTGTCCCAGGAAGCGGCGGTCAAGTACTTCATTTTGGGATCTTTCGCTTCCGCATTCTTCTTGATGGGCTCGGCTCTTTTGTACGGGTTCTCGGGTGGGTCACTGCAGCTAGGCGCAATTGCCAGTGCAATTCCGGTGACGACCAATATGGACTGGATCATGTTGGTCGGTGTCTTCATGGTCATGGTCGGACTGCTATTCAAGGTGGCAGCCTTCCCATTCCACGAGTGGACGCCAGACGTTTATACGGGCGCGCCAACGCCGGTGACCGGATTTATGGCGGCAGGTGTCAAGGTTGCCGCATTCGGCGCTATGTTCCGTTTCTACGTTTCGGTTGCCGGGCATTTGAAGTGGGACTTCGGAATGATCTTCGCGGTGCTTGCCGCGGCCACGATCATCTTTGGCACCCTGGGCGGATTGGTTCAGAAGAACATCAAGCGCCTCTTGGCGTACTCATCAATTGCTCATGCTGGTTTCATAATGGTCGGCGTGCTCGCCCTGGTTCAGGGCGCAGGTTCGGCGGTAGCCTTCTACCTTCTAACCTATGGCCTAGCCACGATTGGAGCCTTCTCGATAGTGGCACTGGTCCGAGTGCAAAGCCCGGACGGAGCGGTAGGCCGCGAAGCACATGACCTATCACAGTGGGCTGGCTTGGGGCGCCGCGCACCCGGCTTGGCATTCGCCATGCTGATCTTCCTTTTGTCCTTCGCCGGTATCCCGCTTACTTCTGGCTTCGTCGGCAAGTTTGTGGTGTTCGCTGCCGGTATCCAGGGTGGTTTGGGATGGCTCGTCGCCATCGGATTGGCAGCGTCGGTTGCAACGGCGGCCGTGTATTTCCGGATTGTTCAAGTTATGTTCTTCCGAGATCCGGCCGAGGGCGTTACGGTTGTGCGTTCGGAAGGAATGTCAGCTGTAGTCATCGGAGTCACCGCAGTAGCGACGGTCCTGCTCGGTATCTTCCCGGCGCCGATCATTGACCTGCTCAACCAGGTGAGTGTGCTCGTCTCGTGACGTCACCGACGGACTCTTTTTCTGACGGAGAGCTCGAGCTAGAAGTCCAGCAGGGACTCGACCAAGTTGAGTCCCTGTTGCTCGATTCCGTGTCAGCAAACCGCGACGTTGTGGCCAACCTCACGACCCATTTGGCCGAAGCAGGTGGAAAGCGGTTACGTCCCGTTCTCACTTTGATTTGCTCACACTTGGGGGCCCGTCACCGAGCACAGTCAGATCCCGTGGTAGTTGCTGCCACTGGGGTTGAACTGACTCATTTAGCGTCGCTCTATCACGACGACGTCATGGATTCCGCGCCGTCGAGGCGAGGGGTTGAGTCTGCGCAGATGGTCTGGGGCAACAACCGAGCGATCCTTGCTGGTGATCTGCTTTTCGCGCGGGCCTCATCTCTGATTGCGACGCTGGGCGTTGAGTCGATCATGTTCCATGTGAAGACGTTCGAACGCTTGTGCCTAGGACAACTCAACGAGACATTCGGCCCACCCGAAGGGGTGGATCCCGTTGAGTTCTATCTCCAGGTCCTGGCCGACAAGACGGGATCGCTGGTTGCTGCGGCGGCCTATTTTGGCGCTCTCCACGCGGGAGCAGGTCCCCAAGTTGCTGACAGTGTGCGCAGGTTTGGCGAGAAAATCGGGGTGGCCTTCCAACTTGCAGATGATGTTCTAGACATCGTTTCACCAAGTGAAGTCACGGGGAAGACGCCGGGCACCGACCTGCGCGAAGGCGTAGCCACAATGCCCGTCCTACTTCTTCGCCAAGACGCCCAAGAAGGTGTCCTTGACGCGCCTGGGAAACAGATCTTGGAACTGCTAGAACAGGATCTGCAGTCGGATGAAACTTTGGCGGAAGTTGTGTCACTGCTGCGCGAACACAGCGTTATTGGCCGTACACGCGCCCTCGCCCGTGACTGGGCCGACGATGCGTTGCAGGCCCTGGATCACCTGCCAGAATCCGAAGCTAAAGAGGCATTGGTCGCGTTCGCGATGCTGATGGTGGATAGAGCGGCGTAGACGCCACTAAGATTAGGGTTTGTTTAGTAGCCCTAGTTTGAAGAAGTGTGACGTGCCCAGTCCTTTGAAAGTGGCCGTGATCGGCGCTGGTCCTGCGGGTATCTATGCCTCTGACATCCTGGCCAAATCTGACCTGGACGTATCGATTGATTTGTTCGAGCGTCTTCCCGCTCCTTATGGTCTGGTCCGCTATGGCGTGGCGCCTGATCATCCGCGCATCAAGCAAATCATCGTTGCCCTCTACCGCATTTTGCAGCGCGGCGACATTCGCCTGTTTGCCAATGTCGAAGTCGGGCGGGACGTCACCATTGAAGAACTTGAAGACCGTTACGACGCCATAATCATCGCCACGGGTGCGGATCGGGATGCCAAGCTGGAAATCGAGGGCGCGGATTTGCCCCAGTCGTACGGCGCCGCGGATTTTGTCTCGTGGTACGACGGGCACCCAGATTATCCCCGTACGTGGCCACTAGAGGCTGAGAAGGTGGCCGTTATCGGTGCCGGGAATGTGGCATTGGACGTGGCCAGAGTGCTGGCGAAGCACTACCCGGAAATGATCACCACGGAAGTGCCGGCAAATGTCGCCGCACAGCTCGCACAGAACCCAATAAAAGAGGTTCACATCTTCGGTCGTCGTGGTCCCGCCCAAGTGAAGTTCACGCCGCTGGAACTGCGCGAACTCGGCAGAGTTTCGGACGTCGACGTGATTGTCTCTGAAGAAGATTTCGATTTCGATGCCGGCTCTCAGGCTGCGTTGAAGGCTTCAAACCAACAGCGTCAGGTCGTGAAGACTTTGACTTCATACGCTTCCGCAGACCCGGAAGAGCATCGGGCGTCGCGGCGGATCTACATCCACATGTTCGAAGCGCCGGAAGCAATTTTGGGGGATGAGGACGGAAACGTACGAGCCCTAGTAACTGAGCGCACTGCTTTGACCGGCGACGGCTCAGTAAAGGGAACGGGAGTGTTGACGGAATGGCCGGTGGAAGCGGTTTACCGCGCGGTTGGTTACTTCTCTTCGCCCATTGAAGGCGTTCCCTTCGATGATGTTAAGGGCATCGTTCCCAATATCGGTGGGCGGGTTACCGAATCTGCGGACTCTCAAACTGTTGTTCCCGGTCTATACGCTTCCGGATGGATAAAACGAGGACCGGTGGGCCTGATTGGTTCCACGAAGTCGGATGCGCAAGAAACGATTGCCAATCTCGTCGCTGATGCTGAGGCAGGCGTGCTCCCAACTCCAACCGCCGGACCGGTTGAGGAATTGCTGGAAGAACGTGGTGTTGCGTTTACAGACTGGCCTGGGTGGGAACTCTTGGACGCATACGAACAGGCAATGGGCGCTCAATGGGGTGAACTGCCCAGCGGGGGGACGCGAGAACGGGTGAAAGTAGTGTCCCGCTCTCAGATGATGAAGATCGCGCGGCAACAGCCTGTAGAAGGCCCAGACAATGAGCGGCATTGGGAAGAAGATCCCCACATCGGCGTTCCTGGCGAGTTGGGTGTCCCTACTGCGATTGAGCGCTTCTCAGACTATTCGGGGCCGACCAGCTAGGCATTTAAAGATACTCTGGGCGTATGAATCGACGCGTCTCTAACACCGCTAAAACCGCGGGTCTTTTCGCCCTCATGTGGGTGATCCTGCTGGGGATCGGTGCGCTCATTTCCGGCTGGTCCAACAGTCCCACTTGGCTGTGGATTTTCGCGGGAGTCGGGGTTATTTCAACCTTCTACTCATATTGGAACTCAGCGACGATCGCCCTCAAACAAATGAATGCGTACCCGGTTACGCGTGAGCAGGCGCCAGGACTGTATGCGATCGTAGAGGATCTCAGCGACCGAGCGCAGATGCCGATGCCCTCGATTTGGATCGCACCCACGGATAATCCGAATGCGTTTGCAACGGGACGGAACCCAAAGAATGCTGCTGTGTGCTGCACGGAAGGCATCCTGCAGATCTTGGACGAAAGAGAACTTAGAGGCGTCCTCGCACACGAATTGATGCATGTCTACAACCGCGACATTCTCACCGCTTCCGTGGCGGCGGCGATGGCTGGTTTGATTACTTCACTGGCCCAGTGGGCGATGCTCTTCGGGGGTGGCCGTGATCGTGACCGCTCCGGTGGGCTGGGCGCCTTACTGCTGGCGTTGGCGGCCCCCATGATCGCCTCGATTGTCCAACTCGGCGTCTCCAGAACACGTGAATACGATGCGGATGAGGACGGGGCTCTACTTACCCAAGACCCCACGGGTTTGGCGCTTGCGTTGGCAAAAATCAGCCAGGTTGGGGGACGCGTACCGCTGCAACGGTCCCCGGATCACGAATCTGCCTCCGCAATGATGATCGCGAATCCGTTCCGCGCAGCTGGGATGAAGAATCTCTTTTCAACGCACCCCCCAATGGAAGACAGAATTGCGCGACTGCAAGTGATGCAGCGCGACATTGATACGAACCGTTACAACTGAAGGAGACCCATGGCAGACTCATCATTTGATGTCGTTTCAAAAATCGACGCACAAGAAGTCGATAACGCGTTAAACCAAGCCTCTAAAGAAGTGGCGAACCGCTACGATTTTCGCGGGGTAGATGCCTCACTCAAGCAGTCGGGCGAAACGATAATCATCGAAGCGAACAGTAGTGAACGCGTGCAAGCAGCTCTGGATGTACTGCAGTCGAAACTCGTTCGAAGGGGGGTTTCGCTGAAGGTCCTAGATCTTGAAGGACGCGAACCCCAGCCTTCCGGCAAGATTTATCGACTGGTAGTGCCACTCAAAGAAGGCATCGATCAGGCGACCGCGAAAAAAATAACCAAGAAGATTCGGGACGAAGGTCCTAAAGGGGTAAAGGCCCAGATACAAGGCGATGAGGTCCGCGTGTCATCAAAGTCGCGTAATGATCTGCAGTCAGTGATCGCACTTCTGAAAGGCGCAGACTTGGACGTCGCATTGCAGTTTGTGAACTACCGCTGACCGAATGGATGTGGACCACAGTGGCAAACGCCTCACTTCAACCAGAGCGCAGAAGTGGCAGTTTAGCGTCCAGACCTGTTAGTCTTTCACGGCACCCTTCTTGAAGGGTATGGCGGATTGCCCGAGTGGCCAAAGGGAGCTGACTGTAAATCAGCCGCGGAATGCTTCGGGGGTTCAAATCCCTCATCCGCCACGTAACTGAAATCCCAGGTATCGATCGATGCCTGGGATTTCGCGTTAACAAGTTTTCCGAAAGCCAAACTTGGGGATACCGGCCGTAATGTGTTGCTTTAGACGGCGTGTCGCGGGTTAGTTTGAGCGTCCGGCCCATCCTTTTCTGGCCTGTTACCCTGCAGTTGCGAGTTTGAAAGACCCGGACGGGCGCAAGTTAGCCTGG
>CAYFWE010000011.1:0-43894 GCA_964346745.1 uncultured Actinomyces sp. | reverse complement strand
CTGCTCACTGCTCAAGGGAATCATCCTTTTCTCGGGTGGACCATTTATGCCACGCATCTACTACTTTTTCAGTCTTTTCGGCTTCGGGTAAAGAGGTGTCCAGCACGAGGGCACCTTGCGCCAATTCGTCTTCTTCTAAAGGCTCGAGCGTAGCCAGTTGCGAAGTCAGCAATGCGGCTGGCATAAAGTGCCGCCGCCGTCTCTGCAACCGGCCTTGCAACAACGAAGGCTCCGCAGTTAGGTGTACAAACAGCACTGGACGTCCGCTTTCACGCAAGAGGTCCCTGTAGGAGCGCTTCAACGCTGAGCAGGCCACAACCATTGGCCCATGTTCATTCTGAATCCGAGTCGCAATCTGCACCAACCAGGGCCACCTGTGTCGATCTTCCAGGGGAAATCCGACTGTCATGCGGTCAACGTTTTCCGGTGGGTGCAGGTCATCACCTTCTAGGAACGCGATCTGCAAGCGTCGCGACAGCGCTTTGGCAAGAAATGATTTGCCGCAACCAGAAACGCCCATGACCACGATGGTGGGTGAACGATGTACGCTCACCTCACTCATGCTGTCATGGGCGAAACTAGAGATTAGGTTTACCGGGTGTAAACGTCCAGATGGTTGCCGTAGGTACCACGGTCGTAAATCTTGCCGGGCCAGCCGAACGGCGTCGGGTATACCGTACCCATCGGCGCTGAGCCCGCTAGGACGATGTAGCCGTCCCCGTCGGAGACGAATCCACCGGCGTTAACATGTCGTCCCGGAATGGATAACCCGCCGCCAGGTAGGACGCTCTGACTGTAGTAGGTGAACTTGTAACCACCCCAGTTGATTACCCCCATGAACATCAGGTCACTCAGGGAGTACTGCCCTGAGGTCGAGGGCGGGGGCGCCACCAATTGGGCTTCTCCCTCTTGGCGATCGTCTGAACGACTGGCCGTTTCTTCCTCTTCCACAACCGGCTCAGGTGTGGGTTCTGGCGCCGGCTCAGCAACTACTGGGAGCTCATTGGCTGTTCCGCGAAGTATTACCCGGTCAACGGGTTTGGTTACGACCACTTCGCGATAGATCGGTGAGTCGCCCTCTTTGTAACCAGCGGTCGTGTAGACGTGCTTCACGCCATCGGAGCCTTCTGTTTTAACAACTTCGACATCCATCGGCAAGTCGGCGTCTTCGACAATCACTGTCTTATGTTCGACTGGCAGAATCCGCGTCAATCGCAAAGATGCAAAACCACTGGACCGGCTGTCCTCAGTTACCGTCGCAGCATTCGCAACCAACGCCAAAGAAGGCGTGGCCAACAGTGATAGCGCCAAGGCGCCAGCCGCCATACGGCGTTTCACAGGCAGGTGAGAATGTTCAGACATGAGACCCTTTCAACGGTTCACCAGAACACTAACGCACCGAAGCCTTGACGCCTAGCCCTTTATAACGAGATGGTCACGAAGATCACTTATGCGCGGCCTGATCAGCAGCGTCACGCTTGAGAAGTGTTGCCGCATAGTCGGGCACTTGATGTTCCAACTCTTTGGGAATACGACGGTAGTTATCTGGGTGCTTTGGCTCTTCGGGTAGAACCACTTCCTCGCGGGGCACGTCCTCATACGGAATAGTCGACAACAAGTGGTGGATCATGTTGATCCGCGCGTTCTTCTTTATATCTGATTCAACAACGAACCAAGGGGACGTGGCCGTATCGGTGTGGATGAACATATCGTCTTTCGCGCGGGAGTATTCTTCCCAGCGGTTTACCGATTCAATATCCATGGGTGAGAGTTTCCACCGCCGCAGAGGGTCGTTGAGTCGGGAATGAAATCGTTTCAGCTGCTCACGTTCAGATACGGAGAACCAGTATTTGCGCAGCATGATCCCATCGCTGATGAGCATGTCTTCAAAAATGGGGACCTGCCGCATGAACAGGCTCAGCTGTTTCGGCGTTGCAAAGCCCATTACCCGCTCAACGCCAGCGCGGTTGTACCAAGATCGGTCGAACAAAACTACTTCACCTGCTGCTGGTAGGTGAGCAACGTAGCGTTGGAAATACCATTCGGTGACTTCGCGGTCATTGGGGGCTGGAAGCGCAGAAATTCGGACAATGCGTGGGGACAGGTATTCGGTAATGCGCTTGATAGCCCCGCCTTTGCCGGCGGCATCACGCCCCTCAAAAATGACTACGATTCGCTGGCCGGTGGCTTTGACCCACTCTTGCATTTTTACCAGTTCGGCTTGCAGGCGAAAGAGCTCCGCCTCATACACGTCATCGGGCAGTTTCTCAGAGTTCTTACGCTTCTTCATGAGACGTAGATTACACCGAAGTGAAAGACTTGTATCCGGTTCTGGAAACCAAAAGGGCCGCCCCAGGTTTACTCCTAGAGGCGGCCCCGTTTCTTTTTTGGGTTAACGCGGCATACTTGCTGCGCTAGAACTGTAGGCGGTCACCATGGATGACGGGTCACCCGGGATAGCGTGGACCCTGATGGAGTTCGTCGTCTTTTCCACGCCCGGGGGCATACCAGCGACAATAACTAGCTTCTCGCCGCCCTCGACGATCCGAGCGGCTCGTGCGACGCGAGCGACCTGGTCGACCATTTCGTCAGTGTGGTAGACGGTGGGCAGTTTATAGGTTTGTACGCCCCATGAAAGGGCAAGTTGTCGCCGCGTGGAGTCAAGCGGGGTAAAGGCGATTTGTAAGATCGGGCTGCGCATCCGCGACATTTGGCGGGCCGTGTGCCCGGAAGTCGTGAAGGTCACCAGGTACCGGGCGTGCAGTGTCGCAGCTAATGCTGATGCGGCTTGGCAGATGATCCCAGACTGGTCTGCGTGGAACTCCCCGAGGGGCGCAATCCGGTCGCCCCCGTTTTCTTCAGTATTTTCGATGATTCGCGCCATTGTGCGCACGGCCTGAATTGGAAACGCACCGATTGACGTCTCACCAGATAGCATCACTGCATCAGCGCCGTCGAGGATAGCGTTTGCGCAGTCTGAGGTTTCTGCGCGGGTTGGGCGTGGATTCTTGATCATTGAATCCATCACTTGGGTCGCGACGATGACCGGCTTGGCTGCACGGCGAGCCAATTCGATTGCCTCTTTTTGGACTAGTGGTACTTCTTCTAGCGGCATTTCAACACCGAGGTCACCACGGGCAACCATGATTCCGTCGAAGGTGTCGACAATTTCGGCCAGGTTTTCAACGGCCTGCGGCTTTTCAATCTTGGCGATGACCGGAATGATCACGCCTTCTTCAATCATGATGGTACGAACGTCGTTGACATCTGAAGCGTCGCGGACAAACGACAAGGCGATGAAATCCGCGCCTTCACGTAGTCCCCAGCGCAGGTCTTCACGATCCTTTTCGGATAGTGCCGGAACCGATACCGCAACGCCCGGCAGGTTCAGCCCCTTGTGGTCAGAGACCATACCGGGAACCTCTACACGGGTAACAACATCGGTCTCGGTAACTTCGAGGACGCGTAGGCCAACGTTACCGTCGTCGATGAGCAAGCGGTCACCCGGGCTACAGTCACCGGGCAGCTCTTTGAATGTTGTGCCTACAATTTCTTTGGTTCCCGGGACGTCCCGCGTGGTGATCGTGAACGTATCGCCCTCACGCAACATCTGGGGGCCGTCAACAAATGTTTCCAAGCGGATTTTCGGGCCCTGCAAGTCGACTAGCACGGCGACGGCTCTTCCCGAGTTGTCGGCCGCCCGGCGGACGCGGCGAATCACTTTTGCGTGCTCTTCTGCCTTTCCGTGGCTGCGGTTGATCCGGGCAACGTCCATCCCAGCATCCACCAATGCTTGGATCTGAGAAGACGATTCTGTGGCTGGGCCTATGGTGCAGACGATCTTTGCTCTACGCATCTGTAATTCTCATCCTCTGGGGAAAACGGGAGGGGGCACGACAGTTATGGGACCAGCTTACTCCCTAGGACTGTGGTCCCTGGGAAGTTCGACCTCGGCAGCGTTCCCATCTGCGTCGTCCTCGTCTTGGCGCAAAGTGATCTTCTGGTTTTCTGCTTCTAGCTCTTCGGCGCGTTCAGGGTTCTTTCGAGCGATAATCTCGATGTAACGTTCCCGTTCTGCCTCAGAGATTTGGGTGGGTGCACCGATTTTCCCAGCCCAGATGAAGACAATGATTCCGGCAGCTAGGACCAAAATAGACGTCCAAGTGTTGGTGCGTAGGCCGAATATAATCCGGGCCTCATCCAAACGCATGGTTTCCATCAGCATGCGGCCGATCGGGTAGGCAATCATATAGAGGGCCATCGACTGTCCCGATTTGAGGGGGAACCGGCGCCCGATCCAAATGATTAAGAAAGCCATGGCGACGTTCCAGATTCCCTCATATAAGAATGTGGGGTGGAAGAGAGTACCCTCCGCATATCCGGGTGGAGTATGCGCCGCATCGATCTGTAGACCCCAGGGTAGGTCGGTTGGGGATCCGAAGAGTTCTTGGTTGAAATAGTTTCCTAATCGGCCCAGCGCCTGGGCGAAGAGCAGCCCTGGGGCGAGGGCGTCCGCGAACGGTCCGACTCGCTGTCCGGCGCGTCGCAGCGCAATCACCGCGCCTAACGCACCGAAGCCGACCGCTCCGTATATTGCTAGGCCGCCCTCCCAAATGCGGAAGATAGCCCAGATGTCACCGTCCGGTCCAAAGTATCCGTGGGGCGTGGTCACCACGTGGTAGAGGCGCGCCCCCACTATCCCGAAAGGAATCGCCCACATGGACGTGTCTAGAACTACATCGCCAAAACCGCCGGCTGCTCGATATCTGGTCCACGCAACCCACGCCGCCAAGATCATGGCGGACACCATGAAGATCCCATAGGCGCGAATCGGGATGGGCCCAATCCAAAGGACCCCTGTAGATGGTGAAGGTATGGACGCCGCTACCAGCGAAAAGCCCTGACTGAGTCCGGATTGCATTGCTGAAGCTATCACTTGGTGTTCAAAGTCCCATCTTTTAGTTCTTTAGCCAACGCCCCTGCATCACGCAGCGCCTGATCCCAGTCGTCATTGCCCAAGAGCCTGACAAATGCGGACCCAACAATCACTCCATCTGCATAGGCCGCAATTTCTCGGGCCTGCTCCCCGGTGGACACACCTAAACCGACGCACACCAGGGGTGCACCAGCGGCTCGGCATCGGGCAACTAGTTCTTGGGCAGCGGAGTCGACTTGGGATCGTTGCCCGGTCACTCCCATCGTCGATGCGGCGTAAACCCAGGCGTTAGTAGCCTGGCTGATCAGTGCCAGGCGCTCATCAGAAGACGATGGCGCCGCTAGGTAGACCCGCTCTAAGTCGTCCTCATCCGATGCCTGCGTCCACGCTCCTGCCTCTTCTGGCGGCAGGTCGGGTGTGATCAGTCCGGCTCCACCAGCAGCGGAGAAGTCGCGAGCGAATCGCTCTACTCCATACCAGTGGACCGGGTTCCAGTACGTCATTGAAAGCGCTGGCACACCCGTGGCAGCGATTTGCCTGACCGCTTCAAAGAGGTCTTCCAAGTGCGTGCCATTTTCTAAAGCCACGACTGAGGCGCGCTCAATTACCGGGCCGTCCATCCCCGGATCGGAATACGGGAAGCCCAACTCGATGATGTCCACCCCGTTGTCGATCAGGGTTTTCGCCGCTTCAATCGACTTTTCCACCGTGGGATAACCGAGGGGAAGATAGGCGATCAGTGCCGCATTTCCTTTGTCGAGCTCGCGGCGGATGGCTTCTGCGCTGTGTTTCACTTGCTTTCTTCCTGGGCTTCAGAGCTGTGGTCAATACGTGCCCGGCCACCTTCTGCGGATGGGTCGACTCTGTCGAAAGTAGGCTCACCGAACCCGAACCATTTTGCGGCCGTCTCCATATCTTTGTCTCCCCGGCCAGAGAGATTTACGAGGACGATCCGCTCTTGCCCATCTTCCTCGTGTCGCAGCCGGTTCTCCTCTTCCGCCCACTGCAGTGCGCCGGCAAGTGCATGGGACGATTCGATGGCCGGAATGATCCCTTCCGTGCGGGATAGGCGTAGGAAGGCATCCATTGCTTCCGCATCGGAAATCGGTACGTAGTACGCGCGCCCTTCTGCTGCTAGCGCCGCATGCTGGGGGCCAACACCGGGGTAGTCCAAGCCTGCAGAGATCGAGTGGGAGGCTTTTGTTTGCCCGTCTCGGTCTTGAAGGACATAAGTTTTTGCACCGTGCAGGATTCCCACTTCACCTTCGGTAATGGAAGCGGCGTGACGTCCCACACCGTAACCTTCGCCCCCGGCTTCGCAGCCAATCAGGGTCACGTCCTCATCCCCCAAAAAGGCGGTGAACATGCCGATTGCGTTTGATCCGCCGCCGACGCATGCGAAAACCGCGTCCGGAAGACGGCCGGTGGCATCAACAACCTGTTTGCGCGCTTCGTCCCCGATTACACGTTGGAAGTCACGGACCATCGATGGAAAGGGGTGGGGGCCGGCTGCAGTTCCAAAAATGTAGTTGGTTGTCTCCACATTGGTGACCCAGTCGCGAAACGCTTCGTTCACCGCGTCCTTCAGGGTTTGGCTCCCCTGTGTCACGGCGATAACTTCAGCCCCCAGTACCTGCATCCGCGCCACGTTCAATGCTTGTCGCCGAGTGTCTTCGTACCCCATGTAGACGGTACATTCGAGGCCGAGAAGAGCAGCTGCGGTCGCGGTTGCTACCCCGTGTTGGCCAGCGCCGGTCTCTGCTATGACCCGATTCTTACCCAAACGTTTGGTTAATAGTGCCTGCCCGAGGACGTTGTTGATTTTGTGTGAACCCGTATGGTTCAGATCTTCCCGCTTCAGGAAGATCCGAGCGCCGGTTCCCTGTGCGAAGCGAGGCACCTCGGTCAGCAGAGAAGGTCGATTGGCGTAGTCGGTCAGCAGCTTTTCGAATTCTTCGCGGAAAGAGGGATCGGCCCAGGCTTCTTCCCACCCTTGTGAAAGCTGCTCGGCTGCGCCTTGCAGGGGTTCAGCTACGAAGCGGCCACCGAAGTCACCAAAATACCGTTCGTCTTGAGAACTCACAGACTCTCTTCCCTCGCCTCACGCACCCGCTTTTTTCGATCAGTCAGCAGGGCCGGATGCGCCCCCGCACTGACCATGTCAGATATCTGTTCCAAAGGTGAGTTGCTTGTAACTAGCGCCTCACCCACTAGCACCGAATCCGCACCCGCTAGAGCGTAGTCCAATACGTCGCGAGTGGAGCGGACGCCGGATTCTGCCACCGCCACCACGTTGGCGGGGATAACGTCGATCACCTGTTCAACGGTGCTTCTGTCCACGCTCAAGTCCTTGAGGTTGCGGGCGTTCACGCCCACCACTTCTGCGCCTGCATCAAGTGCACGGAACACTTCTAGACGAGAGTGCGTCTCTACCAGTGGGGTCATTCCCAAGGATTTTGTACGTTCGATTAGGGATACGAGGGCGGGCTGTTCCAGAGCCGCGACGATCAGGAGAACCGCGTCTGCCCCATAGGCGCGCGCTTCGTGAACCTGATATGGCGTGACAATAAAATCTTTGCGCAGCACCGGGATATCAACCGCTCGACGAACCGCAGCCAGATCCGCAAGTGATCCGCCGAAGCGCAGTTCTTCGGTTAGGACAGACACCATGGATGCTCCGCCCTCTTCATAGATCTGCGCCAGTTCCGCGGGTTCGGGAATATCTGCTAGGGCACCCTTAGAGGGCGAGCGCCGCTTTATCTCAGCGATGATCGACACGGCGCCGGGACCATCTCGAAGTGCTGACACAACGTCTTTAGCCTGTGGCGCTGTGGCCGCTCTCTTCTTGATCTCTTCGAGTGGGACAAGCTCTTCGCGCTGGGCCGTCTGGGCCAAAACTCCAGAAACAATATCGTCTAGGACAGTCATAGTCGCCCCCTTTCTGCCTTGATGTTAGGCATTTTCAAAGCTGTCGTTAGCCGCGGGTCCGGGTAACGAAATTTCGCCCCCAGCGTCGAAACAGGATTCCACACCGGTGTGACAAGTTGGGCCAACCGGATCGGCCAACACTAAAATCGCGTCGCCATCGCAATCTAGCCGCACTGATTCCAACCGCAAATAGTTGCCCGAAGTTTCACCCTTACACCAGTATTCGCGCCTGGACCGAGACCAGAAAGTTACCAAACCAGAAGTCAATGTTCGCCGGAGGGCTTCTTCATCCATGTATCCGACCATGAGCACCCGCATCGACCGCGCATCCTGTACAACTGCGCACACCAGGCCATCGTCGCCGTAGCGGATGGAAGAAAGCGCGCTTTCCGCCGTCACTTCGTTTGCCCCAATGTGGTGAACCCCGCTTCTCGCAACGCGGCCTTCACCTCTGCGATGGTCACCTGCCCAAAGTGGAACACGGAGGCTGCTAAAACTGCGTTGGCCCCCGAGCGAGCCGCCGCCACAAAGTCGCCTATTTGGCCCGCCCCACCCGAGGCGATTAAGTCGATCGAAACTACCTGGCGTACCGCCTCTATGAGCGCTAAGTCGTAGCCGCTTTGCACTCCGTCCTCAGCAATCGAATTGAGCATGATAGACCGGGCGCCACGACGCTCCACTTCTTGAGCCCATTCGAGGGCGTCAATACCGGTCCCGTTCCGTCCCCCGTGCGTGGTGACCTCGAATTTGGGGGCTATTCCGGTTCTTACGTCAAGCGAGACCATCAAGGCCTGCGACCCAAATTCGGCGGCGATCTCGTCAATCAACTCGGGGCGGCGAATCGCCGCGGTGTTAACCGATACGGTTGTAGCACCCGATCGTAAGAGACGTCCGGCGGACTCTACCGAATCCACTCCCCCGCCCACCACGACTGGGACGTCGATCTCCACGGTGGCACGGCGAACCAGTTCGTCCATGGTGCGGCGCCCAACATTCGAAGCGGATACATCTAGAAAGACAATCTCGTCAGCGCCCTGCTCCGCATAACGGCGCGCAAGCTCCGCAGCGTCGCCAGCGTCGCGTAGTCCTTCAAATTGGACGCCTTTAACGACCCGACCCTCCTTCATATCTAGGCAGGGGATCACTTTTACCGTGCGGCCCATCGCGTCTCTTTCGTTCACTTTTCATCCTCTTTATCGGCAGGAAGAATATTGGAGCCGGGCGTTCGACCGAGGATGTCGATCACCGCGAAAAGATTATCCTCCCCCTTGGCCATTTCCGCCGGAATGCTCACCGCCAGTCGGCTCCCCACCCGCTGGTCGATGACCGCTTCGCTAATCCCGGGCATCGCTTCGGCAAGATCCAGCATTGTTGGCGTGCCAGTTGCCCAGGTTGAAGAGACAAGTTGCCCGGTGGACCACTGGCCAGCCAAGTATTGAAGGAAGACTTTGTCTCCTTCTTGAACTTGTGGACCTTCACCCTTGTTGAGTACTTGGACGATCAGCCCGGAAGGCGCTTCTTCTTCCAGTGTCGTCACCTTTGGCCCTAGCTCATCAAAGGCGACTTGCAAAGGGCCGTCGGCGTCAGCTACTTCTTCACCGTTGGCGATCGTATAAAGGATGTCGACCACGTCGATCTCTGTGGAACCATCGTCAAGCGGGCGAGCGACTAATAGGCGTGATCCTTCCGTTTGACCGGTGACGATCCGAGTAAGAAGGGGACCCAGTTCTGTCTCATTGGCGGTAGAGAGAATCAGGTTCGGGTTGCCATCTTCATTTAGATTCGCGCCCGTCGTCCCGTCATAGGCAGATACCGACAACAAAACGGGCGTGTCCGGCTGGATTTCGCGCCCACTGCCTCGATGCTCGATACGCATCTTCGCGGAGGACAGCGCGACAGCCTCATCCGCAGTGACGATCGGGGTTGAGCCGGGTCGACCCGCCACCGTGATGGCGTCGAGCGGACCTTCGACTGCCAATACAACAGGCTGGGCTGCCAAGTGACCCAGATAGCCCAGTGTCATCATGACCCCGAAGAGAACCAGGCCGACTATGGCCACCCCTGTTGTCCACCGGCGTCTAGAACTCTGCTTCATCCAGAGTCTTTCCGCCAGCCCTTTTCGAGTCTTCCTATCCTTCTTAGGCGTTGTCTTCACAGCTGCGGGCGTCGACTTCCCTGAGTGATGTCGACTTCTGCGAGAAGGATATGGACTGGACATTGGTGGCCTTAACCTCGGCTCATCTGTTCGAGCAGTTGGGTGACTCTGTCATCTTCCGTTGCAAAGGGATCCTGTAAGGCTATCAGCGCCCCGCCGCCATCCAGGCGAAGATTCACCCAATCGACACCTAGATCGCGACGGTGGGTAAGAGCCGCTTGGATTGCTTCACCGCGCAGCTTCGCTCGAGTTGATGGAGGGATGGTGAGGGCGGCCTCAACTTGGGCGTCACTAGTTAGACGTACCATCTGGCCGCTGTCTTCTAGTCTGCCGGCTAAACCGCCCGGAGTGATGTCGTGGTAGGCCAAGAGTAGGCGCGCGACCCGCGGGTCGTTTAAGTCCGCTCCTGTGCGCTCTTGGTACGCAGTGAGCAAGCGCTTTTTGATTGCATAGTCGATTTCTCGGTCGATTGGCTCCCAATCGCCGCTCTCAACTGCGTTTAGTGCGCGCTCCCAAAGGTCTAGCAGATATACGTAGAGCTCTGAGATCTCGGCGTCTTTCAATGCTCTTTGGGTCCGGCTGAGAATCTCTCTTTGTAGCTGCACGGCCGTGAGGCTGCGCCCATCAACCAGATCCACCGTCTCTTGGCCCGACAGGTCCGTGCTGATCGTTCGGATCGCGGCCATTGGGTCGGCTAGCGCCAAGTCGGAAAGGTCAATACCGGATTCCAAGGCGTGTAACACCATATCTGTGCTGGCAACTTTCAGTGCCGTGGTCGGCTCCGCAATATTCGTGTCGCCAACGATCACATGCAAACGCCGGTAGGTCGTGGAATCAGAAAGTGGCTCATCCCGAGTATTTATTATCGGGCGTGCCCGAGTGGTGGCGCCGGACAGGGCGTCGTGCATCTGGTCGGCGCGCGCAGAAAACGCATAGGTGTAAGAGCCGTCCTCTTGCTGAACCACCTCACCGGCACCGGCAATGATTTGCCGCGTCACAAAGAAGGTGATCAGAGCGTCGGCCATTTCCCGAAAGTCCCGGCTGCGGCGCAGCAGGAAGTTCTCATGGCAGCCATAAGAGTTTCCGTGTGTATCCAGGTTGTTGGCAAAAAGGTGAATGACGCCTGGAACCCCACGCTCTTCTAGCGTCTTGTTAGCAGTTGCCGCCATTTCGGCTAACAGTTCCGCACCGGCGCGCTCTTGGGCTAACAGATCCCACAAATCTGCACACTCCGCGGTGGCATATTCGGGGTGCGCGCCCACATCCAAGTAGAGTCTGCCTCCGTTTGGAAGGAATACGTTGGTGGACCTGCCCTGTTTGACCAGGGGGTCAAACAGGATATGGGCTGCCTCTTCCGGTTCAAGTGGAGGTGGCCCACCTACTGTGGAAGCGCAGTTGAGCCCATATTCGGTCTCGATCCCAAATATCCGCCGCCGCACTTACTGCCCGCCCTTTTGGACGAAACCCTGGACGAAGGATTCGGCGTTCTGTTCAAGTACCACGTCAATTTCGTCGAGGATGGAGTCCAGCGGGTTCACCTGCACCTGGCCGGCCGCGGTGCTCTCGTCCTCATCAAAGTCATCCGCGCCACCGCCGGGAACGTTTAGTTGAGCCATCGTAGTGTTCCTTTCTGCTCAGTTATTTTCGTTTGTGACCGGTGAAGCCAAAGGCAGCCGAACCAGGTGATCCTTTTGCGGCAGTCGGTACACCAGGGAGGTCCAAGAAGCTTTGTGCAGTGCCGCGTTGCTACGAACTTCTAGGCCACGTTTGTGCGCTCGCGTCCCGACCGGCGGGTTATCTGCGGCCCATGACACCTGCTCGTCTGTGAAGAGCCGTTCCACCCTTCCGGCGCGCTCTAAAGCGTCTACCAACGACTTTTCGGGTCGAAGGTCCGCCCACTGCAAATCCATGGCCATGATTCGAGCGTCGTCCCACGTAGTGTCCAGACGCTTTCGTTGACGGTCTAGGAGCAGGTATTTCCCGACCCATTCCACTTGGGCGGCCAGGGATTCTGGGTTTGTTTCCAGGGCGTCCAGCGTTTCTTCCCAGCGGCTGAGGACGGTCAAATCCACGTCGCTGAGCTCACCTTCCAGTGCTTCTCGCACCAGGTGTAGGTAGCGTCGCTGGATCTCAATCGCGGTCGCGTCCTCACCGGAACGCATGATCAGTTGCCTCTTCAGGGCAAGGTCTTGGGAGACTTCCTTGACTGCTTCTACTGGGTTGTCTATGTCCAGGCTCTCCCACTCTAAGGTGGTGCCCGCTTCGATTGCTCGCAACACTAAAGACGTGGTGCCTACCCGCAGGAAAGTTGACACGTCATAGAGGTTCGCGTCACCGCCGATGACGTGGATGCGCCGCCAGAAGTGGTGGTCCGCATGCGGTTCGTCCCGCGTGTTGAAAATGGGACGATTGAAAGTTGTTTCTAGCCCGATATCGTTTTCAACGTAGTCGGCTCGTTGGGAAATCTGGAAGCCAGCCCGTTCAGAGCGCTGCCCAAGTCCCACGCGGCCGGACCCGCAGAAAATTTGGCGGGTCACGAAGAAGGGAATTGAGAACCGGATCAGGTCGTCTAAGTCGGCCTGCCTGGACACCTGGTAGTTCTCGTGAGCGCCGTAGGTCGCGCCTTTCCCATCGACATTATTTTTTACGAAGACCAGCGGGCTTTCCCCCGCTTCGTCCCGCATCCTCATAACGCGGCGAGCGACCTCATCCCCTGCACGATCCCACAGAACAGCGTCGAATGCGGTGAGTGTTTCTGGAGAGGAATATTCCGGGTGGGCGTGGTCAACGTAGAAGCGGGCCCCGTTGGGTAACACGACCGCTGTGGGGGCCAGTAGCCGCTCCTCTTCACTTGTTGGCAGGGGAAGTTCTTCACTTCCTCCGGAGGGAGCCAAGTGATAGGGGTCGTCCGTAAGTAGAGAAGGGTCGACTTGGGCTCGATCCAGCCGCAAGCCGCGAATGTCATTTAGGGGGTCTTCCCCGCGGTAGTCCCACCCCACTGCGGGCCACGGCTGGCGGTACTGGGCGGCGTAGGTGGCGACCGCATCGGTCGACAGGACAACCGCGTTGGCGTACGGATCACCCGGCTGGTAGATCCCGTATTCCGTTTCCGTTCCCAAAACACGTTCCGCGTCTTGGGGTTCGGTGGTCTGGACAGGACTGGTCATGACGCTCCTAGTCGTTTTCTATCGGCGCTCTCTGGGTATCATGGCTGCCACTTCACCGCCGTGCAGTCCCACCGTGCGGGCCCACTCTTCCGGCGTTGACGTGGATGCAAGTTCCATTGACTCCCTGGTCTCTTCTTCAACTCCCCGCAGGACGAGGGCGGTTGAAAGCCCGCCTTCTCCAGTTTCAAGGGATTCTTTGATCGCCATTTTTTTCGCTCGCTCTACCGTGCCGGCGATCATCGCCCCCGACACCAAGTCGGACAGGTAGATGGGCTCTACCGACCCGTCCGCCATTCTCACGTCAAACAGCACGGCTGATTCGTCACGGCTGTACAGTCGGTCCAGCGCAGCATCAATCATGGCGGAGATAGCTGCAGAGGCGGATCCCTCGCGAGAAATCATTTCTGAGGCGATCGGTAGGCCTGGATGCAGGTATTTGGTGAAAATATCCCGTGCTTGGCGCCGGTTTGGTCTCTCCACCCGAATGCGTACATCCAGTCGGCCCGGTCGCAGCACCGCGGGATCGATCATATCGGGACGGTTCGACGCCCCGATGACCACCACGTTGTCCATGGACTCAAGACCATCCATCTCGGCCAGTAGCTGCGGAACAATCATTGTCTCGACGTCGGAAGAAATTCCGGTTCCGCGCGTGCGGAACAGTGCTTCCATCTCATCGAAAAAGACCACGACTGGAACGTCCTCGGACGCCAATGCGCGGGCTCTGGCGAAAATGGACCGAATGTGGCGCTCCGTTTCGCCGACGAACTTGTTGAGCAGCTCCGGTCCCTTGATGGAAATAAAGTACGTCTTCTGGTCGTGCCTAGTTGCCAGTGACGACGCTACAGCTTTGGCAATCAGAGTCTTACCGCATCCCGGCGGACCGTAGAGAAGGATTCCCCGGGGAGGGCGCAGGTCGTACTGCCGGTAGAGTTGGGGATGCGTAAACGGAAGCTCTACTGCGTCACGAACCTGAGTGATTTGCTGGTCTAGACCACCGATATCTTCGTAGGACACATCCGGAACTTCGGGGGTGAGCAGATCCTCGACATCCGTGCGGACCACGCGCTCGTACGCGAAACCGGCACGCAGATCACACATGACAGAATCGCCTGCTTTTAAGGCGCCATGGCGCAGCGGCCCAGCCAGATACACGACGTGATCTGTCCCCGTATTAGCACTCACTAACGCCCGATCGTTGCCGAGTAATTCAAGGACCGACGTCAAGGTGCCGTCCCGGGGAAATCCAAGGGATTCAGCGACCGTCATGCGTTCATCAATACGCAAGAGTTGGCCGGGGCTGAGAGTAGAGAAATCCAAGTCGGGAGCGGTGGCTAACCGCATCCGGCGGGTTCCGATCAGTGCTTCCACTTCGAGGGTGCGTGAATGGGTCGAAACCAATACTCCGATGGTTGAGGGTGGCCTGTTCAGCAAGTCGACTTGCGTCTGCAAGTCCATGATCTGTTTGCGGGCCCGCAGAAGCGCATCGGTGAGATTGGCGTTCTTCACTTCCAAACCGGAAATCTGCAGTTCCAGTGCGGCGGAGGTTGTATCAGCCATTTTGTGTCTCCTCTTCTTCTAGCCAGGTGGATGCGCTTGCTTCCACTCGTCTTCGCAGGCGTCGCAAGCGCTTCGCGTTCGGCACACGCATACCGAGGGCTCGCTCATTCCAATCTTCTACCTCGTCCCACTCTCCCCCCTTGCCAGCGGCGGCCGGCGCGGGACGGGAGGCCAGTTCATGGGCGTCCACTCCGGGGGCGAGGCGGCGAGCGACCATGAGGAAGCCGGTATGGGCGACCATTCGATGGTCTGGCCTGACGGAGAGGCCCTCCACATGCCAGGAGCGAACCATTGTCTCCCATGAGTGAGGTTCAGAAAAGACACCGGAATTACGAACTGCTTCCACTACGCGGGAAAGTTGCGGGACAGTGGCCACGTAGGCGAGGAACACCCCACCCGGCTCCAGGGCTCGTGCCACGCCCTCCACATATTCCCACGGGTCGAGCAGGTCCAACACTACTCTGTCGTAGGAATGCGGCTCTACATCGGCCAGTGCGTCACCCAGGGCCGCGACCTGCAGTTCCCAAGCTGGATGTTGGCCACCGAACCAGAGGTCCACATTCGCCTTGGCAATGGCTGCGAATTCTTCCCTTATCTCTACCGAATGCAGGTAGCCCGTCGGCCCGATTGCGCTGAGTAATGAGGTGGTCAGGGCCCCTGACCCGACCCCTGATTCCAGGACTCGGGACCCTGGGAAAATATCGGCCATGGCTACGATCTGAGCCGCATCCTTCGGGTAGATAATCGTGGCGCCGCGAGGCATCGACAAAGTGTAGTCGGACAATAGCGGCCGCAAGACTTGGAACGTTTTGCCATCCCCCACCGGAACAACCTGTCCGTCGGGCTTACCCAACACCAGGTCGTGGTCAAGCGTGCCCCGGTTAGTTTGGAAGCGCCCTCCTGGAACCAGGGTGACGGTATGCAAACGTCCTTTTGGGTCGGTGACTTGTACTTTGTCGCCGGGCTGCAGTGGGCCACGCCGGCGGGCTGGCCCCAAAGGTGCTTGCTGTCCTGGGCCGTTGGTCATGAGTGTCCGTTCGCTTTGCAGATAGTCCACATCAACTCTACCCACGTGTTTTCCACAGGAAAGAGTCGACCTGGGCACATTGGTGAGTGCGCGGCTAGAGTTACGCCATGTCCAGACCACCTGCTCTTTCTGCGTCGCGCGCCAAAGAATACCTTCAATGCCCACTGAAGTTCCGCTACTCGGTGGTCGACGGTATTCCGCAACCTCCCACGGTGGCGACGGTGAAGGGGAACGTGGTGCACGACGTCCTCGAAAATCTTTTCCTGCTGCCCCCAGCCTCCCGAACTGCGTCCTCGGCCAAGGGGATGCTCCCCCAGGCTTGGAAGTCGGCTCTGGCTAAGGATTCCCAGGTGCGTGGGCTATTCGCTGACGAAACAGTTTTAGCCGAAGCCAAACTCGACACCGAAGGGTTGATTGACGGCTACTTTCAGCTCGAGAAGCCGCAGAACCTGCAGCCAAAGGGACGCGAACAGTTTTTGGATGCTCGCCTTCCGTCGGGACTGTTGCTTCGCGGCATTGTGGACCGGATCGACGAGGCGCCCGACGGTGCGCTTCGCGTGGTCGACTACAAGACCGGCCGGGCTCCCTCGCCGCGGTTCATAAATGACGCTCTCTTCCAAATGCGCTTCTACGCACTTCTTTTGCGACAAGCATGGCGTATCCCACGGCGACTACAACTGTTGTATTTGCGAACCCAGAACGTCCTCACGCTTGATCCCGACCCGCGCGATATTGCGGTGTTCGAGGGCGAGGTCGATGACCTGTGGAATCAAATCGAGTCGGATGCGCGACGCGAAACTTTCGAAGCTCGCACATCGCGGCTGTGCGACTGGTGCCCATATCAGTCGGATTGCCCCGCATTTGGGGGCGATGTTCTACCCCTCCCAGAAGAAGGACTGACGCGACTACTCCAAATGAAGCAGCAGACTGCGTAGCGTTTCTAAATCGAGCTCTTCCGCGGAAGCGACAGTTTCGACCCCGGGCATGGCGGGGATCGGAACCACACTGGGAATCGCCACCACTTTGGCTCCGGCCTCACTGGCAGAAGTAACGCCTGGCACCGAATCTTCCAGCGCTATCGTGAAGGCCGGGTTCACCCCAAGTTCGCGGATTGCTTTTGCATAAGGTTCCGGGTGCGGTTTCGCAGTCGTCACATCATCGGCGGTGATCACCACGGCGAAAGTGTCCTCCGCAAGCCGGTCTAACACTGCCTGAGCCATAGGTCTTACCGAAGAGGTCACCAGCGCCAGTGGTATCCCTGCTTCCTGCAGCTCCGCCACCAATTCGGGCATCCCCGGTCGCATTGGGGCTTGGCCAGCACGGATTGCGTCTACCAAGTAGTTTTCTAGGAACGCGAAAATTTCTTCGTGTGATTCGCCAGATTCTGTCCTCTCGCGCAGTCGATCGGTGGTGAAACGTGCGGGTTGGCCGACCAGATCGACGGCGTCCTCTTCCGCCCATGGTTTACCGTATTGGGCGCAGTAGGCAGCTTCTGCTTGCAGCCACAAGGGTTCGGTGTCGACCAAGGTGCCATCCATGTCGAATAGGACGGCTTGCAAGGGCACCTGTGAGTTACGCATTTATTCCTAACTGAGAAATATTCTTAGCCCAGAAGTGGGGGCGATGGGTAGAGAACACCCGCCAACAGAAGGACTGCCACCAACCCTGCGAAGACGAGTCGGTAGATCACGAATGGTTGGAAAGACTCTTTGGTGATCATCCGCAAGAACCAAACGATTACCGCATAGCCCACACCAAAGGCGACAACGGTTGCCAAGACTGTGGGCGCCCAACCAACGCCCTCGGACCCACCAATAGCCTTGTACGCCTTGTAAAAGCCGGAAGCAAAGACAGCGGGCAGAGCCAGCAGGAACGAGTACCTAGCGGCGGCCTCTCGCGTGAATCCCATGAGGCGGCCGGCAGTGATCGTCCCCCCTGAACGAGATACCCCGGGTATCAGGGCAAGTGCCTGGGCAAACCCATACGCTACCGCCTGTCCCCAGGTCATCGTGTCAAGCGTATTCACCCGCTTACCGACACGGTCTGCCCACCCCAGTAGCAACCCGAATGAGGCCAGCATAAACACCGTGATCCACAGGTTCCGGAAGGATGTATCAATCCAGTCTTCTAAGAGCAATCCCAATACGGCAATGGGAATTGATCCGACAATGATCATCCAACCCAGTCGCGCATCCGGGTCAGAGGACGGCACGCGTGTTGACGCCGGTGAAAATGGAAGGGAAAACCACCACGCCTTGATGATGCGCACGATGTCTTTCCAAAAGTAGATGAGGACGGCTGTTTCCGTACCTATCTGAGTTATTGCTGTGAACCCTGCCCCCGGATCGCCTGCTCCAATGAGCTCAGCCACTACACGCAGGTGGGCGGAGGACGAAATCGGGAGGAACTCGGTCAGACCTTGCACCAGGCCCATGATGATCGCTTCTAGCCAATCCATGGGGGCCAGCCTACTGGTTGTGCGGCGTACTATGGACACATGGAAATTCGGCGTCTCGGCAGTCACGGGTTAGCAGTATCTTCGATAGGGTTGGGCACCCTAACGTGGGGGCGGGATACGGACGACGTTGAAGCCAGTGAAATGCTTGCCTCGTATCTCGATGCGGGTGGGACCACTCTGGATATTCCTTCAGATTGGGGAAGTCCCGCCTTCGAGGGGCGCCTGTCATCTGTGGGACAGGTGATTTCCGGTATCCGACGCGATGACCTAGTGCTGATTGTTCACTCCGGGAATCTGCCAGAGCCACGCGGCCCGCGGATCCCCCCGTTGCCAACCCGCCTCGGCCCGCGCAGCTCCAAGCGCAATCTCATCGCTTCTTTGGATGCGGCTCTAGCAGATTTAGGGACCGACCGGGTGGACCTGTGGGTGATCCACGGCCCACGGCAAGGAATCAGTATTGAAGAGATGCGGCAAGCAGCCCAATTTGCGTTGCAGACGGGCCGCGCTCAGTACGTGGGTGCGGCTGGAATGGATGCTTGGGACCTAGGGGCTCTAACCGGCTCTGATTTCGCGCCGGGGTTTTCCGCGTTGGCCGGGCCTTTTTCTCTTTTGGAAGGCGCGGATCGCAAGAACATAATGCCTCACGGGCTAGAGAGCGGACTGGGTTATGTTGCTTTGTCCCCCTTGGCGCAAGGAGCACTAACGGGGAAGTATCGCCATACGACGCCTCCGGATTCTCGGGCAGCGTCCGCCCACCTAGCGTCGCTGGTTCAACCCTATTTAACAAAGCGGCACTCTCGGGTCGTTGAGGCAACCGCGCGGGCTGCCATGGGGCTGGACACAACGGCCAGCCAAGTGGCATTGGCGTGGGTCCTGGCCCAACCGGCGGTATCGACAGCCGTGATTGGTCCGCGCAACAGTCGTCAGTTGGACGCGATCTTGGAAACCTCCCCCGTCCAGCTGCAGCGCGAGTTGCGGGATGTCTTGTCCGAGGTCGCTATTTCGTAACCGCTTCTTACTTCGCAGGTTTCTGCGGGGACTGTGGTTTTGGCACCTGGACGTTCGACCACACTGGCAGGCGACGTTTACCTGGTTCTGGGGTTTCAGTTCTCGTCGAGTAAACCCGCCACAGAATCTTCTTCTTCGACGTTTCTGAAGTATTTCTCGAAGTCGTCATCGTCGTCGTCTTCCTCGTGATCGTCGTCATCGTCGTCTTCGTCGTCGTCACCATAGTCGTCGATCAGTTCGAGCGGCAGTTCGATTCCCAGTGAAGTGAACAAAACATCGTCGTACGTAAAGAAGGCATCTTGAAGACGGAGCTCGGCGTCTTCCAGCATCGCCGAGGAAACGACGTCGGCGTTTTTAGCCATATCGAAGTGATGTTCCAATGCGGCCATTAGGCGGTTCAGTGCGACGCGAGCTTCAGAGGACATAGATCACAGCTTAGTCCAGCCGTAGGCACCGGCGCACCACGGACCAGTTGATCGACGTAGGCCGGTGGTGCGCCGCCGTGTCTATGGGAGGCCCAGTTGTGAGCGAATAACAGAAATCATCAGGTCTGTGCCTTTTATTTCTGCGGTTTCTTCCGCTCCGACCAACCGGGTGGAGCCTTCCCCATCAAATAGTTGGGAAGCGCCTCGGGAGGGGCCAAGGGGAAGAACGATCCAGTCGCGCTTGGGCTGGTAGGTGACCTCTGGATGACCGCCGTCAATCTGGGAAGCAATATTGGCCACCACGACGCGGGCCTGCGCGCGGGCCGCATCAGCGCGCTTCGCTTCTGGGACGTCCGTGATGTCTCCGATTGCGTATGTGTGGTCGTGGCCGGCGACCTGCATTGTTGGCAGGACCCTCACCGTCCCTGATTCTGTCAGGGCCTCTTCATAGTCGGTGCCCCGCAAGTATCCCGTCACCGGCTGCGACCCGTAGCACTGGAACCACACGTCCCCGTCAATGACTTCGCCGTTGGTGGTTTCCACCTCAAAACGACCGAGCGTTCCTGCTGGGTTGTGGGGTAGGTAGGCGAGTTTCGAGCCGGTGACGACGTCGATTCCCATCTCTTCGACGGCTTCTTCAATCGACTTACGGAACTCTGGGGTGTAGCCGGGAGAAGAGAGAATTTGGTCTTCGGCCTCTACTACTTGAATCTTGATATCGGGGAACGCTTCGCGCAGCTCACCGGCAAGTTCAAGTCCGACCGTGCCACCCCCAACAATGACGGCTTTGCTCGCATCTTTTAGGCCGGCCCGTAGTTCACGCAAGCGATGCTTGGAAATCTGACTTTGAGCGGTTATATGTTTAGCCGGAAAAGGGTATGTAGAGCCGGTGGCGAAGACAATGTAATCAGCAGTGATCGGTTCTTCCCCGTAGATGTGCACCGTGTTCCCATCAACACGCGATACCGTGCCCTGTACCACTTCACCCCGGTTCAAAAGGTAAGAGTAAGGCATGAAGATTGCCTGTTCCCAAACATCATCGACCGCTGCTCGCAGAGCTGCAGCATGGTGGATGAAGCGGTCATTGCGTTCAACAAGAACCACGTCCGCAACCGGGTCTAAACCTTTGGCGACGGTGATTCCGCCGTACCCTCCACCGATTACGATTACACGAGCCACATTGGCCTCCCACTTATAGTTTGCTGGCAACAGTTTACGGGTTTAGGCAAGCCCTCGGCGACGGTTGACTGCTTCGCCCTGCGGGTCGCGACCACGCAAGGCTCGAAATGAGGTGAGTGGATCTCGAGAGCTTCCGCGACTGAGAAGTTCCTCTTCGAGTTGGCGTCCCGCTTCTCGGTTGAAGCCGCCATCTTCGGTTCCATCCGCGCCTAGTTCTGCCTGCTCAGCGAACCACTCTTCGAGTTCCCCGACCATGGCTTCAGCCCACATGTAGGAGTAGTACGCCCCGTCGTACCCACCGGCGAATGTGTGCGCGAAGTAAGCGCTTCGGTAGCGTGGGACGACAAGATCATGGTCAACCCCGCTGTCGTTCAGGGAGTCGACTTCAAACGCTTCGACAGCGTTGGCGGAGTCGGGCAGAGACGCTATTGGCTTGTGCCAGTACTGGTCGAGGAGGGCCGCTTGAACGTATTCCAAGGTGGCGAATGCCTGTCCAAAATGTTTGGACTTGCTTAGCTTCTCGGCCACTTGCTCGGGAAGGGGCTCCCCGGTTTGGTAGTGGCGCGCATACTGACTCAGCACTTCGGGGTGGTACGCCCACATTTCGTTTAGCTGACTGGGGAGCTCAACGAAGTCAGAGGGAACTGATGTGCCGGCCGTAGATGAGTAGTAGGTGCGGGTCAGCAGTCCGTGTAGTGCGTGCCCAAACTCGTGGAAGCACGTTTCCACTTCGTCCCAGGTCAGAAGTGTTGGCTGCCCAGCGGGAGGCTTCTGGAAGTTCGCATCATTGGTCACAATGGGTAAACAGCCAGCTCGCCCACTTCCGGATTGGATCTCTCCCATCCAGGCGCCACCACTTTTGCCAGGCCGCTGGTAGTAGTCGGCTAGGAACAGACCGCGGGCAAGTCCGTCCTCGTCCATGGCTTCCCATACCTGTACGTCTTCGGTCCATCCGCGAATATCGGGGCGAGGGCGAAATGTGAGTCCAAACAGGCGGTTAGCCGCAAAGAAAAGTCCGTCCTCGACTACCCGTGACAGTTCGAAATATTCTTTGAGCGCCGCCGGGTCTATCCCGAGTTCTGTACCGCGCTGTCGTTCTTCGAAGTAAACCCAATCTTCAGGGCCGAGGGCGTGGCCGTCACTCTTCGCTGCTTCTTCGTAACGGACGCGCTCTGTTTCAAGCTGCACTTTGGCGGCTGTACCGACGGTTTCCAGCAGGCCCTGAGCGGCGTCTGGGTCAGGAACTGTCTGGTCATCCATCGTCAGCCAGGCGTGAGAGGGGAAGCCTAAGAGCTCCGCTCGCCGCGCTCGAAGTCGGGCAAGCTCAATAATTTCGGATCGAGTGTCACATTCTGGGTCGGCGCCGAGTCCGCGCTGAAGGGAGTCGGCCAACGCGCGTCCGCGCACTTCGTGCTTGGCGAGGGAGCCAATCAACGGTGGTTGGGAATAGTTGGCTACTGGCAGGCGCCAAACATCGGGGGCTTCCGCCGATTTTATTGCTTCTTGCAGTTGCTGTTCGTCGAGCCCGTCTAGGTCGTCCAGGTCGGTTCCAGTGGTTCCGGTGCGGTTGAGTTGTTTGGTAATTTTCGTGTCGATTTGGGCTTGCAGGGCCGCAATTGTGGCGTTGTAATCGCGCAGCAACGCTTGGTCTGCGGCGCTTAAGTCCACGCCTTGCCGTTTGAAATCGCCGATCATTTCGTCAACGAAGTGTCGTGTCTCTTCATCTAAATCGTCACGCTTCGACACTGCAGTGAAGCGTTCGTAGAGGCGCTTGTCCAACCAGAATCGGTCTGAGTGAGCAGAGAATTTAGGGGCGAGCTCTTCGTAGAGTGCCTGCCACTCGGCGCCACCGACCGAAGAAAGCATTACTGAGAAAACAGCTTCTGCCCGAGTGAGTATCGGGCCGGCCGCATCGGTCGCGACAACGGTGTTAGTGACATCGGCTGGTTCGGGGTTCGTCGCGATTTCTTGCCACTGGTTCGCTTCTTGTTCCATCCCAGTTTCAAGTGCTTCTCGAACCACTGCTGGGGTGATGACTGAAAAATCAGGCAGTGAAAACGGTAGGTCGGAAGGGTGAAAGAGCGGGTTGGTCATTATGCTTCCTCTTTCAGAGCGCCGGCGATATCGGGTTCACGGAAATTGGGTCCTTTGAGGATCTTGCCGTCCTCACGACGTCGCACCGAACCATCTGGCATTAACTTCGACAGGTTCGACGAATGAACTTCGGCCAGCACCTTGTCTAGGTTGATCCCCGATTCCAGCGCCATGCCATAGACCACGTAGGTCAGGTCGGCCAGGGCGTCGGCAGCCTCAACAACGTCGCGCGTGCCCTCATCCGGCAGATCGGCAAATGTCTGTTCCACTCGCGAAGCGGCCTGAGGACCATAAACGGCGGCGATCAGTTCGGTTATTTCTTCTTGAATCAAGGCCATGCGCATGTGAACTCGTTCAAAATCCACACTGGGAGTGGCGCCCTCTTCCACCAGGTTTGGCATGCCATATACGGAGTGAAATTCGGCGACCAAGTCGGATGGCCGATCCCCCGGTAAAACCTTGGCTGGTGGTACGGATGGGTAACTCGGCACTGTTTCGTCCTCTTTTCGCTTCTTCCAGTCGTGCAAGAGTAAGGCGGACTGCCATTGGGTTTCCACTTTGCCACCCTCCGTTTCGAAGCGGCGCACTCCTTCGGGAACAAACCCGAGGTTGCGGGCAATCCGGCGAGATGGCTCGTTACCGACCGCGGCGTGGTGCAGGATGCGTTCTGCCCCCAGGTGGTCAAATGCGGCCTGAACAACGAGCTGGCACGCTTGGCTCATCCAACCTTTTCCGCGAGAGTCCCGGTGCATCCAAAAACCAATCTCATGGGCCCCCAGCGTCTCTCGAATATCAATGACGCCTGCCAATGGGCCCGCCCGTCCACGCTCATCCAGCGGTCTGATCGCCCAAACGGGCTGCCCCGACGCCCAAGAATTAGGCGCGTAGTTAGTTACGAAGTCCAATGCTTCGTCCCACGTGTAACCGTCGGCTGCCCATTCCAACCAGCGGGTGAACTCGATGTCCTGGGCGGCATCGTAAACCCGCTCCGCATCGTCGGCGGTCACGGGGGTCAAGATGATGTCTTCACCTTGCAGCTGCCGTACAGGCTGGACCTTTTCGGATACAGCGGCTGAACCTTCACGGGCACCTTCGCGCATCGCACATCCTTTCGCTGGCAACGCAACCTGATCGCCGGTCTGATTCAGCGTAAACGAACGGCGGGGCGAGTGAAAACAAAACTGCCCCTGACCAGGAAAACCATTCCTGCCCAGGGGCAATCTCAGTCGCGTGCGCGGAGGGGGACTTGAACCCCCACCCTCTTAAGCGAGGACTAGCACCTCAAGCTAGCGCGTCTGCCTATTCCGCCACCCGCGCGACTGGCCACCGAAGCGGCCCTTGCTCTTTTGGAGCGACTCTAAGCTAACACGACCCAGCACAAAATGACGAACGTGAACGCCCCGAAAGTCGGTGGGATAGATCACCGCGCACTTAGAACGCCTGCGTAGCCCACGATTTGCCACTCCATTCGCTGCGCAGCAGGCTGTGTTGCCATTGTCGCTCAACGCCCCCGTCGACCGGTTTGCGGCGTACTCCCTCGGGAACGAAACCAAGTTTTCGGGCCACCTTACGTGATTGAGCATTCCCAACCCGCGCATAGTGCATGATTCGCCGCGCCCCCAAAGCAGTGAACGCAGCGTTAATGGCCAGATGGTTGGCAGTGATCATCCAGCCGCGCCCTCGAGCATCAGAAGTCATCCAATACCCGATCTCCCAAGCGCCCTGACCTCGGTTGCGCAAGTCGAGAACTCCGATGAGGGCGGTTGGATCAGAGACTTTACAGAGCGCCCAGATAGGTTCGCCACTCGCCCACCTTTGAGCAGCGTATTCTGCGGTGAATTCTTCGGCGCGGCCCGCGTCGTACCCGCCGCTGCGCCAAGGCAACCAACGTTGGAAGAGCATATCCTCACATGCCTGCCGAATCGCATCCGCATCAGCGGTGGAAAGAGGGCGGAGCAGCAGTCCATCCGCTTCTAATTGCCTTATCGCGTTGATCACTCCGATACCCTATCGTGCTCGCTTGGCGACACTCACCAACAATTATTCACAGTGCCGCATAATATTCACATCAGTTGGGTTCGAAGAGCACGACGCTTTAGATAGTGAAGGAACGACATGCGATATACCGCGGCTATAGCCGGCGCGTCAGGATATGCCGGCGGGGAGGTGGCCCGCTTCTTAGCGAACCACCCACATATCGAAGCGACCACGCTGGCAGCCCATTCGAATGCGGGCCAAGAAGTAACTGCGGTCCAGCCGCATCTGCGTTCCTATCGGGGCCAAGTATTCCAAGACACTACGGCAGAGAACCTCGCCGGTCACGACGTGGTGTTTCTTGCTTTGCCACATGGTGCCTCCGGGGAGATCGCCGCCCAGATTAGCCAGATTTCGCCCGAAAGCGTGATTGTTGACTGCGGTGCTGATCACCGACTGCACTCCCCTCAGGCCTGGGACGACTTTTACGGGGGACCTTTCAACGAGCCGTGGAACTACGGAGTCCCTGAACTGCTGGTGGATGGCACAAAACAGCGTGAGAATCTGCGGGGCGCAAAACGGATAGCTGCGCCTGGGTGTAACGCTTCTACAGTGTCACTTGCCCTGGCCCCCGGGGTTGCCGCGGGTCTTATTGATCCGACCGACGTGGTGGCGACATTGGCGGTCGGTCCTTCCGGTGCGGGGAAGTCTCTGCGCGTGAACCTGTTGGCCGCAGAAATCATGGGTTCGGCTAGTCCGTACGCCGTGGGCGGGGTTCACCGCCACATCCCTGAAATCGAACAAGCCTTACGAGAAGCACCCGCAGGCGGACTGTCCGAAGATGTCCGGATTTCGTTCACCCCACTTCTAGTCCCGATGCCCCGCGGAATCCTGGCGGTGTGCAGTGCCCCGGTTAAGGAGGGCGTCACCGAAGCTCAGCTGCGCGCTGCCTGGAGGGCGGTGTACGAGGACGAAACGTTCGTCCAAGTACTTCCTGACGGCCAGCATCCGGCGACCGCGTCTACGGTTGGCGCGAACACCCTGCTTATGAGCGTCACCCTCGATGAACGTGCCGGCCGGGTTGTCGTGATCGCCGCCCTCGATAACCTTGCTAAAGGAACCGCGGGAGCCGCCATTCAATCTGCCAATATCGCCCTCGGAATCTCCGAAGAAGCAGGCCTAACCATCGATGGAGTTGCCCCATGACCGTCACTTCCCCCAAAGGTTTTCGAGCCCAAGGATTAGCTGCGGGTATCAAGGATGGGCAACGGCTCGATTTGGCGATCGTGCTGAATGACGGCCCTAGTGAGGTAGGGGCAGCCGTGTTCACCTCTAATCGCGCTCAGGCCCACCCAATCCGTTGGTCGCGCCAAGCACTGCGCGATTCAGGCGGTCAGATACGTGCCGTTGTGTTGAATTCGGGGGGCGCCAATTGTTTCACCGGACCTTTCGGTGCCGAAACGACCCGGTTAACGGCGGTCGAGGCAGCCGCGCTATTGGGGTGCGAGCCAGATGAGATCCAGGTTTGTTCAACCGGATTGATTGGCTCTGGCGGGGAAGATTTTCGCACCGCCATCCTGTCTCACTTACCTGAACTGGTATCCACTGCATCGAATGCGGGTGGTGAGAACGCGGCAGAGGCGATCATGACCACTGACACGCGTCCCAAGACTGCCTCGTATGTGGATGAGGACGGTTGGACCATTGGCGGCATGGCGAAGGGTGCCGGTATGTTGGCGCCGGGGCTAGCCACAATGCTCGTCGTCCTAACGACCGATGCTGTGTTGACCCGTACAGAAGCAGATGTGGCTCTGCGTCATGCGACTGCCAAGACGTTCGATCGCTTAGATTCCGATGGATGCATGTCCACCAATGATCAGGTGACCCTGTTGGCTTCCGGCGCCAGCGGGATAGCTCCGACTATTGAGAGCTTCACATCTGCTCTAGAGTCCGTGTGTCTTGACTTGGCTTTGCAGCTTCTCTCGGATGCCGAGGGTTCCTCTCACGACATTGCCATCACGGTTCGTGGAGCAGCCAGTGAGAGTGACGCAGTTAAAGTGGCTCGCAGCGTCGCGCGAAATAATCTGTTCAAGGCAGCGATTTTCGGCAACGACCCCAACTGGGGGCGCGTCCTCGCGGCCATTGGCACTACCGACGCCACATTCAACCCTGATGAAGTTGACGTGTCCATGAACGGGATACGGGTTTGCAGCGCTGGCACACCCGACCGGCCACGCGAAGAAGTGGACCTGTCAGGTCGAGAGGTAACCTTAGAGATTGATCTTTTTGCCGGACCGAGCGAAGCAACGGTCTGGACAAACGATTTGACCTTCGACTACGTACACGAGAACAGCGCATACTCCTCATGAGCTCTTTGACATACCAACTTCAAGCACCCGAAGAGGCCCGGCGGTTTGCCAACACGTTAGTGCAGGCACTTCCGTGGATGAAAGAACACGCCGGAAAGATCGTGGTCATCAAATTTGGTGGCAACGCGATGGTTGACGAAGAACTTCAAGAGGCGTTTGGGGAAGACATCGCGTTCCTGCGCTACGCGGGTCTTAAGCCCGTGGTCGTCCATGGGGGTGGACCGCAAATTACGCGTATGCTCGACCGGCTGGGGATTGAATCTGAGTTCAAAGCGGGATTCCGCGTGACTACACCCGAAGCGATGTCCGTGGTCAGGATGGTCTTGCAGGGGCAAGTTAATCCCGAATTGGTTTCGCTGGTTAACAGCCACGGCCCGATGGCGATGGGTTTGAGTGGGGAGGATGCCGCGATCTTCACCGCCCGGAAAATGAAAGCGGTGGCCGACGGCGAAGAGATAGACCTCGGTCAGGTGGGCGAAGTCATCACGGTTGACCCCTCCCCCGTCCTCGACCAATTGGCTGCGGGTCGGGTACCCGTAATCTCTTCGATCGCCCCAGATTCGGACCAGGCGAACCGGTCGCTGAACGTGAACGCCGACTTGGCTGCTTCCGCCCTCGCCGTCGCACTACAGGCAGAGAAGCTCGTCCTTCTCACGGATGTGCCGGGGCTGTACGCTGACTGGCCGAACCGAGATTCATTGATTTCCTCCATCGGAGTTGATGAACTTCGGGAAATGTTGGGAAGTCTGGAGTCGGGAATGATCCCAAAGATGCAAGCCTGCCTCCAAGCGGTCGAGGGCGGAGTGGAGACGGCCACCGTTATCGATGGGCGTGTCCCGCATTCCGTCCTCGTCGAACTATTCACGGATCGCGGGATTGGCACAGAAGTTAGGGGTGGCGATGAGTGAGCATCTGACCAACAGTTACGGACCAGCACAGGCTGAGCTGGTATCCGGGCAGGGTTGTTACGTGTGGGATGCCACCGGGAAACGTTACTTGGACTTCTTAGCGGGGATTGCCGTGAACGCCCTTGGGCATGCTCATCCCGCATTCGTAGCGGCGGTAAGTGAACAGGCCGCAACGCTTGCCCATATTTCCAATTTCTTCGTCTCTCCTCCGCAACTAGAACTTGCCAGGCGATTGGGCGATCTACTCGGCACAGGGCTGCCAACGAGGACGTTCTTCGCTAACTCCGGCGCGGAGGCAAACGAAGCCGCGTTGAAGCTTGCCCGACTGCACGGCAAAGCAACGGGAAAACCGCGGATCCTCGCCCTAGAAGGCGGGTTCCACGGACGCACCTTCGGTGCTTTAGCACTTACTTCCAACCCACAGTATCGCGAACCTTTCGAACCCCTTCCGGGTGGAATCTTCCACTTTGCCCCTTCGCTGGAGGCACTGGAGGCAGCCATGGACGATTCGGTTGCCGCCGTGTTCTTGGAACCGATCCAGGGTGAAGTTGGTGTCCAACCACTGCCAACCGATTTTCTGCGGGCAGCGCGCGAGATAACCGGTCGTTTCGGGGCTTTGCTAGTGGTGGACGAAGTTCAGACGGGTATTGGGCGTACCGGGCAATGGTTTGCCTTCCAACACGCCGGTATCACCCCTGACATAGTCACTCTGGCCAAAGGTTTGGGAGGCGGAATACCAATCGGGGCATGCCTGGCAATTGGCGAGGTCGGAAACCTGTTTTACCCCGGGTCTCACGGGACAACCTTCGGCGGCAATCCGCTTGCCTGCCGAACGGCACTGGCCGTTATTGACACAATCTCCAACGATGACTTAGCGGCTAATGCCATGCTGCGCGGCGAGCAGTTGCGGACCGAAATACTCGACCTAAACAGCCCGTTGGTTGAGGACGTGCGCGGCCAAGGCCTGCTATTGGGAGTCGTCCTTAAACAGCCGGTCGCCGCGCAGATAGTCACGCAAGCTCGCGGAGCAGGCTTGATCCTAAACGCGCCTCGGCCTAACGTGGTTCGGCTTGCGCCTCCTCTGATTCTCGGCAGTGAGGAAGTGCAGCTGTTCTTGGAAATCTTTGCCAATACGCTCAAGGACGTTGGTGAAGAACTCAAGGCAAGCGACACCTCTCAGGGACGTTAGTCACATAGAGCCCGACTTGCACTTGGCTGACGTTCGCCGCACTAAGGACGAAACCCTAGTGTTTCCAACGATATCTCAGGCAAGCGACTCTGCTGAATGGCACTGTCGACCCAACCGTCGGGACCTTCGTCCGGGAAGTTGGTTTCCCGCTCGCTCCAGGTTATCTATCCTAATGGGGACGTAGTCAACCGCGGGTTGCCCTCTTATGGCTACCGGCACTCCGGAACAGATTAGGGAAAATAAATGTCGGAAGTTTCCGCTCCTAGCACCTACCGTAAGGTCGCTGGCTGGATTATTACCGTTATCGGTGCACTCATGGTCATCGGCGGAATCATCGCCTGGGTGGCCGTATCGAGCAACCTGCGCGCAGAAAATATGGTTGTGCCAGACGATGCTTCATCGAACGCTGGAAAGACCGTAGCCGGTCCGATGACCGCCTGGTCAATGCAAGAAATTATCAACCACCACGCCACCGGAATCACCGATGGTCTGACCTACGCAGACCTGGGTGCCAAGGTGGAAGAGGCTAAGGCTGAATTCGGCGAAGACTCCGAAGAGGCTGCCGCGGCCCAAGGTCTTCGCACCACCGCGATGAACGCTTCCTTCCTGCGTGGCTCACTGTTCACCTCTATCGTCGCGTTCGGTGTGTCGGCATTGGCTACCGGTACGGGCGTAATGGGTGTTCTGGGTGGAACCGTCATGCTTGGTGTGGGCAGCCGCAAAGATAAGGCGACGGCCCCTGCAGCAAAGGCCGCTTCAGCCGGAAACTAAGCAGACACTGCTTGCTCGTGGGCCCAGTTGGATTTTCCAGCTGGGCCCATTTTGTTGCCAACACGCGTTATCAGTCCGAGAAGAACGAGGCCGGCATGAACAGAATCATCGCCATCGATATTTCCCGATTTATAGCGCTGCTCGGAATGATCGCTGCGCACCTGCTGGATGCGGCCCTAGAGTTTCCGTGGCTAACTACGGTCACTATGGGTTTCCCATCCACTTTGTTCGCGGTGCTCGGTGGTTTTGGGGTCGTCTTTTCGTCGCGTCGCTATCTTCGTGACGGTAGGCGGCTAGCCGCACTCGTCGCCGGCATAACCAGAGGGGCAATGGTCGTACTCGTCGGTCTACTGATGGAGCTGCTACCTCCGCACCCCATCGCGGTGATCTTGGTGTACTACGGCTTCGCGATCATGGTTGCATCCGTCCTCGTCCTACTCCCGCAATGGCCGTTGGTTAGCCTGTTAGGGTTGCTCATGGTTGCGGTGCCGCTAGCAGGCTCCACTGTCGCGCCACTGTCCGGCTTTGGATACGGATCACTCGACTTTTCCAGCCCCACAGCCTTCGTTACAACCGCTTGGCTGACAGGTACTTACCCGGCCCTCACGTGGACTATCTACCTGGGTTGGGGGATTGTTATGGCGCGCGCCCTCGTCCTGTCTGCTCGTCCTTCGGCCGCTGCACTGAAGTTTGGTTCTGTCGGACTAGGTGCTTGGGTAACTGCGGAACTGGTTAGCGGTTGGCGCATTCGACACGTAGCCGGAGAAATGGCTGCCTCGGGGATGGGGTCGAAAGCAGAAATGATCGAATACTTACGCGGCAGCATGTACGGAGTGCCGTATGCACCGGGGTGGGACGCACTGTTAGTTGCCAGCCCTCACTCTGGCTCTACAACCGATATTATGCGGACCGCAGGGGCGGCATTCGTCTTAATCAGCGCTCTCTTCATCGCTTTCGGTCGTGTACAAAAGCGGCCCCTACTTCTGCTGCCAATCATCAAAACCGGGGCTACTCCTCTAACTGCCTACACGCTCCATATCGTGATGACCTCGTTCGCCCTCACGTTTCTGGTCCAAGAAGGGGACTATTGGTCTACGGTCGTGCCATTCTTGGCCAGCACTTTCTGGTGGCAGTCTGCGGTGCTGCTGTTGATGGGACTGGTCTTGACGCTGCTGAACCGACGAGGCCCATTGGAATTCCTCGTCTCTTGGGTAAGTCAGGCTGCCGGAAACGCCGTCGAAAAGGGGTCGCGATTAGCGGCGGGTAAGTAACTGGTAACAGTTGCGCCCCGATTTGACCTCGATCTGTTTGTGGGACGCGTCTCGCTTTATTCTTTGGGCATGACATCCCGTTTTTGGAAGCCCGGTACCCTCGCTGCGGGCATTGCCGTTTCTTTGAGTTTGGCGGCCTGCGCTGGGGCGCCCTCCAACGACTCATTCTCTTCTTCGGAGGGCTTCCCCACCGCCGATAGTCAAATGGCCGCCGGCGAAGAAACCCAGGTTGATGTATCAGGTGCGGACGGGGTCGAAGTTGACAGTGCTCACATCATTGTTAGCGGTGATGCGACCATCGTTTCGGGTGACCCGATTGAAGCAGCCCGGCGGTTCGCCGCTCATGTGGTCGAAGTGGGGGGCTTGGTGGAATCAGACAGCTCTTCTGAGTTCGAGGGCGATCCGTCAGCCTACGTTTCGGCCCGAATACCCGAGGATCGCTTCCAAGAGGTAATGAACGGTTTGGGCGAATTTGGGAAAGTCTCGAATTCTTCGGTCAACCGCCAAGACGTGACTTCAGAAGTATTGGACTTAGACGCGCGGATCACCGTTCTAGAGGATTCCATCGCCCGCTTGAAAGAGCTTATGGATCAAGCCAGCGGGGTCGATGAGCTGATTGCCGCAGAAACCGGTTTGACCGAAAGGCAGGCTGAACTAGACTCACTTCGCTCGCAGCGGGAATGGCTCGAAGACCAGGTGGCTATGTCATCTCTGTGGGTGTCGTTCACAACCGCGCAGGACGCACCCGGATTCACTTTCGCTAAAGCGTGGCGAGTGTTCCTCAATTCGATTGAAGTTGTTGCCTACGCAGCCATCGTGGTCCTTCCGTGGGCAGCGGTGATCGGGACAATTACCGCGGTGGTTGTCGTGAAGCGGCGGAAACGAGCCATCAAGCAGTCGAGCCGGCTAGACGCGGAACAGACTGAGGCTTAGCTCCGGTCGCGTCCATGGAGGTCAAGATGTTCAAAAGCGGCAACTATCTGATCGATATGCGCGTCGGTGAGCTCATCTAAGAGCAGTTCCCGCACCGTATCTTGGTGAATCCTTGATGCCAATTCGGTAGCGTCTATGCCCTCTTGAGACAGCACGGCCACGTATCCGCGCCGATCTTTGCCACTGGGCTGCTTCTCTACCCAGCCCGCTTTAATGAGAGTTCCAACCAGGTAGGTGAGCCGGGAAGGTATGTAGCCTAGGCGTTCGGCAAGTTCACCCATCCTCATGCGTTGACCTGGTGACTCGTAGAGCATCAGCAGGATGTTGTAGTCCGACAAAGACATGCCGGCCCCGGTCTTCAGTTGGGTTTCGAGCAATCCCTGCAGCCTAGTGCTGGCTTCGAAAAAGACACGCCAAGCCAAGGAACGGCGATTGTCGCGTTCCTCGATGCCGTTAGCAGAGCGGTCCCGTGAAAGTGGACGCTCTGTCTGTGATGGCTCTTCACTCAATGAAGCGGTGTCCGTCCTTTCGTCGCGCAGTCGACTGATAGCGCCGATACTCTGCGCCTGCACCTTCTTGCCCCTATATCTTACGTCTCGTCAAGGCCAGTGGCGATATATTCACTGCTCAGCCGTCTGGCCAGTGGCCGCTCAATCCGACAGGGGGAAACAGGCAGATTATGATGGACAGATCACAAAGCAAGCTGAAAAGGAGCGGGCAGTGAGTTCTAATCGACGGCCCAAGGGCGCAGTTTACCGACCGCCGCAAGCACAATCGGCTCTGAAATCTACTTCAACGGGGGATTCTTCCTCCGGCGGTGTACCTCCGTGGCTGAAACACGCTGGCATCGGATCTTGGTCGATCATCGGCATCACTTTGGTGGTCGCCGGGATCGTGTTCGCAACGGCAAAGATTTCTGCCGTGTTCATCGCGGTGTTTGTCGCTCTTGTACTTACTGCCTTGTTGAATCCGACGGTGAACCAGCTCAGCAAGCATATGGCGCGTGGTCTAGCGGTGGCACTCGCTCTGCTTGGCACACTCCTGATCTTCGGGGGCCTGCTCACCTTCGTGGTCACGTCCGTGGCGGGCCAGTGGCAAAATCTCGCTAAACAGTTGAGTCATGGCCTCGACATGATCGTCGAGTTCATCGATAAAACACCTCTTGGGGTGACGCTTACCAGCGACCAAGTGTACGACTGGATGATCTCGATGATTCAGAAGGGTCAAGAGTATGTCGTTCATAACTGGCAAGACTTGGCCACCAAGGTCTTGTCGAACGCCGGTGGCGTAGCTCTGGCGCTCACTTCATTTGCCCTAGCCATTTTCATCACGATCTTCTTCCTCTTGTCAGGCTCGCAGATGTGGCGGTGGTTCCTGAACCTGCTTCCCACTGACGCTCGCGCCAAGTGGAACCACGGCGCGCAGGCGGGTTGGCGCACCTTCGCTGGATATGGCCGCGGCACCATCATCATCGCATTTATCGACGGCGTTCTGGCTTGGATTTTCTTGGAAATCCTCGGTGTACCACTGGCCCCGGCACTGGCGGTGCTGGTGATGATCGGTGCTTTGATCCCCATGGTGGGTGCTCCGGCTGCCATGGTTTTGGCGATGATCGTCGCCTTGGCAACCGAAGGGGTAATGAAGGCGGTATTCGTCGGGGTTGGAATCGCCCTCATCGGCCAATTCGAGGGCCACGTTTTGCAACCTCTAGTCATGGGTAAGCAGGTCGCGTTAAGCCCGGTAGTAGTAGGTATCGGCGTTATGTCCGGAACACTGGTTGCCGGCCTACTGGGAGCGATTATCGCGATCCCCATCATCGGGGTCGTCTGGTCGGTGTTCTCTTCGCTGTACCACCGGGATCCCCCAATCGTGGGTCCCCTACCCGATTTGCCGGGTAGCAGTGACGGCCCTGAGGTCGTGAAGAAACCCAGTCTGTGGCAGAGGAGGCGTAATCATTTTTCGGGTAAGAAATCTTCCTCTTCTTCCCAAAGTGAGGGGTCAACGGAAGTCGCGGCGTGATGTCTTAACTTGAATGGGTAGTTTTTGCAGTTTTTCAGCAACTACTGCAATGGCTCCATCCCCTTTTTCTATTCGCCCACGGATCAGCATTGCGTCTGATTCGTGGGCGATCTGGTAGTAGCGGCGCCAAAGCCCCACCGAACAGATCACGTTCGCCAATCCTGTTTCGTCTTCCATGGACAGGAATGTGGTCCCGCCCGCGGTGCTGGGACGCTGGCGGTGGGTGATGATTCCGGCTATCCACACTTTTTTACCCGACGGGACTGTAGCGAGGGAGTGTAGGGGAAGAACACCCTTCCGCTGTAATTCTTCACGCACAAAAACCATAGGGTGGTGGGTGGTGGATAATCCCATTCCTCGATAGTCAGCGGCTACCTGCTCCGCGACGCTCATCGTTGGTAGTGAAGGTGGATGCGACCCCACCTCGGTTCCAGGTATGAATGGTTGGTACCAGTTCGTTGTTGTCACCGCCCCGGCACTCCACAATCCTTCCCTGCGTGACACACCTAAATCATCCAGGGCCCCACTGCCCGCCAATTTTTCCATTTGAGGGCGACTCAAGTGTGCCCGTCTGGCCAAATCTGCCAGGCTTGTGAACTGCTTTTCTTTGCGGGCCTCCACTATCCGTTCGGCGGCTTGGCCCAAGCCTTTGATTGTTTCTAATCCCAATCGCACTTCTAGGGCAGCGTTTACATTCAAATGAACTAGCCCATGCTCATCTGGTTGAGGTAAGGGCGCATCAGGTTCAATGTGGGCGGGGATCTCTTGCGGGCGGGTCATTACGTCTGAAAATACGACACTTGGTGGGGCAACTTTCACCCCATGGCGTTTAGCATCTTCTATCAGGGAAGCGGGCGAATAAAAGCCCATGGGCTGACTTGCCAAAATAGAAGCGTAAAAGTGTTCTGGGTGAAAGACTTTCATCCAGGCAGATGCGTAGACAAGATATGCGAATGAGAAGGCGTGGGATTCAGGAAACCCGAATTCGGCAAACCCTTGCAGTTGCGAAAATACCTCTTCTTGGACCCGTTCACTAACCCCTTTTTTAGACATGCCGGCAAACAGGGCTGGCTTTAGTGTTTCCATTCGGTCAGATGAGCGTTTAGCTCCGATAGCTCGACGCAGTTCATCCGATTGCCCGGGAGTGAAACCGGCAATATCGACTGCCATCTGCATGAGCTGCTCTTGAAATAGGGGGACTCCCAGTGTCTTCTTCAACGCAGGTTCCAATAGGGGATGCAGGTAGGTAACCGGCTCACGTCCATTCTTTCGATTCAAGTATGGGTTAACCGCGCGTCCTTGAATCGGGCCGGGCCGGATTAACGCTACTTCTATGACGATGTCGTAGAAACAGCGTGGTTTCAGACGTGGCAGTGTGTTCATTTGGGCTCTTGATTCAACCTGGAATACGCCAACCGTGTCGGCGGCGCAAAGCAGGTCATAAACCCGTGGTTCTTCTTCCGGCAAAGTATGCAGGGTCAAAGGCTTTTGCTGGTATTGCGGCTCTTCATTATTTAGCCAGTTGAAGCACCGGCGTAAAGCGGTGAGCATGCCCAAGCCGAGTAGGTCGAATTTGACCAAACCCGCATCAGCGCAGTCTTCTTTATCCCATTGCAGAACGGTGCGCCCTTCCATTGCCCCCCAGCGAACCGGACATATTTCCGACACCGGTGAGCGGGTCAGTACCATTCCCCCGGGATGAATCCCCATGTGTCGGGGCAGTCGTTGCAACTGGGAAGCCATTTGCAATACACCCTCTGGCACTGCAGAGGCCGCATTATTATCTAACGCTCCCCCTTTGGCGGCGCTGCGTCGCGACCGGCTAGTGAGCTTTGACCACCGGTTGACCTGACCCTCGGGAAAGCCAAACGCTCGGGCTGAATCCCTAACAGCGGACTTGGGTCGATACGTTATTACGTTAGCGACCATGGCCGCATTGCGACGCCCAAATCGTTCATACACGTACTGGATGACCCGTTCCCTCTCTTTAGCTTCAATGTCGAGGTCGATATCGGGAGCACCTGATCGTTCAGGAGATAGAAAACGTTCGAATAGCATTTGGTGGCGCACCGCATCCACTGCAGTGATGGCCAGCGCATAACAGACAGCGGAATTTGCTGCGGATCCACGTCCTTGACACAGGATATTGTTTCGTTGACAAAAATCCACGATGTCTTTAACTATCAAAAAGTATCCGGGAAAACCGAGTTGGGTGATGACTTCCAACTCATGATCTATCTGTTGCCATGCTTGGGGATAATCTTGGCGAGACCCGTAGTGTTCTTTGGCTCCCATATAGGTCATATGGCGCAGCCAGCTTTCTTCCGTATGGTCGGATGGAACGGGAAAGTGAGGTAAGCCGGGGTCTAAAATTTGGAAATCAAAACTGAAGTGCGCGCTCAGTTCCCCCGCGTTGCGAACTGCTTCTGGGTGTCGATGGTGGATGCGCAGCATCTCGGTTTCGCTGCGCAAGAATGTTCGCCAAGCCGGCAGATAGGGTTCGGCTTTGTCGAGCGGCAAGTTCAGCCGAGTAGCGCTGAGAACATCAGCCAAAGGTTGCTGGTGGGGGGTGGAACAGCGTACTGCTCCCGTGGCTATTAGGGGCAGGTTCCGGCGCGCAGCAAGATTGGCTAGGTCGTCTGCAAGTTCCGGTGAATCGTAGGGCTGTAGGCTCGCTTCAACCCCGATGTTTTCTTTTCCAAAAACGTCAATTAGTTCATCAAGGGCGTTCAGGGCTGCTTTTATTCCACCCGATTTTAAGGCTGAGCGTATCGGGCCATTGGCCGTGCCGGTGAGGGCGAAGATATGTCCTTGGTGAGAGTTCAGTTCCTCTAGGGTTAGGGCCGCTTCCCGACGTCCTTCTTCTTCTAAAAAGTGAGAGCTCAAGAGTTCACAAAGACTTCGGTATCCGGCTTGAGAGGTAGCCAGCAGGGGCAGCCGCAGGGATCGTGGAAAATGTTGACCTGCCGCTAACGTTATCTCTGTACCATAAACAATGGGAAGGTCGGCATTGCGGCCGGCTTGAGCGGTTTGGACCGCGGAATACATTCCATCTACATCCAAGATCGCTAGACCAGATAAACCTAAGTGGCAAGCAGTATCGACTAGGGCTGCCGGAAGGTCAGTGCCTTCTAGAAACGTGAAAGCACTGTGCGCGTGTAGCTCGGCATACCGGTAGTTCCCCACCCACACATTTTATCGAACACCTGTTCGATCGCCACTGGGGTCTCTATCCTAGAGATCCCCCGGATTCTTCCAAGTAGCACTGAGCGCATAGTGCTTCATAACTAACTCCATCACCATCTATCGATACTTGATCCCCTGAAAAGATGAACTGGCCGCCTACCTGACGTCCATTCAAGATGGCTTTGCGCCCACACCGGCAAATAGTTTTGAGTTCTTCGAGAGTATGGGAAATTGCCAGGAGGCGCTGAGAGCCAGGGAAGATTTGGGTTTGGAAATCTGTTCGCAGGCCATACGTCAGCACGGGAACGTCATCAACCGTAGCGATTTTTAGAAGCTCTTCCACTTGCTTACCTGTCAGGAACTGCGCTTCGTCTATCAGTAGGGCAGCCACCGGAGCGATATAGGGAACTGCAGAGACGAGAGCGTTTGGATCTTCCCCACGGGCGTGGCGGACAAATAGTTCATGCACATCGTCTTCGGGGGTGATTAGAAAATCTGCTTCCCGCGAGACCCCGAGGCGAGAGAGTATTTGCCCATCCCCTTTGGTGTCGATGGCCGGCTTAGCAAGAAGAACGCGCTGACCACGTTCTTCGTAGTTATAGGCGACTTGCAAGAGTGCCGTTGACTTGCCCGAGTTCATCGCCCCGTAGCGAAAATAAAGCTTTGCCATGTTCCCTCCGCATCGAAGTGTAGTCAGATCAGCGAGCAGTCAGATTTTCCCGCGGATAGATGCCTTCGACCCACCACTGCCCTCTCTTTTGTACTAAGAGCAAGTCAGGACCAGTGACTCGCCCAATTTGCATGTAACAACGTGGCCGGTGTCTTTCATCGTGTGCTTGCCACCATCTGCCGCGCACCATCCAGACCGTTTTGACTTCCTGCAATAAATGATCCCCGCTGGGAAGTTCAGGATGTTCTTCAAAGACCATCAGATGTTGAGGCTCCCCATTGAGTTCACCCCTTTGATTTACCCAAATCCGCCCCACGGTCCCGTCCCGCCGCTTTCCCACCAGCAGAGCTTCAGGTGCGCGGGTGAAGAGGACTATGGGGGAAGTAGAGACGCGCCCCTCCCAGGGAGCGTCGCGAGGTGGGAACTGTGGGCTTTCGTTTCCCCACACACTAAAACTTAGTCGAGAACGAGGGTCAAAACCGCCGTGAAGCTTCGGAATCACAACAACTTCATCCCCTAGAAGGGCCTGCACTTCTTCGACCGCACGACTGGCTTTACGTAAAGTCTGGGAGCCGCCCCACAGCGGATCAATTTCTGGAGTGTGCACGGGGTGTAGGGCGGTAACAGAAATACTCTTCAAAGCGTGTTGTTCCGAAGAGTCAAGAGAAGTCATCGAGTCGGTCATTCCCCGCATCTGCCACATTATGCGTTTGCCCACTTGGGAAGATGAGGAAGCATCTAACAAAGTCCAAGTTCGCTCTATCAATGCCCCGCTAACACGTTCTAAAGTGATCCGAACGGTAGAGGAATACAGGTTTTTATAAGCCAGAGAATCAGCCAAAGCGGTCGCAGCCTGGCGAATAGCCACTAGGGCCTGCTGACTGGCGAGGGCGGGCGGATCCAGATCAACGCTTACCTGCAGTTCTTCCGTAGCGCGTTCTAAGGATGAATGGGGAACTTGTCCCCCCTCTATTAGTTGCCAGAGCACCACCCCACTAGCCCCAAATCTACTCACTACAGCGCTGGCTCCAAGCTTGCGCAAGTCACCCACCGTATGGATCCCCAGTCCCGTTAAGACAGGTAATTCCAGATTGACGCTGTCCCGTATTTTCGGAGGTAAATCCTGCGTTATTACCCGCAGGTTTTGAGAGTCTAAGAACCGCTTGGTTTCTTGGGGTGCAACAATTTGGTTTTGGCGTGCCGCCTGCAAAGCGGCGGCAAGAGTGTCCGCAATTCCCACTTGGCATTCCGCCCCTGTTTGCAATGCGACCTGCTCTATCAATTCGCCAACCAAGGCACCTTCCCCACCCGCCCATTTTGCCGGCCCACGTGCCGGAGCAAATGCCAAACCCGGGTGCACTGCCACCACACCGGCGGCAAAGTCGTCAAATACTTGTAAAACAGTTTCAAAAGCCGCGCTTTCACGCTCTTTATCGGGAGGAAGCACTAGCAGATCGGGACTACAGTACTGAGCCATTATCTGTGTCATTCCCACCCGCACTCCCTGCGCCTGAGCCGTGGGGGTGGCCACTTGAACCTTGCCCCGATTGACAATGACAGCTGCCGCATTTGGCGGTACTTCCACCACTAGGGAATTGAGTTCCCAATTAGGTACCCACAAAACTATGTACCTGGGTAAAGGGGCGGTCATGACGCTTCCTGTCGGTAGCGCAAAAGAGGGTTACTCCCCTGACCTTGAGAGCCTATAAATACAGAGGAATCGAATAAGGGAGCACTAACCCCAATCCACGGTTGAGTTGACAAAATAGTGGCGCCTAAGGTTCGAGCCCGCGCTGCCAGAGCCCGTTGATATCTGGGTGCCAAAGCCACGTCCCCCACCACAACCAGACTGAATCCTTCCAATAGGCTGCCAATGACTTTCATCCCCTGGTCACCGGTAGAGCGGATCAACACCACGTGGCTGACGTCCACCCCTAACTCTTCTACCCCTTCCCAAGCAATGTCTTCGACGCCAACTACGGCAATAAAATGTCCAGGACGGGCTACTTGCGCCAGAGCCAACGCTAAGTTTTCCGCCCCCACTTCCAAGTGATAAACGCCGCGACCCACTTCGTCGACCTTGAAGGTTTCGGAAGAACTTTTAACGTCCTGCCGTCGTTCGGCCTGCATGAGAACCGCCCGCGCGCGGCGCAGTCGTTCTTGCTGGTCTGACACCACACACCTCCAATCGAACATATGTTCGATCATACGAGGAGGTTCCGACATCTGCGAGTGCCAAAATTCTTGTCGCACTCATTTCGCTCGGGTCAAATGCTCTGTTTCGTCCTCATCCTGAAAAGTGGCACAATGGCGCGGTGCTCCACATAGCCTTTTTTGAACCTCGAATCCCTGGCAACACCGGGGCCGCGATACGTCTAGCCGCCTGTACAGGCGCAATGCTCCACCTAGTTGAACCACTCGGGTTCGATATGGAAGACACCAAGCTGCGGCGTGCCGGACTCGACTATCACGATCTGGCGCACGTCAAAGTTCATCCCGACTTGGACGCCCTATTAGAGGAGATTCCTGGAAGAACGTTCGCATTTACCGGCCAAGCGACGTTGACTTACACCAAAGTGGAGTACATCGAAGGCGACTGCCTTCTATTTGGGCCAGAACCCGATGGCCTTCCTGAGCCGGTACTAGCTGATGACCGTCTGGCCGCCCTCGTCCGCATAAATATGGTTCCGAACGCACGCTCGCTCAACCTGGCTAATTCGGCTGCCATCGCCCTCTACCAAGCTTGGGGACAACTAGGGTTCCCGGGCGGACAGTGAACGCTCCCGACGGGACGGACGTTCAACCCCCTCGGCAATTTGGACAATGCGGCTGGGATTAGACCACCACAGCCAGGCCAAGCCGATCAGCGGAAGCAAAATCGACGCAAACCCCACGGCTAAACCGAAATGATTCCAAGGGGACCAGGGCAACCCCGAATCGGTGGCATCCACTTGAGCCAAGCCGACAATGATGGGCCCCGCCAGAGCAACGCTGGTACATGCCCACGCAATCCGCCTCATCCGCCGCCCATTGTGGGTCAGTCCGACCGCCGCCCCCAAATAGACCAACCCGGCAAATAAAGTCACGAATCGGGGGCCTTTGGGCGATCCTGGGTCTTCAAAAAGCTGAATAAGAGCGGCCCCCACCAACACGATTCCACAAATCCAGAATGCCACCACCACTAGCCGTCCCCAGCCGCGGGCCCTTCCGCGGTTGTCTTCTAACTCACGATTAGGGTCAGGGGGTGCAGGAAAATCTGCATCACTGCTCATATTTGTCAGTTTACGACACTCTAGGCCCGGGTTTTCCTCTCCTCAAGCGCTAAGAATGACGAAAAGAGTGCTTTTCTTCCGACAACCTACGCACTCGAGCCTCAACGTGGGACAATAGGTAAAGACAACCACCGGGGTTGATGGTCCATGCCAAGGAGTTGAGAGCACTTGAGTGAAGCAAACTACGACGTTGTAATCCTTGGGGCCGGTTCGGGCGGTTACGCAGCAGCACTGCGCGCAGCCCAGTTAGGTCTCACAGTTGCTTTGATCGAAGGGGACAAAGTTGGGGGAACGTGCCTTCACCATGGCTGTATTCCCACTAAGGCATACTTGCACGTGGCCGAAACCGCCGACGCAATCCGCGAATCAGCCAAAATCGGAATTCACGCCAATCTAGACAGCATCAATATGCAAGAGGTGGGTTCTTACCGCGACAGCGTGGTCGAAAAGCTCTATCGCGGTGTAGAGGGGCTGCTGGCCTCCAGGAAGGTTGAAGTAATTCACGGTTGGGGACGGGTTACCAGCCCCACGACGGTCGAGGTCGACGGAAAAACGATCACCGGTAAGAACTTGATTCTGGCCACTGGATCATACAGCCGGACTCTTCCCAGCCTGCCTATTGAAGGCCGCGTAATCACCTCTGATCAAGCACTCCAGATGGAATGGATTCCGCGCCACGCGGTGATTCTTGGTGGCGGTGTCATCGGGTGCGAGTTTGCGTCAGCCTGGCGTTCCTTCGGGTCAGAAGTGACCATTCTGGAGGGTCTCCCCCACCTGGTTCCCAATGAGGAAGAAATCATTTCCAAGAACCTGGAGCGCGCATTCCGCAAGCGAGGCATCAAGTTCCACCTCGGCACGCGCTTCTCAGGCGTCACTCAGGATGAGGGCGGGGTTCACGTTTCGACCGAGGACGGAAAGACGATCGACGGCGATCTGCTTCTGGTTGCCATTGGTCGCGGCCCGGTCACCCAAGACCTGGGATACGAAGAAATCGGAGTCACTCTGGACCGCGGATTTGTGATCACAGACGAACTCTGCCGCACTGGCGTCCCCGGTGTTTACGCCGTGGGTGACATTGTTCCAGGACTGCAACTCGCTCACCGTGGCTTTATCCAGGGCATCATGGTGGCAGAGCAGATCGCTGGCCTAAACCCTGATCCAGTGGACGAAAACACGATTCCGCGCGTTACTTTCACCGAACCAGAAATCGCCTCTGTAGGGATGACCGAAGAGCAGGCGAAGGAAGCCCATGGGGCTGAAAACATCAAGACTGTCAACTACAACTTGGCTGGGAACGGTAAGTCCAACATCCTGGGTACCGGCGGCCTGATCAAGCTTGTCGGGGTTGAGGACGGACCCATCGTTGGTTTCCACGCTATCGGCTCGCGCGTCTCCGAACAGATTGGAGAGGGCGAAATGATCGTCGGTTGGGAAGCTTACCCCGAAGACGTGGCCCGGTTCATCCACGCCCACCCGACACAAAACGAAGCTATTGGCGAAGCGGCAATGGCTCTTGCCGGTAAGCCGCTACACGCACACGACTAGAGACACGAAGTAGGAGAAAAGGATAGAACATGGCACAGACCATCAAAATGCCGGCCCTAGGGGAATCGGTAACTGAGGGTACCGTTTCCGCGTGGCTCAAGAGCGTTGGTGACACCGTAGAGGCAGATGAGCCAATTGTTGAGGTAGCCACCGACAAGGTTGATTCCGAGGTTCCCTCCCCTGTTTCTGGCGTGCTTCTTGAAATCTTGGTGGACGAGGATGAAACCGTAGAAGTTGGTACCGTCATCGCCCGAGTTGGTGACCCTGACGAGGCAGACTCCGACGAAGCACCAGCGCAGGAAGCACCGGCTCAAGAGGCCCCTGAACAGGATGCGCCCGCGCCTTCAACACCAGCCCCCAGTGAGCCAGAGGCTCCGGCGCAAGCAGCGCCAGCCGGGGACCTGGTAGACGTGAAGATGCCTGCCCTGGGTGAATCGGTCACCGAAGGAACGGTTTCCGCGTGGCTGATGGAAGTCGGCGATGAAGTCGACGCTGACGAACCAATTGTTGAAGTTGCCACCGACAAGGTGGACTCAGAAGTACCCTCGCCAGCAGCCGGGTACCTAGTAGAGATCCTCGTCGGCGAAGACGACACAGTCGATGTAGGCACGGTCATCGCCCGGATTGGCTCGCAACCAGCTGGTGCGGCGCCTGCGGCACCGGCAGCGCCTGCCGCTAAGCCGAAGGAAGAGAAGCCAGCACCGGCACCGGCGGCCCCCGCTCCGGCTCCGGCTGCTCCGGCGGCTCCCGCCCCAGCGCGATCAATGCCAGCCGGACCGCCCACGCCGCCTAGCTACGCTCCGCCAGCCCCGCCCGCGCCACCTGCCCCGCCTGCACCTCCGGCACCGGC
>CAYFWE010000010.1:0-45159 GCA_964346745.1 uncultured Actinomyces sp. | reverse complement strand
CTCCTGACCTGCTGTTTACAAGACAGCTGCTCTACCAACTGAGCTAAGGCGGCGCGGGCATAAGTCTGCCCTTTTTGAGGGCGCCCGTCAAAACGACCCGTTACTTGGCCACTGCCTCTTTCAAAAGAGCCATGACTTCTTCAGCCGAGTCGCCAGCATAATCGATATTCGTGTTGTGCGCGACGAACTCTGGCGTTGCCACCTGAGTGCGGTCAGCGATGTCGGCATCGATCCAAGTTTGCGTGGCCTTGTCTAGGTATGCCGATGCTGCCGCCGAGTTGAATTTCGCTATCAAGTCTTCTGGGACGCCTACTTCTGAGGCAATCTCCGCAACCTTTTCGTCCGAAGCACTCAAGTTCTGATAGGTCGTGTCACCCGCAGAGATCGCTGACTCGTAGAAGTAGTCAGTAAGTGCCTCATGAAGAGGGAGGAACAAGTCAGGCGCTTCCGCCGCCACCACTAGAGACGCAGCCGTCGCGGCCACGTTGTACGCGCCGCCAGAGGTGATCACCGGCTGCAGCTCTAGGTTGTAATCTCCCGCTAGTGCTGCGTCGATAAGATGTGGCCGCAAAGCGAGCTCCAGCTGCGTGCAAGCTGAGCAGGTGTAGTCGAAGTACAGGGTCAGGTTCTCAGCAGCGGGATTCTCTACCCCCACGCCTTCGGAAGAGACAATGATCGGCTGTCCCTCACTGAACTGCGCGGGTAGATCTGCAGCGTGCTTTTCTGGTGTAGGGCGGTTTACCACTACAAAAACAATCGCCACGACGATGGCTAGTATCAGCACCCCCACGAGCGTGATGATGATGTTGCGTGTGCGCTTATCCGCTTTAGCTTGTGCCTCACGAAGCTGCTTGGCTTTCTCACGCGTTGGGTCGACAGCCGCGCCCGCCTTCTTCTTTGCCATGTAGCAATCCTTTGTTGTTACAAAATGTTGTCAGGACTGTGCTTTAGGATAGCCGTCCTGAGAAAAAATCCCTAGAGACGCCAAGAAACTGGGAGGCCCGCCTAATGCTGGAAAACCCAGATGACAGCGGTGGTGGCGGGGGCAATCGCCATCAAAGCAGCAAGCCATCGCCACTGTCCGGGCCATCGGTTGAAGCCGGTACAACGTTCAACTCCCACTCGTGCTGCGCGTGACGACGGAAGTAGCCAATACGCCGACAATCCAACGGTGAGGGCGAACCAAGCCAGCAGGGTTGTCCACGTCCCGCCCTCGTCCACATGAGAAACCCAGGCGATCGCGGCGCTGGGGTTCCACGATTGACCTGCTTGCAGTGACGACAACGCGAACGTCAAATATGCGGCGGCGCCCCCGACAAGTACGCCGGGAATCGCCAGCCACAAAGCCCGTAATGCAAACCAGGGGACAAGCAGGAACCGTTGTCTCGTCGCACTCCGATTCGCGGCCTGCCGCTGCCAAGTATCTAGGGCAACTTGGCCTACGACTTGGCACAGAGCGATGATAGCGATTGACGCGACCACGCCCGGTAACCGCCACAGTGCCGCCAAGCCGGACAAGATCGTTAAGAAGCCCAAGGTGAACAACCAACCGCTCGGCCCACTGGAACCGCGCGGCTTGGGAGTCGGTGGAATACTCCAGGGACCTGCTGACGTAGGCGAAGACGCGGGCATGAGCGTAGTTGGTTGACTGACCTGCGCGGTTTCCTCAAAAGGTAGCGTCGATGCGTATGGCGCCAGCGGAAATCCCGATAAACGAGCCAGCAGGTCAGCTGTTTGCAAACGCTGCGCAGGTGATGGGGACAACGCGTGCCGAAACGCTTCGGCAACCTGCGGGTCGAGACCGTCCGTATCGGGCTGCCCGGTGATAACCCGCTGCAACACTACTTCGACTCTTCCACTTCCAAAAGGAGGGCGTCCAGTCATGGACTTGAGAAGGAGGGCGTTCAAAGCAAACCAGTCCCCTGCTTGCAGTAGCTGCAGGTTTGGCTCATCCTCACCCCGTAGCAACTCGGGACTGACGTACCCGGCGGTTCCGGTTATCGCTCCGGTTTGAGTAAGGTGTGTGTCGCCCTCCCCATGGGCGATGCCGAAGTCAATCAGGGTAGGCCCCGTGCTTGTCAGGATGACGTTCGATGGTTTGAGGTCGCGATGGGCGATTCCAGCCGCATGCACCGCTTGGAGGGTTTCGGCCAGTTCGCTACCCAGTTGAGCAGCATCTGGGGCGCGGTACGGCAACCTGGTGATTTCTGCGTCTAAGGTGGGTCCTTCGATTAGTTCGGTGACAACAAAGGGCGCGTACGCTTCGGCTTCCACGTCTAAGACGCGCGCTACGTGGATTGACTTGACTTGGTTCACCAGCCGGGCTTCGCGGAGCAGTCGGGTGCGTGCCGCTTCGGTACCCGCCACTGAGGGGTGCAGAAGTTTGAGGGCGACGCGGTTTCCACCGTCGTCTTCCGCCTGCCAAACTGTGCCGGTTCCGCCGCGTCCGATCTCAGTCAAGAGGTGGTAGCCGCCAATCCACCGAGAGGAAGTCTCATAGCCCACCATTTGGACAATATTAGGCCGAAAAACGTCTATCTCGTGCTATTGTTCACAGGAGTTAGCGCGGCGGAAGCGCAAACTCGGGTGTCGTCGAAGACACCTGCGGATCTCTACCACGGATCGTCCGGCACGTACCTGCCGGTGGAGGAATAAGACATGGCATCAGTAACATTTGATAACGCAACCCGCATCTATCCGGGAAGCGATCATCCCGCCGTTGACAAACTGAACCTAGACATTGCAGACGGGGAGTTCCTAGTCCTAGTCGGCCCATCGGGCTGTGGAAAGTCGACCTCTCTGCGTATGCTGGCCGGCTTGGAAGATGTGAACTCTGGCCGCATCTTCATTGGTGACCGCGACGTCACAGATGTTCAACCCAAGAACCGCGACATCGCGATGGTTTTCCAAAACTATGCTCTATACCCCCACATGACGGTACGCGACAACATGGGCTTCGCGTTGAAGATCGCTGGGGAGCCGAAGGCAGAAATCCGCAAGCGCGTTGATGAAGCAGCCAAGATTCTCGATCTTGAACCCTATCTAGAGCGTAAGCCGAAAGCGCTTTCCGGTGGTCAGCGTCAGCGTGTAGCGATGGGTCGCGCGATCGTCCGTAAGCCTCAGGTCTTCCTGATGGATGAACCTCTTTCCAACCTCGATGCGAAGCTGCGTGTACAGACTCGTACACAGATCGCGTCCCTGCAGCGCTCCCTGGGCGTAACTACCGTCTACGTGACGCACGACCAGACGGAAGCCCTGACCATGGGTGACCGGATTGCGGTAATGAAAGACGGAATACTCCAGCAGGTTGGCACGCCACGCGAAATGTACGATGAGCCGGCGAACAAGTTCGTCGCTGGATTCATTGGATCCCCGGCGATGAACCTGGCAACCTTCACGATCGACGGCACGCATGCGGTTCTCGCCGGTGCACGCGTTCCATTGTCCGCCGCCACCCTGGCCGCCGTCACCCCGGCTGATGAGGGCAAGATCGTCATCGGTTTCCGTCCCGAAGGTCTGCGCGTCATCGACAACAATGCTGCTACCGGCATCCCGATTGTTGTCGACTTGGTCGAAGAACTCGGATCGGACGCGTTCGTTTACGGTCACATGGAAGGAACCGGTGACAACACCGGGGCCATCGATGTTGGCGGTCAGCAGGTCGTCGTCCGTGTACCCCCGAACTCGGCACCTGCCGGGGGTTCGAAGATGCGGGTAGAGATCATCGAAGGCCAACAGCACAACTTCTCCGAGGCAACCGGCGTTCGTCTGCCGTCCTAGTCCGCAAGAGGTGTTGCTTGTGAAAGAGGGTCGGGTGGTGCAGACCACCTGGCCCTCAACTTCGTTTACAACGTGTCCCTGCACTACATTGGTTGTCCTTGAGCTTTTCGCGGCGGCAGAACATCGGAAGAAGGGGACGGTGGCAAGCAGATGCAGATTACTGCGGCTAACGTAGACCCGGCCCTACTTGATCTTCCCTGGGACCTCCCCTTGGAAGAATGGCCCGAGGACGTCTTGGCTGCGTTGCCACGCGGTATATCTCGCCACGTAGTGCGTTTCGTCAATCTGTCTGATCGTGTCATCGCCGTCAAAGAGATTGGTGAAACCGTCGCGCATCACGAATACGAAATGCTTCGTGATCTCTCCCGGATGGAATCGCCTTCTGTGCAGCCCACCGCGGTGGTGACAGGACGTAAAGGCAGAGACGGTGAAGAGCTAAACGCCGTCCTCATCACTGAACATCTGCAGTTCTCTTTGCCTTATCGAGCCCTGTTTAGCCGGCAGATCACCTCTGATACGGTTGACCGCCTACTGGATGCTCTGGCTGTACTTTTGGTGCGTCTTCATTTGCTGGGCTTTTACTGGGGCGACGTCTCTTTGTCGAATACTTTATTTCGACGGGACGCGGGTTCGTATTCTGCGTATTTGGTTGATGCTGAAACCGGGGAACTGCACCCCGAGCTCACCAGTGGGCAACGAAATTACGATGTCGACCTCGCCCGCACTAATATTATTGGCGAGCTAATGGATCTGCAGGCCGGCGGTTTCCTGCCCGAAGATGATGATCCGATTGAGATTGGTAATCGGATCCAAGATCGATACAACCAGCTTTGGGAAGAGCTCACTGGGGAAGAGTTAATCGACGCAGACGAACGCTGGCGCGTTCAAGAACGGATCGACCGCCTTGCTGCGCTTGGCTTCAGTGTCGGCGAGCTTACGATGACTTCCGATCCCGACGGGGACCGCCTGATCATCCAACCGAAGGTCGTCGACGCCGGGCATTATCACCGCCAGATCATGCGCCTAACCGGTATGGATGTGGAAGAGCTACAAGCACGGCGCATGCTCGAAGATATCGAAACGTACCGGGCGGTAAATGGGCTTTGGAATCTGAGCCTAGAACATGTGGCACGTTCGTGGACGAACGATGTGTACGACCACGTCATTGGCGCAATCCCGCCAGAAATGTCGGGAAAGCTAGAACCGGCGCAAGTGTTCCACGAGATTTTGGAGCACCGCTGGTATCTGGGACAACAAAGGCAAAGCGACGTCGCCCTCGACGATGTGATTGCGGACTACCTGCAAAATGTGATGCCGTCGAAACGGGATGAAGCGGTGCTGCTTAGCGGACCTCAAGACGAGGTTCTCTCCGGCTATGACGACATGACGGAATTTCGGACCGACGATTACGAAGAGTCCGAGGACGGCGGCCCGCTATTCGGGGATTAGGGCAGGCACCACTGGATTGGTGTTGCTCCTTGGTCTTCTAACAGCCTGTTGGCCGTCGAAAACGGTCGGGACCCAAAGAAGCCGCGGCGCGCGGACAGTGGGGATGGGTGAGCAGATTCGATTGTGGGAGTGTTTTCAAGTAGAGGCCGCATAGCTTGAGCTTGGCGCCCCCAGAGAATTGCGACGAGAGGTTTTTCTCTCTCGACTAGGGCGCGAATCGCTTGGTCGGTGATTTTTTCCCAACCCCATCCTTGGTGTGATGCTGGCTTTCCAGGTTCGACCGTCAGCACCCGATTCAAGAGGCAAACTCCCTGCTCGGCCCAAGACGTCAGATCACCGTGGGTTCTTGGCGGGCAATCCAGATCTGCGGACAGTTCTTGGTAGATATTCCGGAGCGAAGCCGGTACGGCCACACCGGGCGCAACTGCGAATGCAAGTCCAATAGAGTTGCCGATCGTCGGGTATGGGTCTTGTCCAACAATGAGGACTTTAACGTCCTGAAACGGATATGTGAAAGCGCGCAACACATTGTTCGGAGCGGGAAGGTATGGGCGCCCGGCAGCGTTTTCGTCGCGTAGCTTCTTGCCCAGCTCGCGTAGATCCGCCTCTACCGGGGCTAGGGCTTCAGCCCATCCGGGATCAATGACTTGGTTAAGAGGCGGTGGGGGCATTGTTCCTCCTTGGAGATTAACGATTCCCATGGTAGGCCTGTCGCACCATGTTTAGCCTGGCTGACCGGTAGGCTGCTGGTGTGAGTGAAACGTATCCTAAAGACGACTTCGACGAAGTGCCCCAAGATAGCCCTGTCGGGGTGCACCGACGCACCCGTAGCCGATGGGCGCCCGTGCTGCCTTTTCTTATCATTCTCATTGTGGTGCCCCTCTTAGCGTGGGGGGTGGCAACGCTGATCCAACGCAACGTGCCTAAAGAGGAACTCTTGGAAGTTGTGGGTCAATCCGAGGTGACTCAGTCCGACGGCGTCACGATCGAAGAAGAAGTGGTGGAAGAGGTCGTGGTACCACCATCCGAGGTACCGACTGCCGCCCCAGATGATCCCAATGAGGCTGCCCATGACAACTCCTCTGGTCCGGATTTGCCTGAAACAGGTGGGAACGTCAATCACGCCACGCCAGTTGCAGTCCTGAACGGAACCGGGGTTGCCGGGTATGCCGGTGAAATAGCCGCCCAAGTTATGAACGCGGGGTTCACCGACGTGCGGGCGGATAACGCCAACTCTTGGCCCACGGACCAGAACACCGTCTTTTACGCAAACGCCGACCAGCAGGCAACAGCACAGTCGCTAGCCGCATCGCTTGGTATCGCAAATGTGGCTGAGGGTGGGTTCACCGAAGCGCCGGGTCAGATCGTGGTTTTCCTCGCCAATTGAGGCTCGGGACCGCTTGGTCGTCTTGCACTCTCGCAAGGAGAGTGCCAAACTTGTGGTTAGCACTCTCCCTTAGGGAGTGAAAATCAGAGGTAGTTGGTGAGGATTCTCCGATTCGGCTAGGACCCTGTCGGAAATCCGTCCGTCGCGGGCACCACTGCCAGCGTGAAGAACAGACTGCGAAGTCAGACTGGAAAATTCAGAAGGACACATAGATGACCAAGATCATTACTCACGATGAAGAAGCACGTCGGGGTATGGAGCGTGGGCTGAACCAGCTCGCCGATACTGTCAAGGTGACGCTGGGTCCGCGTGGCCGCAACGTCGTGCTGGACAAGAAGTGGGGCGCACCCACCATCACAAAAGATGGTGTTTCAGTCGCCAAAGAAATCGAACTTGAGGATCCCACCGAACGTATCGGTGCGGAGCTAGTCAAAGAAGTTGCCAAGCGAACCGACGATGTGGCCGGTGACGGAACCACGACGGCAACTGTTCTTGCCCAAGCACTGGTTCGTGAAGGCCTGCGCAACGTTGCCGCCGGCGCCAATCCGCTAGCCCTCAAGAAGGGTATTGAAACCGCTGTTGCTGAGATCGTCGAAGAGCTGCACAATGCGGCGACACCGATCGAAACGACCGATCAGATCGCAGCGACTGCTTCCATCTCGGCTAACGACGAGGAAATTGGCAAGCTCATCGCCGAAGCATTCGAGAAGGTCGGCGCCGAAGGCGTTGTGACCGTGGAAGAGACCAACTCTTTCGACACGACCCTGGAAACCACCGAAGGGATGCGTTTCGACAAGGGCTACCTGTCGGCCTACTTCGTGACTGACGCTGAACGTCAAGAAGCGGTTCTTGAAGATCCCTACATCCTGCTGGTTGAAGGCAAGATTTCATCTATCAAGGACCTGCTGCCCCTGCTGGAAAAGGTCATGCAGACCAATAAGCCGCTGCTGATCATTGCCGAAGATGTTGAGGGCGAAGCTCTGGCAACCCTGGTGGTCAACAAGATCCGCGGCATCTTCAAGTCCGTTGCGGTCAAGGCACCTGGTTTCGGTGACCGTCGCAAGGCCATCCTGCAGGACATCGCCATTCTGACTGGTGGCACCGTGATTTCCGAGACGGTTGGTCTCTCACTAGAGACCGCTGACCTAGATACCCTGGGGTCGGCCCGCAAGGTAACTGTCACCAAGGATGAAACGACGATTGTCGACGGTGCCGGTGACAAGGACGCCTTGGAAGCACGCGTCAAGCAGATCCGTACAGAGATTGAAAACTCTGACTCCGAATACGACAAAGAGAAGCTCTCTGAACGTCTCGCGAAGCTTTCGGGCGGCGTAGCCATCATCAAGTCCGGTGCGGCGACCGAGGTGGAACTCAAGGAACGCAAGCACCGCATCGAAGATGCGATCCGTAACGCCCGCGCGGCATCTGAAGAGGGAATCGTCGCTGGCGGTGGTGTCGCACTGCTGCAGGCCGCCGAAAAGGTTCTGCCCAACGTCTCCGCACAGGGTGATGAAGAAACCGGCGTCCTGATTGTGAAGGCAGCCGTTGCCGAGCCAGTCCGCCAGATCGCTACCAACGCTGGCTTTGAAGGTGGCGTCGTCGTGGATCGCGTCCGCAACCTGCCCGCAGGTGAAGGGCTGAACGCGGCCACCGGTGAATACGGTGACTTGCTCGCCGAAGGCATTGCTGATCCGGTGAAGGTGACGCGCTCTGCCTTGCAGAATGCCGCTTCAATCGCGTCAATGTTCCTGACGACAGAGGCTGTTGTTGTCGACAAGCCTGAACCAGCTGCGCCAGCCGCTGGCGCTGACGAGATGGGTGGAATGTACTAGATCTAGTGCACCCATTGCTCTAAGCAGTGCTGAGGACCGGTAGGGATTCCCTGCCGGTCCTTTGCAATTGCCCTTATGCGCCGGCGAAGAGAGCTGTGGCAGCACTCTCAGCATCGCTATAAGTGGATGACGCTTGGGCAAGAGCCACCCCCACTGATTCCAAGGCAGCCTCGACTTGAACTTGCGTGGCTTGCCACTGGGCGATGACGCTTTGGAAAGAGGCGGAGGCCGCCCCACCCCAGGTCGCCTCCAGTCCGGTTAGCTGCGCCATCATGGAGGCGACAGCTGCGCGAATATTATCTGCAGTTTGATTCGCTGAAGCGGATGCGGCCGCTATCTGTGCGGCATCTACGTTGTATACGGTCACGGAACTCCTTGTGTCCTGTGTGGGGTGCTGCGTCCCACGGGTACACCGAGTCTGCGGTATTCCAAGCTCTCCGTAACGCGGAAATTCTGATGTTGGGGATACCCGCTGTGCGCTTGCGGTGGGGATAGATGCTTTAGTTCCGCGGTTGGCGAGGGCGGCTGTTTTCTATCAGGTCGGCAACGGATTCCAAGGTGGACGTGTCTGAGGCGTAGTCCGGTTCTGTCTCTGGACGAACCGTTTGCGGCTCTTCACCTTTCACGGGACCTTCCGGAGGTGTCGTGCGGGGTGGGATCGCCGGAGGCATCGGGGTTTGAGCGGTTCGGGATTCGCCATCCATGCGTGCGAATTTCTGGGCGCGCGAAATCCTTAGCACCCTCGATTCTTTACTTCTGGTACGCGGTTTTTCTTGCTGTTTCCGAGCAGTATGTTCGTGCTCTTCTTCAATGTCACCACTGAGCTTAGAGAGCTTTGCTTTCGTGGCAACCAAATCGGCTTCCAAGTTTCCTCTAGCCCCGTCCTCCCACTGAGAAGCCAGGGGAGTGGAGAAGATGCGGGGGCGGTCTAAGAGGTGACGAAGTACTGCACGCCGAGCCCGCAGATAGTCAACCTCTGATAGGTGGGGGACTTCTTCGCGAAGATGCGATAGAAACTCGCGATATTCCTGCGGTGGAGCGGCTAGTGCCGCTAGATCAGCATCGACCAACAGGTGGGCCTCCAGATCGTCCGCGTCTGGGTTGTGAGAGGCAAGCTGTGATATCAGGGCATCGACTCGTAAGGCGCGTTCCCTTGGTACTCCTAAGTCCACTAGGTCAGAGACACTCACCATGGCGGGTACGGCAGCGGGACTTCGATGGTTGGCAGACTCTTCCCAACCGGGCTCTTCCAATGCTCCGCGAAGGGCCGCCGCTACCCGGAGGGTTTCGGGCTCACTCGTAGCACCTTCAAGATCGTCAAGACGTTCAAATATATAGGCCAGGTATCGCGCGTTGTGATAGCTGCGCCCGTCAAGATTCCAGGCAGCTATTACCCGGTCAACTAGTTGTTTGCGTTCAGCCGCATCGGCGGTTGCGCCGATTTGAACCAGGGCATCATCCAGGGCGGCGTACAGCCACATGGGGGTAACCGATCTCATTATCCCACCCCCGATCTTTGTGCGGTACACGCGGCCATGTCGGCAATCGTAGTACCGTCCGCTAGAAGGTGTTAGTTTTACCGATGTGCCGCGGTGCGGTCACTGAATCTATTCAAAGAGAGAAGCGCAGATGACAGATGCACTAGCCCCGGAGGACGTGAACTTCGAACAGGTGTCCCGCTCTCTAGCTACTGTGCGGATCGTGGGTGCCACACTATCGTGTGCTGTACCTGCGGCGGCATTTACTGTCTTGGCTCTTGCGCTATCCCCCTGGTTCTACGCAGGGGTAGGGGCAGTCGTTCTAGTGTTTCTCTGGCTTTTATGGCTGATTCCTAGACAGGTGCGGGCAATAGGGTTCGCCACGTCAGATACAGATTTTCTGGTGCGGCGCGGAATCATGTTCCGACGTCTCGACATAGTTCCTTACGGGCGTATTCAGTACGTTGATATTCAAGAAGGCCCAATCGCCCGCAAGCTCGGAATCGCTCGCATCCAGCTGCACACCGCCTCTGCCCACACCGACGCTGCACTCGATGGTCTTCCAGTTGAACAAGCCGCTCGTCTGCGCGACCTGCTCGTCGCTAACGGCGCGTATAACCTTTCCGGATTGTGATGGCAGCTTCCCGTAAAGGCGCCGCGGAAGAGGGCGTACCTTCCGATGCCTGGAGAAGAGTTAGCCCCCTGACACCCGCTTTAACCAGCTGGCGTGCGTTCGCAATTCTGGTGGCTCTAATCGCCTTCCAAAACTTGGAATCTATTCTGGAACTACAAAAGTTCGCATCACGTGTCGGGGTTGGACGCGTCGTCTTGGTCTTCTTGGGATCCGTCCTTTTAGTGCTGGTCGTGATCGGCCTCTACTCATACTTGGCTTGGCGCGCCATGACGTATGCGCTCACCGATCAGGCCGTCTGGCTGCGGGCTGGCATTGTCTTCCGCCGGCAACGTTACGTGCGCCTAGAAAGGATCCAGGCAGTTGATGTCACCCACCCTCTTCTAGGCAGGATATTCGGATTAGGGCGGCTCAACATACAGGCAGCCGGGGGCGGCGATTCTTCTTTGAAGGTTGAATACCTGCCAACTTCCACACTAACGGCGCTTCGAGCTGACATTCTGGCCCGAGCCGCAGGCAAACCTAAAGAAGAACCGGCCGTTGAGGCTGGGGAAAACACTGTCTACGCTGTCTCCACGCCGACGTTGGTGTTCTCACTCTTGCTGAGCCCAATATTCGTGGGTGGACTGATCTTCCTGATCGCCTCGGCAGCGGCGATCACTATCATTGCGTTGAATTTTGCCGGCGCCGCCCTGTTCGGGCTGTTGCCAATTTGGCTGCCGATGATCATTGTTTCGGTAGCTGTTCTTTGGTCCCAGTTTGCGGGGGAATTTAATTTTCAAGTGGCGGTCAGCCCCGATGGGATACGAATCCGGCGGGGACTGTTAGAGCAGCGCGCGGAAACGATCCCGCCCCGACGCGTTCATGCTGTCGAAATCAGGCAGCCCATTCTTTGGCGTCATCGCGGCTGGTACAGGGTCGTCATTACTCAGGCAACCGGCCGCCAAGAATCGCCCTCGAACAAATCTGCAGTTTCCCACGTCCTCCTACCTGTGGGGACGAGGGCGGAAGCTATGCTCGCCGTCTGGTTAGTCTTGCCTGACCTAGGGGTTGAGGATCCAACTGCTTTCTTTGCCGAAGCACTTCAAGGGAAAAGTGGGTCGCCATCTTTTGTTGGGATCGCTCGCGGGGCCCGACTGTTGGACCCGCTGGTGTGGCGACGGCGGGGTGTCGCCCTGACACACACGTGTGCGGTCATTCGCGACGGCTGGATGACGAGGACGACCTCTTTCATTCCTTACGAGAGGATCCAGTCCATCGCCCAGTTCCAAGGCCCGTTGGAAAGATCCCTTAGAGTCAGTGATATCCGCATGTGTCTGGTACCCGGACCAGTGGGTACGTCGGTGCCGCACCTGCCTGTTGTTCGGGCGGCTCAGATTCGTGATGAACTAGTGGAGCGCAGCCACCGGCAACGATCGGGGGAACCGGCCGAAAAATGGTTCCAACGGGTGCATACACAGGCTCGAAATGACGGCGAAGAGTACGAGGACGGCAGTGAGTAACGGCGTATCGGTAGGCATCATTGGGATGGGGAATGTCGGTCCCGCCATCGGCTCTGCTTTGCGGGCATCGGGCGCCCAAATAGTTGGTGTCGCGGCTCGGTCAGAACAGGCAGTTGACCGGGCTGACGCGATGCTACCTGGAATACCGATTTTGTCCGAGGACGAAGTTGCTTCCAAAGCTGAGATCTTGATTCTGGCTGTTCCCGACGCGCAGGTCGAGCCTTTGGCTAAACGGCTAGTGGAAAGTGGTGGAATCCGTCCAGGAATGGTGGTTATCCATCTCGCCGGGGCGCTCGGACTGGAAGCACTTGAGCCAGCTCAACGAATCGGAGCGATAACGATTGCTTTACATCCGGCAATGACATTTTCTGGTACGTCGTTGGATGTTCAGCGTTTGCAAAACTGCCCGATCGCTTACACGACCTCACCCCTTGCGCAACCGGTGGCGCGAGCACTGATTGAATACCTGGGTGGTCGTGCACTGGCGGTAGAGAACTCCGCTCGACCTCTCTACCATGCTGCGTTAGCACACGTGGCGAACCACTTGGTCACCCTGGTGGTCGAAGGCGAAAAAGCATTGGCGCAAGCGGGGGTCGAGGACGCGTCTGCCACTCTCCGTCCCCTGGTGGAAGCCGCTGTCGAGCGCGCCCTCACCGAAGGAATTGCCGGGCTGACCGGCCCTGTTGCTCGTGGGGATGAAAGGACCGTTGCGTCTCACCTGGAAGCGCTTGAAACCAATCCTGAACTTACGGGGGTGGCGCGCACCTACGCCGCCCTAGCCCAGGCGACAAGGAACGCACTCGGAGTCCCTAGAAATGGGCTCGTGGTACGGACTCGAGATGAACTACAGAAGGCACTGAAAGCCGATCCGAGGCCGACCTCCCTGGTAATGACTATGGGGGCCCTACATGAAGGCCACCTGTCCCTGGTGGATCTGGCCAAACGCAACGGACACAAGGTGGTAGCCACCGTATTTGTAAATCCGCAACAGTTCGGGCCAAACGAAGACTACGACCGATACCCCCGCGACCTGGATAAAGACGTGGACGCACTCGCGGCAGCCGGTGTCGACATCATCTACGCGCCCTCCACCGAAGAGGTTTACCCGACCCAGCCACAAACGTGGATAGAGCCGGGAGCTGCCGCCACAACGTTGGAAGGAAGCCTGCGACCAGGCCACTTCGCCGGAGTCTTGCAAGTGGTTGGCAAAATGATGAACCTTATCCGTCCCGACGTAGCGGTCTTCGGACAAAAAGACGCGCAACAGTACGCAAATATTCGCCAGATGGTCGCGGACTTAGATATGCCGGTGGAACTCGTGCAGGCCCCCATCATTCGAGCAGAAGACGGGGTCGCTTTGTCCAGTCGCAACAGCTACCTGAGCGCGGACGAACGCGTATCTGCCCAAGCGTTGCGGCGAGCACTAGAAGTGGGGGAGGACGCCGCCGCGAACGGAGCTTCGCCCGCCGAAATCGTGGAAGCAGCCAGTGCGGTCCTGTCTGGCGAGCCCGGGATTCAAACTGACTATGTCGCACTGGCAGATGCCGAATCGTTCGCCGTCGCAGCCTTACAGACCTCTGAGTCTGACCGGCTCGGGGTTGAAGATCTCACTACCATCGCGCCAGATTCACGCGCATACTTGCTGGTATCCGCACAAGTTGGCTCTACCCGACTAATTGACAACACCCTTGTGGAGGTGAAGACCAGTGACCGCCCATCCCATTTATCGTGAAATGGTGACCGGAAAAATACACCGTGCAACGGTTACCGGAGCGGACGTAGATTACATCGGCTCAATATCGGTTGACACCGACCTTCTCGAAGCGGCGGATATCCTGATCGGGCAAAAGGTGGATGTCGTCGACGTGACGAACGGGGCCCGGCTATCGACCTACACGATCCCAGCTGAGCCTGGTTCCGGAACGGTACAGCTCAACGGAGCGGCCGCACACCTCATACACCCGGGCGACTTGGTGATCATCATCGCTTACGGGCACCTACCAGATGACTTGGCTCGCACCGCGGCGCCATCGATTGTCCACGTCGACGCAGCTAACCGCATTGTCGATTTAGGGAGCGACCTCGGCCGGTAGAGATACCAGCACCACCCCGGCTAGACCGGTGGACTACCATATTCGAGTGACTACCAACGATTCCACATCCCAGCCTATAACTGCGTCCACCACGGGTTCCGACGCTCCTGAACAGTTCCGTATCCGGACTCAGAAACGCGAACGCCTTCTCGAAGAAGGTGTAAACCCGTACCCGGTGGAACTTCCGGTGACCACTTCGATCGCAGAAATCCGTGACAAGTATGCGGATTTGGAAGTCGGCGAAGAGACAGACGATGTTGTTGGGGTTGCAGGACGGGTGATGCTATCGCGCGTGGCGGGCAAACTGTGTTTCGCAACTATTCAAGACGGTGACGGTAACCGCCTGCAGGTCATGCTGTCCGCGCGGGAAGTCGGGCCGGAATCTCTTGCCGCTTATAAGACCGATGTGGATTTGGGTGACATCCTCTTCGTCCACGGACGGGTGATCTCCTCGCGGCGGGGGGAACTGTCAGTCTTGGCTGCGCCTGACGCTACCGAAGACATCCCGGCTTGGGCTCTGGCGGCAAAGGCGCTTCGTCCTCTGCCAAAAGTGTTCGAAACCGAAGACGGGGAAACACTTGAACTTGCGGAAGACACTCGCGTGCGTCGACGCTATCTGGACCTTATCGTCCGTCCGGCAGCCCGCGAAATGGTCCGTACTCGCGCCGCGGTCGTGCACTCGATCCGAGATTTCTTGCACGAGCGTGGGTATATCGAAGTGGAAACCCCCATGCTTCAGACCATGGCGGGGGGTGCGGCTGCGCGTCCGTTCGTAACCCATATGAACGCTTACGACATTGACATGTATATGCGTATCGCTCCCGAACTGTACTTGAAGAGGGCGGTAATCGGCGGAATCGAGAAGGTGTTCGAACTCAACCGAAACTTCCGGAATGAGGGCGCCGACTCTTCTCACAACCCCGAGTTCACCATGCTCGAAGCATATGAAGCATACGGAACCTACGATTCCTACGCGACGTTGATAAGAGAGTTGATCCAACGGGCTGCTTTGGATTCGGTAGGAACCCTGCAGGTGCCGTTGCCTGATGGCACCACGTACGATCTATCCGGCAAGTGGCAGGAAGTCAGCCTCTATGGATCCCTGTCGGAGGCAGTCGGATTTGAAGTTGGCCCGCATACGCCACGCGAAGAGCTCATCAAGATTGGGAAGGGGCTCGATTTAGAGTTTCCCGACCACTTTGTCGATGGAAAGATCGCCGAAGAACTCTTTGAGGAACTCGTCGGGGACCATCTCTACCTGCCCACGTTTGTGCGTGACTACCCCGCCGATAACTCCCCGCTCGTTAAAGGGCACCGAAGCATTGCTGGCGTAACAGAAAAGTGGGATCTCTACATGCGGGGCTTCGAACTAGGAACCGGATATTCAGAGCTAACCGACCCGGTGATTCAGCGCGAACGCTTCAATGCGCAAGCGCTTGCGGCAGCTCAAGGCGATCCTGAGGCCACGCAGGTGGATGAAGACTTCTTAGAAGCAATGGAATACGGGATGCCGCCGGCCGCTGGGCTTGGAATGGGACTGGACCGTCTACTCATGGCACTGACGGGGGAGGGAATCAGGGAAACGATCCTGTTCCCCTTGGTAAAGCCACGCGTTTAGCGCAGCGCTCTTCGCTGGTCCTAGTTGACCAGCCGGGTGCGGTGCCGCAGGAGCTTAATGTCGGACTCAGCCGTGTCCAAGGAGGGCACGGGCCGACAACCCTGTTTCTTCCAGTGCAAGATTTTTTGAGGTTCTAAGCGAGCAAGCCTTGCACCGCGGTAGACGAGGATTGGAATTGGCTTACGCGCTTCGGCGACGTCGCGCAATAAGCGGAACCAAGCGTTACGAAGTGGAGAGCGGTCGATACAGATCGCGTCCGCTAACAGTCCCTCTTCAATCAGTCGCGGTACCAGTTCTGAGGCGAAGATCCCTTCGGCAATGAACAGCCGGTGTTCCCCCAAAGTGACCGTGCGACTCCCAGTGCGGCGGTTGGAAGGAATATCGTAGATGGGTACTTCTGCTTCGCCCTCGACACAGAGCTGAGCCACGGCAGCGAAAGCTTCGTCCTCATTCCACGAACGCGGATGGTCCCAGTCAACGACATTGTCCGACAGCATCGGCATGTCTTCCTCATCGTCATTGCGGTAGAAATCATCGAGTGACAAAGACGGAAGGCCGACACGGGAAGCCAGGGAAGTTTTCCCAGATCCAGAGGGGCCGGTGAGGACGATTACCTGGGCTGGGGGGCGTCGGAAGTCATCGGGAAGTTGGAACAGGCCTTCTTGAGTGGCAGACATGAGCTCTCCCGGAACATTTCAAGCTGGTCGTGGGGTCGCCACTGACAATAGCGAAAGCTCGCGTCGATGTGCAGCGCAACGACGTGGGCGGACGCGTCTAAGGGAGAATTGGAACGTCCAGACGGCCCTGGTCACGAAGCCGATGCATAAGTGCCCGCGCCGCAGACGAATCTATGATGAGATCAGTCACTACGCCCGCCCTCAAGGCGCCGAGCAAAGCCGGTACTTTAGCGCTCCCAGAAACAACGCAGAGTCTGGTGGCGATCTTCTTCAACTGTTGGGGGAAAGGGCCGGATGCGCGCGTGTTCAGTGACGTGTCTGTAGAGCCGTCCTCCCGAATGAGGACGGTGCACACATCGCCGACGATGCCGTCCTCACGCGCTTCCCGTAACTCAGTAGAGGAAAGGTAGCCCCCGGCGTACACGTGGCTGGGCATCGCCGGATCCATCGCCCCAATACCAAAGAGGGCTAGATCTGCCGAGGCGATTACGTCCAGAACCCGTCGAATGGATCGTTCCCGGTTCAAGGCGGTCTTCGTTTCAACAAAGTCGAAAAATGCCGGAACAGGGAAGTGAACCGCGGCGGAGTCATAGGCGTCCGCGAGCGCCGAGACAATGGAGTCGGAGTACAGCGTGCCCGAATCGAAGGCGTTGGCTGCGCCGTTTAGCTGCACCACCGTTGAGCCTGGGAAAGAGTGCATACCAATGTGACGGATCACCGCCGAAACGGTGTTACCCCACGCAACACCAAGCGTCTTATTCGGACCCATTAGTTCAGTCAGGCGACTGGCTGCCACGGACGCCACAGAATTGAGCCTGGTGGCGGGACTGTCGACCTCAAGAGTGGGAACCACCAGTGCGCGGACACCGAAGAGACGGTGGAACTCAGCAGCCAGCGTTCCCGGCTCTGTCAATGGTGCCGACACGCGGATCTGAACGATCCCCGTAGACCGCGCATAGGCCAGCAAACGCGAAACAGATGACCTTGAGACGTCCAAACGCCGAGCTACCGCGTCCATGGTCAGACCTTGCTCGTAATACATTGAGGCCGCTAAGTGTGCCTGCTCTCGACGAATACTCACACCTTAGTCTCTCAGTTGCACGTTCGTGCAAGCAACCCGAGAAGGCGGTCACATCAGGGATAATCAGAAGTGATGTCCCCTGACGCGATAGTGTCGATGGGGATGACGGTCCATAGATTTACGTCAAACGGAGATGACAACGTGGTTAGTCCGGTTCTTTCAACACAGACGCGCGCAGACTCTTTGCGTGACATGGCAGAAGGTGAGCCCCTCGACATTCTGGTTGTCGGCGGTGGCGTAACAGGTGCAGGTATCGCCCTCGACGCGGCCACCCGAGGTCTGCGAGTCGGCATCATTGAGGCCCAGGACTGGTCCTCAGGTACTTCTTCTCGTTCCTCCAAATTGGTGCACGGCGGTCTGCGCTACCTGTACCAGCTCGATTTTCACTTGGTGACTGAGTCACTGCGTGAGCGTGGCTTGCTGCTGACACAGAATGCTCCGCACTTGGTAAAGGCGCAGCCTCTCTTGTGGCCATTGAAGCTGCCGGTTATTGAGCGGATGTACTCGGCTGTTGGTGTCGGAATGTATGACGCCCTTGCCCAGTGGGCCCATCGCGGGTCGGTACCGATCCAGCGCCACTACACCCGTAAAGGTTCGCTGAAACTGTGCCCGGCGTTGAAGCCCGACTACCTGCGCGGATCAATCGTGTACTACGACGGACGTGTCGATGACTCGCGCTTGGTTATCACGTTGGTACGCACCGCTGCGCGCTATGGCGCTCTGGCTGCTCCCCGCACCCAGCTGGTCAACGTCACCAAGAACGATGTGGGTCACGTCAACGGCGCGGAAGTACTCGACCTCGAAACGGATGAGACATTCCACGTTCCCACGAAGCGCATCATTAACGCCACCGGTGTGTGGACAGAGGATACCCAAGCACTGGCTGATTCAACGGGTGGGCTCAAGGTGCTGGCATCCAAGGGGATTCACCTGGTCGTACCCAAGGAAAAGATCGAATCAGAAGTCGGCCTCTTCCTGCGCACGGAGAAATCAGTCCTCTTCATTATTCCGTGGAAGTACTACTGGATCATCGGCACCACCGACACGGCCTATCACGAAGACCTGCGCGATCCTGTAGCGGACGAAGAAGATATTGAGTACCTGCTGGCAGAGGCCAATACGGTGCTCAAGGATCCGCTCAGCAAGGACGATGTAATCGCGACATTCGCTGGCCTGCGGCCGTTGCTGCAACCAGGCACCTTGGATGAAAGCCAGTCCACGAAGGTTTCACGCGAGCACACCGTCACCACGGTAGCTCCGGGCATGACGGTCATCGCCGGCGGAAAGCTAACTTCCTACCGCCAGATGGCTGAGGACGCAGTTGACTTCTCAATGGGAGAAGAATTCACCAAGGAACACCCCAGCGTCACCGCAAAGACCCTCTTGGAAGGGGCCGATGGTTACTACGCCCTGTGGAATGGGCGCGAAGCCATCGCTAAAGAGCGCGGCCTAACCGTGGACCAGGTAGAGGACCTCCTGGATCGGTATGGCAGCGACATCTCAATCATCTTCGACATGATCGACGAACGACCCGATTTAGGGCAGAGACTTCAGCACGCTCCGAACTACTTACGCGCCGACGTGGCTTTTGGCGTGTTGTACGAGGGCGCGTTGCACCTAGAAGACATTCTTCAACACCGCATCCGCCTCGTTTATGAGCAACGTGACTCGGGACTGGCAGCGATGCCGGAAATCGCCGATCTAGCCGGTGAAATCCTCGGCTGGGACGACGAAACCAAGGCACGTGAGATGGCCCTCTACAAAGATATGTGTGAGGCCGTCTGGCAAGCGCAGAAACTCCCCACCGAGAAGGAAGCGCAAGCGGTAAGAGGAATGGTGGAACCTGTCAGGCAGTTTGTCCAAGTCTGACGATAAGAACGCGACCCACCACGGGTCGATCGAATATGGTTCTGGCCCACCCGGCTGGTCGGATGACTAGCCGGGCAGAACATAATCAAGCGCTGCGGCGCGGAAGGAGTTCACAGCACAGTGTGGAATCTATGGGATGTGTTCGCTTCTGAGTTCTTCGGCACCACGGTGCTGTTGGTGCTCGGTGCGGGCGTCGTGGCAACGAACCTGTTGCCTAAATCAAAGGGTCGCGGCGGCGGCTGGCTCATGATCAACTGGGGATGGGGCCTGGCAGTCTTTGCCGGTGTTTACGCCGCGTGGAAGACCGGTGGTCACCTAAACCCAGCAGTTACGGTAGCCAAGGTTGTTGCCTACTGGTTTGACCCAGAGGTCACCCTCAACGGTGCGGCAGTCGGCAGTGCGACGGCTGTACCTGTCAACTTCGAAAACGTGATGGTCTACATCGTCGCCCAGTTCCTGGGTGCCTTTGTCGGTGCGGTCTTCGCCTACCTAGCGTTCAAGAAGCAGTTCGATCAAGACTGCGATCCAGCTCTGAAGCTGGGCGTATTCGCCACTGCTCCAGAAGTTCGTTCGACCTTCTGGAACCTCACCACTGAAGCGATTGCGACCGCAGTACTGATCATCTTCGTGATGGTTGCCGGCGGAACGCCGACTACAGTTGGCCCGCTCGCTGTCGCGCTGATCATCGTTGGTATCGGTGCTTCACTCGGTGGTCCGACCGGTTACGCTATCAACCCGGCTCGTGACCTTGGCCCCCGTGTCGCGCACGCGGTTCTGCCCATCAAGGGTAAGGGCGGCTCCGACTGGAGCTACGCCTGGATCCCAGTGGTTGGTCCGATCATCGGTGCCGTCCTTGCCGTGGTCATCACTTACGCGCTTGGCCTAGGCAGCCTCGACATCGCAGCAGCACTGCCGCTGTAATGATTCTTGGGTGGGGGTCTAACTAGGCCCCCACCTTTCACATACTCGGAACAATTCACAAGGAAGTGGAAGGAAACTTCACATGACAGAGAAGTTTGTGTTAGCAATCGACCAGGGAACAACCTCCTCCCGCGCGATCGTCTTCAACCACAGCGGTGACATCGTCGGCGTTGGTCAGCAAGAGTTCGAGCAAATTTTCCCGAATCCAGGCTGGGTAGAGCACAACCCGATCGAAATTTGGGACTCGGTGCGGACTGTCGTCGCCGACGCCCTAGTGGCCGCAGGAATCAACAAGGACGATCTCGCTGCCGTGGGCATCACCAACCAGCGCGAAACCGCTGTTGTTTGGGACAAGAACACGGGCGAACCGGTCTACAACGCGATCGTGTGGCAAGACACCCGCACATCTCCCATTGTCCGCGAACTCGCAGGCGATGAAGGGGTAGACAAGTACAAGAACCGTGTGGGCCTGCCACTCGCCACGTACTTCTCGGGAACGAAGATCAAGTGGATCCTCGACAATGTCGAGGGGGCACGCGAAAAGGCAGAAGCTGGGGATCTTCTCTTTGGCAACACCGACACGTGGGTGCTGTGGAACCTAACAGGCGGGGTCGACGGTGGCGTCCACAAGACAGACGTCACTAACGCTTCGCGCACCATGCTGATGAACCTCGAAACCCTCGAGTGGGAGCCGGACATCTGCGCTGACTTCGGAATTCCGATGTCAATGCTGCCGGAGATCTGTTCCTCTTCCGAGGTCTACGGCGTTGGTCGTCGTCATGGCTTGCTCACCGATATCCCAATCGCCGGCATCCTCGGCGACCAGCAAGCCGCCACCTTCGGCCAAGCTTGCTTCGATGTGGGAATGGCGAAGAACACTTACGGCACCGGCTGCTTCATGCTCATGAACACCGGAAAAGAGATCGTGTTCTCAAAGAACGGCCTGCTCACCACGGTGTGCTACAAGATCGGCGACCAGCCTGCGGTTTATGCCCTCGAAGGTTCCATAGCCGTTGCTGGTTCACTGATCCAGTGGCTGCGCGATAACCTCAACATGATTGAGACCGCACCAGAGGTTGAAGATCTGGCTCTCTCGGTAGAGGACAACGGCGGCGTCTACTTCGTACCCGCGTTCTCTGGCCTCTTCGCACCGTACTGGCGCGACGATGCTCGTGGTGCCATCGTTGGCATGACCCGCTACAACACTAAGGGCCACTTGGCACGCGCCGCACTGGAAGCAACTGCGTTCCAGACCCGCGAAGTACTGGATGCTATGGATGCCGACGCCGGTGTGGAGCTCAAGCAGCTGCGGGTCGACGGTGGCATGATTGCCAACCAGACGCTGATGCAGTTCCAAGCAGATGTCCTCGGTGTCGATGTGGTTGCACCCAAGGTTGCCGAAACAACCGCGCTGGGCGCAGCGTATGCAGCGGGCATTGCGGTTGGCTTCTGGGAAGGCGAAGCAGATGTTGTCGCCAACTGGCAGGAAGCCAAGCGGTGGACGCCGGACATGGACGAAGCCGAAGTTCAGCGGACCTACCGTCTCTGGAAGAAGGCAGTCACCAAGTCCATGGACTGGGTGGACGAAGACGTTAAGTAAACCACTGCCTAGGTAGCAGCAGGACTTAACAACTAAGGGGCCGGTCACCAGACCGGCCCCTTACTCGTGCATTCACTTATTGCGACTGCTGATTTTGTTGCTTCAGGGCGGCGAGCCGCATTTCCACGTCCAATGCGGAAGCATCTGTTTCTAGCTCCGCAAACTGCGCGTCAAGAGATGAAGAGGCGAGTTCTTGCTGTCCGGCTACCTGCGCTTCGGCGCGACGCACCTTATCTTCGTAGCGAGAGAGTTCGGAAGTTGGATCCATCACGTTGATCGACCCAATCGCATCCGTCACCTTCGCCTGGGCCGCAGCCGTCTTTTGGCGCGCCACCAACTGATCCCGTTTGGTCTTCAGGTCAGCCAGGCGGTCCTTCATCTGGTTTAGGCCAACCTTGAGCTGCTCGACAACCTGGTTCTGCTGAGCAATCACCGGTTCCATCGCCTTGACCTGATCCTCAAAAGAGATCTGCTTGCCGATCGCGACCTTTGCCAAGTTGTCCCACTTGTCCGCGTCAGCCTGATCGCCTGCAGCTCGCGACTGGTCGGCCTTATTGGATGCTGCAAGCGCCTTTGCGCCCCAGTCTCGCGCGGCGGCCTTATCGGATTCCAAGTCCTTTTCTTGCAGGCGCAAATTACCAATCGTCTGGGCAATAGCCTTCTCAGCTTCCGCGATCTCATTCGTGTAGTCGCGGATTAGCTGATCGATCATTTTCTGGGGATCTTCAGCCTTATCAATCAGCGCGTTCACGTTCGCTTTTAGCAGTTGCGACATGCGGCCGAAAACTGACTGCTTTTGTGCCATTTCTTCTCTCTTTCCTAGATGATGGCGAGCCTAGACATTTGTGACCGTGGCTGCCAACGGCATGTAACTATCGGGGTTGCACTAGAATTTTCCGCGACCTCCACCCCCGCCACGGAAGCCACCAGAACCGCTGCTGCCGCGGAAGCCTCCGGAAGAGCGCCCACCACTGCTTCCACCGCCGCCGAATCCTCCCGACGAGCGTCCTCCGCCAAAAGTACCTCCGGAACGGCGCCTTGGTTGCCTGGAAGTTCCGAATCCACGATTTGCCGGGCGAGATGAACCCCAGGAAGAGCCATAGTGGTCATAGCCACCGTAGGAACGGCGGTTACCGCCCATCATTGACCCGAGGATCATTCCCCACAGCATCGAATTGCTTCCGGACGATCGATGATTGATCACTTGGGGTTGTGCGTTCTGCATACTGATCACCGCGTTCTGCGCTGACGCTAGGGCGGAATTAGCCGCGTTGATAGCCCCGGCCGGGTCGGTGGCTTGAAGTGATCGTGCTGTGCCTAGCTGCGCTTGTGCGTTCGAAAGGGAAGATCTGGCACCCAAGTTACTGGCGGATCGGTTAGACCTGACGGCCATTTCTGCCTGTGAAACCATGGTCTGGGCAGCGGCGATCCGCTCTGCGGCAAGGTTTGTGGTCCGCTGCATCTGATCTTGTGCTGAACGTAGCGGAGCCAGCGCTTGGTCGAGGGCATCCTCAGCCTGACGCAGTTGCTGCAGTGCCGCTAGAGGGTCACCCTGTCCGTTGCGTGCTGCTTGGCCCGCTTGGATAGCTCGTTGCGCGTCCTGAACCAGCGGCTGGAAGTTAGCCTGGTTGGACGCTAAGCGGCTGACGTCATCTAAGTCGGCGGTTATCGATGCGATCGCGTTGCCTAGGACCTGGTTGGATTCGGTGATGGCCTGTTCGGCTCCAGATACGGCGTCAATGGCTGCTAGCGCGGAAGCTAATTGACCGGTGGCCCTATCGAGTGCCTCTACTGCGGCGGGACGGTCAGACTGCATGTAGTCTTGGGCTTCTTGACAGTTCTGCCGGGCTGCTTCAATGAACGCTTTCGCCACTTGGGGTTGCTTCTGCAAGGAAGCGAGCTGCGTGGGAGAGAACTTCATGGAAAGGTCCCTCAGCGTATGTTCGCTACTATCCGCACGCTTTTCTGCCTCTTGCAGTCGAGCGCGCAAATCACGCAACCGTGATTCGGCGTTAGTCTGGTTGTCACGCAATGCCTTGAGCTCTTCTTGCGCGTCATGAACCGGCGGCATCACTTGCGCTATCGTCTGCAAGATTTGGCTGGCGATTTGAGCTTTCTGATCCAGTGTCTGCGCATCCTGCATTTGAGGTAGCTTGAGGAAACAGTCAGCTATGCCCCTTTGCGCATTTTGCACCGCTGCGCCAAGCTTGTCGGCCTGAGCGTAGCCGAGCTGTGCCCGAGCAAATTCCACTTCGTCAGCGGCATTGCGCAGAGCTTCATCCGAAGCCAACAGTTGCTGCTGAGCCATATCCACTTGCTGCTGTTTCTGTTGCTGGGTTAGTTTCCCGCCGCGCATAGCCCCAGGCGCCCCACCAGCGGCTGCAAGTTTTGCTTTCTTCTTCTTGGAGGAGCGGAACGCGAAAATGATGCCGATGATGACCAGGATGGCGATTATGAAGAAGAAGAATCCGCCCCCGCCCTCTCCGGAACTGCCTATACCTGAAGAGCCGATTTTCGAACCAACACCTTCTACGAAGGCAACGGCGGCTTGAGCAGCATGCTGGGAATCGAGTGGGTCAGATTCGGAGGCGATCGCCAGCGCTTTATCCCACGCATTGTCGATGGCCCGGTCGGAGATCAGAGATGACCCTTCCGGGATATTGGTGCACCAAGAAGAATCCCGTTCTTCGTAGGCGAGGACGAACACCACCGAATCTTCCTGAAGGGACGACAGATTTCCCGACTGGGAACACCAATCTGTGGCGTCATAGCCAGAAAAGTCGGGGACTATCGCCACGTATGTGGCTACCCCTCTTCCTGCTGTAGTGGCAATGGCATTCCGCACGGATCCTGCTTCTGCAGTGGTGAGGAAACCAGAGGGGTCCGTGACCGGCTCACTGAGTTCCAGTGGTGCTGAAGAGGGCAGCAGTCCGGGGGGAGTGGCCGCAGATGCGACGTTGGCCGTCAGGGTTCCTAGGGCGCCGACGATCATGAGAACAGGTAGGACCAAGATAAATATTAGGCGGCGCGAAACGCCCCAGCGACGCTCTTGCCCAGTAGTCGTCCCGATTGGTGCTCCGATCATGTCGCCATCGACTCCTCACTCCATGTAACCGCGGTCACTGCATCTTATCGGGGGTAAGCGCGAAAACCCACTGTCAGAGCCGCTACGCGAAGGGCTAACGCACTACATGCGGTGCTGTGCAGCCGGTAGAATCAAATTTCCGAGCATATAATTTCGCGGCTAGTTCAGATTTGGGTGAGACAGGTGCCTACCGGCAGAGTTAAGTTTTTCGATGCAGAGCGCAAATTCGGGTTTATAACCGGCGACGATGGCGCTCGCGTTTACTTGCACGCTTCGGTCTTACCCGCCGACACTCCCTCGCCGCGTCCGGGGACACGCGTCGAGTATGGGGTTGCCGAAGGGCGACGCGGCCCGCAGGCTATTTCAGTTCGTGTTCTGGAACAACCCTCGATTCTTCGCGCCCAACGGCGAAAGCCACAGGATATGGTTCCCGTGGTGGAAGATCTGATCAAACTACTGGACGGGTCTTCGAATTCGCTGCGACGTGGTCGTTACCCGGCGAATGCACAGCAGATTGCCAAAGTATTGCGTGTCCTCGCCGACGAATTTGGAGCGTGAAATGACTGAAGAGTCCCCGATGGTAGATATGGCTGCGCGGGCGAAAAGGAACCGTTCGGTACGAAAAGACACGCTCGTGATGGATGCTGTGTCAGTCGCACGCGAAGCCGCCTTGACCGTTGCAAAGGAAGACGCTCTCGGTGAACATCAAGGCGTCCAGATGGTAGCCGACCGCATGGCCGCGCACCGCTTCGCCTGCTTGGAGCCGGGCTACCCCGGCTGGATGTGGGAAGTGACCGTCGCGCGTGCTCCACGGTCCAAGAAAGTGACCGTTTGTGAAATCGGTCTAGTACCCGGTCCGGACGCGCTGCTGGCACCCAAATGGGTTCCCTGGCGTGACCGTCTTGAACCGGGCGACCTGACCCGCGCCGACGTCCTTCCATATGATGCAAACGATGCCCGTCTTCAAAACGGATTCGAGGACGTCGACTCCACAGAAGCCGAACTAGCTGGACTTGACGAAATGGGCCACGGACCCAAACGAGTCCTGTCCCAATATGGCTTAGACCTGGCCGCCGACCGCTGGTATGACTCTCCCCGCGGGCCCGCGCCGGGGGTCAAACCGGAAGCAATGTGTGCATCGTGCGGCTTCCTGCTGAAAATGCAGGGAAGTATGGGAAGCCTCTTCGGGGTCTGCGCGAACGAGTGGTCGCCCGATGATGGGACGGTCGTGTCTTTCGACCACTCTTGTGGGGCGCATTCAGAAACTGACCAACCGAAACGGCGATCCCAATGGCCCGTGGTCCCATCGCGTATTGACGACGAAGAGATCGTCTTCGAAGAGTTCTGAGCCAACTTTTGCGGTTCTGACATTTTACCAGATGGCGGGCCACTTGCCCGCCATGTAGATCGACTCGGACAAGTGGTTCACAGTCGCGCCACACTGGGGCAAGTGAACACACAGGTAACGCAGAAACTGCGACAGTCACAGAGCACGGCAACAAAATCCGGATTCCTAAACGATTTCTTCCACCTGTCCCGCAGAGGTTCATCGGTCAGCCAAGAAGTACGCGGCGGCATCGTCACGTTCATCACCATGGCCTACATCCTCATCCTCAACCCGGCCATCCTTTCGGCGAACACCGACGGGACCGACATAACAATCGCTGCTATCGCTACCGGCACCGCGCTCGTCGCCGGGATCCTCTCCATCATGATGGGCGTACTTGCCAACTTCCCCCTCGCCATGGCCGCGGGCATGGGGCTGAATGCGCTGGTCGCTTTCAACCTAGGTCTCGGCCTAGGCCTGACGTATCAAGAGTCTATGGGCCTAGTGTTTTGGGAGGGCGTATTGATCCTCGCCCTCGTCCTCACCGGCTTTAGAGAGGCGGTGTTCCGAGCCGTCCCCCAGCAGCTTCGCAGCGCAATATCGGTTGGTATCGGACTCTTCATCGCGTTCGTTGGCTTAGTGAATGCCGGGATCGTCCGTCCGGGCGGCACGCCCGTACAGCTCGGTGTCGACGGGTCGCTAGCGGGATGGCCGGCGCTCGTCTTCATCATCGGCCTAGTGTCAATGGTGATTCTGTATTCGCGACGTGTAAAAGGCGCGATCCTGTTTGGGATACTGCTCGCCACAGTCTCCGCATTTATTGTTCAGGCAGTTGCACGCCTGCCGTTGGTCAGTGAAGAGGCACCTGGGGGCTGGCAGTCCACAATTCCCGCCATGGAAGGATCGCCCGTGCAGACCCCCTCGTTCGGGACTCTGTTTCAAATCGACTTTTTCGGTGCGTTCGCGAAACTCGGTTGGCTTCCCGTGATTCTCCTTATCTTCTCACTCATGTTGGCCGACTTCTTCGACACGATGGGCACCATGGTCGCCGTGGGTGCTGAAGGGAAGCTTTTGGACGAGGACGGCATCCCGGAAAATTCGCGAGCCATTTTGGTAGTCGACTCCCTGGGCGCTATCTTGGGCGGCTTAGGCGGTATTTCATCCAATACCGCGTATGTGGAGTCGTCGGCAGGCGTGGGTGAGGGTGCTCGCACCGGACTGGCCTCAGTGGTGACAGGCACTCTCTTCCTAGCGGCTATGTTCTTCGCACCTCTTGCCGCGTTGGTCCCGGCCGAGGCGGCTTCGACCGCACTGGTTTTCGTTGGGTTCCTGATGATGACCCAAGTCACTCAGATTGAGTGGACCAACGTCGATTACGCCATCCCAGCGTTCCTCACCATCGCCCTCATGCCGTTCGCATACTCGATTACAGCGGGTATCGGGGCCGGATTTGTCTTCTACACGGTGATTCAAGTTGCTCGAGGCAAAGCCAAGGGGATCCATCCGCTAATGTGGTTTGTTGCGGTACTGTTCGTCATCTACTTTGCCCTGGGTCCCATCCAGAGTGCGGTTGGTGGGTGACCACTAGCTAAAGGAGGCGCCACCCTTCGTGAGTAGGACGTTCCAGTCACTGGGCCAATACAACTACAAACTATGGTTCACCGGGAACATATTTGCCTCATCCGCCCAGTGGATGCAGCGCGTTGCCCAAGACTGGTTGGTCCTGACGATCCTCACAAAGGGTGGCGGCCTGGAGCTCGGGATCGTCACTGCCCTGCAGTTTCTTCCCATCCTTCTCTTTTCGCCTTGGGCGGGCGTAGTAGCCGACCGGATCGATCGTCGTCATCTGCTGCAAATCACCCAAACACTGATTGCATTAGCCGGCCTAACCCTTGGCGTCCTAGTTTTAACCGACACTATCCAACTGTGGATGGTGTACGCCCTCGCATTCTTTGGTGGCACAGCCGGCGCCTTCGACAACCCGGTTCGGCAGGCGTTTGTTTCGGAGCTAGTTCCCCTAGAAATGCTTCCCAATGCGGTGGCGCTTAACTCCACCGCGTTCAACTCTGCGCGCCTGATTGGCCCGGCCCTGTCCGGCATCGTGATCGATGCAGTTGGGCCAGGTTGGGTGTTTGTTGTCAACGCCGGTTTGTTCTTAGTTCCCGTCCTCACCTTGGCGCTAATGAGAACGCAGGAGCTGTCGGCCAGTCCGAAACTACCCCGACGCAAAGGTCAGCTGCGGGAAGGCGTGGCTTATATACGAGGGCGCAAAGACATCATCCTTATCCTGTTCGTCATGGGCATGGTGTCCTGCTTCGGTCTCAACTTCCAGATCACTTCTGCCCTCATGGCAACCCAGGTTTTCGATCTGCCGGCGGGCGGATACGGGCTGATGAGCAGCTTCCTGGCCATTGGCGCGGTGTCGGGCTCCCTCTTGGTGGCCCGACATAACCACCCGACCCTGCGTCTGATCGTTGGGGCAGCCTTACTCTTTGGTACCTTCTTGGGTCTATTGGCCATGGCTCCCACATACCTGTGGTTCCTACTCATGGCCATCCCCACGGGAGTGTTGTCGATGACGTTGATTTCGTCGGCAAATGCAGCCGTCCAGATTTCCACCGACCCCCACTTCAGGGGTCGCGTAATGGCGATTTACTCCATGATCTTCCTAGGGACCACCCCCATTGGCGCCCCGCTCATCGGCTGGATCGGTGAGCACTGGGGAGCCAGGTGGTCCATGGGAATCGGTGCAGTCGTGTCGCTTGCCACAGCCATCATCGCCGCACTGTGGGGATTCTTCGTATGGAAAGTTCGCCTGAAGTGGGACGGCCGCAAACTCCGCCCCCGCCTGGTTGTACCAGAAGGCATCATTCCCCCACCATTCACGAACGCTGGGGCGCCCTCATCCGCAACCACAGACGCCGAAGAAGAAGGCGCTTTGGACGAACAGGTCGAAGCGGAAACCGAGGCGGAAGAACTATCTGACTAACCCCGCCACTGCTGGTCGATCAGATAGTCCAGCGAATCTAGCAGTGCGGCAATATCCGCGGTCGGAATCGAAGGGAAAGACGCAATACGCAGCTGGTTGCGTCCCAGCTTGCGGTAGCCCTCAATGTCGACGATGCCAACTTTCCTCAGGGTGGAAGCCAACGCGTTGACGTCGATCTGCGGTGAAAAATCGACCGTGGTTACCACCGGGGAGCGCCACTGCGGCTCTTGGACGAACAGGGACGCAAATGGACGTGACTGGGCCCATTCTTGAATCAAAGTGGCACCTGTGCGAGCCTTATCGGCCATGGCGCGCAGGCCGCCGTTTTCGCGCATCCACTTCACCTGCTCATCCAGCAGGATCAGCGTCGCAATCGCGGGAGTATTGACAGTTTGGTGCACGCGCGACTGACGCGCGGCATCCGCCAGGTTCAAGAATGAGGGAACATAGCGGCCCGGCTTGTCTACTAGTTCCGCAGCACGCTGTAGGGCCGCCGGGGACAGTGCGGCAATCCAGAGGCCGCCCTCTGCCCCGAAACACTTTTGCGGAGAAAAATAGTAGGCGTCCACCAGATCCCAATCGACGAGGGACGCACCCGCGATGGAAGTGGCGTCCACCAGCGTCAGTGCGGGGGAAGGAGCACCACGATACAGGGGTGAAACCACCCCCGTTGAAGTCTCATTTTGGGCATAAACGTAGGTGTCGGCTTCCGCGGTGTCGTCCTCAACCATGGCGAGAAAACCTGGGGCTGCTTCCACTACGTCAAGGGAAGCCCATGGCGCGGCGGCGATGTCCGCGGCGAACTTGGCGCCAAACTCTCCATTGACGGCCGCCTTGGCCTTCACGTCGATTAAAGATGCGGTAGCTACAGCCCAGAAAGCGGTGGCGCCGCCTAAGCCAAGAACGATTTCGTAAGAGTCGGGTAGTGAAAACAGCTCTGCCAAGCCGCTCTGGATCGATTCGACACGATCCTTAACTGGCGCTTTACGATGGGAAGTACCCAGTTCTTCAGCACGAGCGAGGACGTCCACCTGTGCCGCGCGAATCCTTGAAGGACCTGCCCCGAACCGACCATCAGCAGGCAGTAGGGAAGCGGGCGGAAGAGTTAAATCGAACATGGACCCAGACTAGTGAACTGCGTGAAATGACCACGAGGACGAATCGGCTCGCGGACACGGCTATCGTTGAAGAAAGCGGAAAGGGGGTTCACGGTGGCGGCTGACCTGATCGATACGACCGAGATGTACCTCAAGACAATATTCGAATTGGAAGAGGACGGGATCGTGCCCTTGCGCGCGCGGATCGTAGAGCGCCTGGGGCATTCTGGTCCGACGGTCTCGCAGACTATTGCCAGGATGGAGCGCGACGGCCTGGTGACGGTGCGTGAGGATCGCCATTTGGATCTGACCCCTAACGGGCGCAGAGTCGCGCGCGATGTCATGCGTAAACACCGACTGGCCGAACGTCTCTTGGTAGACATCATCGGGATGGATTGGATCGACGCACACGATGAAGCTTGCCGCTGGGAGCACGTCATGTCAGCCAAGGTGGAAGAGCAGCTGCCGCGCTTACTGGGTGACCCTGAAACAGACCCTTACGGCAATCCCGTTCCGGGGCTGGGCAGAGTCAACCGTGCCGAAGAGAGCGTGGAAGTGGTGTTGCAACGCCTGCCCGCCCCGCCCAGCGGCCTAACTGTCACCATTTCTCGCATCGGGGAGCCACTCCAAGCCGAAGACGGGATACTTTCACGCATGGCCGAACTGGAAATCCTGCCGGGAAAGAGAGTCCGCCTGGTTGGCGGGGAAGACCTGGTACGAGTTCTTACTGACTCTGACTCTGGCTCTGATGATCAGCTTGTGCTCGAACGTGGGTTAGCGTCCCATCTGTTCATCATCGCTGATGAACAGCCATTGTGAGGAAACCTTCGCCGCGATTACGTGACATTTCCAGAGGATATGCCCTAGTGTTTTATCAGGAATCGCGAGTCTTTCGCGGTCCGCCCCCGAAGCAACCTGGTCTGCGTCGCTTCGGATGCGGTGAATGTTTAGACGCAGAGTGGGGGAACCACACGCGACTTTGAGTCTTGGGGTGAAGTCCTTTTTGGGCAGGAAGTTCCGTTCCTAACCCGACAGCTAACCTCGCAGGTATATACGGGAGAAATGGATTGACAGTTAATAACCGAGCGCCGCGACATCGCAGTGCATTGAAAACAAGCACACCGCTTACTGATATTACGGATACGTTTGTTGCGGGCGCCTTCGGAAAGAAGAGCGTAGCGGCAGCATCTGTTACGGGCTTGGCAATCACTGCGGCTGTAGCGGGTACAGCGACTGCAAACCCGCTGCCTACGACGGTGCCATCGGCTCCGTCGAACGATTTCGTTTCTAATCTTTCTGCCACTGATTCGGCGACATTGGTTTCCCTAGACGTGGCTTGGGAACCAGGCGACGAGGTAGCGGCAACTGCGGCAGAGCCTGTCGTTGAGGAAGTTGTCGAGCCAGTTGTTGAGACTGCCAGCCGCGATTACGAACGCGAGCAGGTTCAAGAGGAACCCGCGTACGGTGCGGTGCCCCCAGCTCGGGCCGGCAGTATCGCTGCGACCGCCTTGCAATACGTAGGTTTCCCCTACGTTTACGGAGCGGCAGGCCCCAGCGCATTCGACTGCTCAGGCTTCGTGCAGTACGTATTCGGGCTTCACGGCATTGGCATGCCACGCATGTCAGGTGATCAGGGCCGAGCTGGCACACCGATTCCGGCTTCCGAAGCTCAGCCCGGGGACTTGGTGGTATGGGGTGAAAGCCATATCGCTATCTACCTGGGTGACGGCATGATCGTGCATGCCTCAACACCTGCAACGGGTGTGAAAGTAAGCGGACTGTACGGCTCTTACTACTTTTCACGCATCTAAAAGTGAGACATTAGCGTCGCAACCGTGACGTTCAACAAAGGGGACGCGCCCAGCTCAGACTGGACGCGTCCTCGGTATTTAAGCGCTTCTTCCCGAACGACTTTGTGACTCTAGACACCTGAGGCACAATAGAAGCAATATCTGTTCAGCTAGGTAGCTGCGGAGTGGAGGAACAATGGCGCACACACAAGAGTTCATCGTTGGGGTTGATGGGTCAGAGGAAGCCCTTGACGCAGTTGAATGGACGGTGGCGCGCGCCTCGCGATCGAAGGCCCGCGTACGCATCGTGTGTGCCTACGCGGTTGCCTCCTACAGTGCGGCGGCTCTCGATGGCGGCCTAGCGGTACTGGATGACAATGCGTTGCGTCTGGGTGCTCAACAAGTGGTCGAGGACGCTGCCGCATCGGTGGCTGGGTCTGGTGTTCAAGTCATGACTCAGGTGGAAGTGGGGGATCCAGCCAGCGTGCTGACGGAACTCTCCGCGCAGGCCGACCTGGTTGTGATTGGCTCTCGCGGTGGGGGTGGGTTCGCAGACCGCTTGCTCGGATCAGTATCTTCATCGGTTCCAGCGCACGCGAAGTGCCCGGTGGTTGTCGTTCCGCCGCATCGCTCAGGGAAACCTTTCGTGCCGGTAGAGAGAATCGTGGTTGGCACTGACGGCTCTGAAACGGCTTCGGAAGCGCTGAAAAAGGCAGTCGATGAAGCGATCGTTTGGGGCGCACAGTTGACGGTGATCTCCGCTGTGCCCATCGCTACCGGCGGCGGAATGATGGGTTGGGTACCACCCGCTATGGACCGGCAGTCACTAATAGATGACATCAAATCGGGCATCGATAAGGCAGTCGCGGAAGCCGTGGGCGACCGTGAGATCCGCGTGGCTCGACATGCCCTAGATGGAAGCCCAGCGGCACTATTGACCGAGTTCTCTACCGCCGTAGATCTAGTTGTCGTTGGGACGAGGGGTCGCGGTGGATTCGCTGGGATGCTGCTCGGATCAACCTCTCAGACAGTGCTGAGTCATTCGACCTGCCCGGTCATGACCGTTCCATCTAGGCATCGCGATCAACATCCAGGACCCGGCCAAGCTTGGGAGCGCCGCTGAGTGGCTTCTGCCATCCGCTGAGGGCGTCTTTCTTCGTGCTTAGAGGTTATGGGAAGTGGTAGCGTATCTACTGATTATCCTGCCCTCGTAGCTCAGGGGATAGAGCACCACTCTCCTAAAGTGGGTGTCGGACGTTCGAATCGTCTCGAGGGCACTGGCTGGGAAGGTGAGCGACGCCACGGCTATCTATTGTGGTGTTATGCAGAACACTCTAACTTTCGTCGCCATCGTGCTGCTCGCGTTCAGCTTCCTGTCCGCGACTATCACACTCAAGGAATCGATGCCTTCGAAGCGTCACTTCTGGTCCGCATCAGGGCTCATTTCCTTCGTGTTAGGCACCGGAGCCTTGATTGCATTGCTCTACCAACTGCCCCACGTTCCAATGGGAATGATAGTTGCTGTGTTTGTGTTAGGGCTGGTTGGGCTGCTGTTATGGGGGACCACTTTTACCACGGCTCGACAAAAGGGCGGACGCTTGAAGGTGCTCTGGCAACACCTTCGCTTTGCTGAACAGGTAGGTCTTCCAAACTGGCAGTCATTAGACGTTGGTCATCTTCGCGCCGAAGACAAAAGCGAAGCGAAGGTCATTAGTCGCGTCGTCAACATAGGCGCAGCGTTGACGATTTTTCCGGGCCTCGTCCTCATTCTCGCGGCATCCATTGTCATGAACGTGCGCGGGAATGAACAGTCTGACTTCCTCTCTCACGCGGTTGGCTTCTACACGCTACTGATCGCAACCTGTTGGACGACAGCTTTTATCTTGACCATCCTGATCGTCTCGCTCGTGCAGGGGATCCGCGGAACCGGCAATCAGTTGACTCTGCCCAAGGTGGTCAACAGCCTCGGCACCTGGGCCGGTTTGGGTGCGGTGATAGCAGTGTTCGTAGGTGCTCTGATCCCGCTGGTGGTGGTGCCACTGTCGCGCGGACAATTCCACTTGCTAGGCACCGCGCTCTTGGATTCGATTTCGCCTGCTTTATTACTGGATATTTCCACGGCTGGCGCGGTTTACGGCTTCCTGATCGGCGAGGTAATTTCACTAATCAACATCTCTGCCGGGGAAGAGAACGTGTATGTCAAAGCCACACTGCCCCCGATCCTGTTCGCAGTGATTACCACGGTGCTTGGGCTTGTCGGGCTGACACCTGGACACCTGTCTAGTGCTCTGGCCAACGACTATCGCCACACTGTATTGGGATCTTCAAGTAGCGGGACGGACCCGTTCCAAACTGGCTTGTCGCAAGGCCTGGATTCGCAAGAAGGTTGGGCAAATGTGGTTTCTGGATTGGACCAGCACGGATGGAATCTGGCAGTGGACCACCACGTCTTCTTCATTTTGACATGGACCGTAGCGATCTTAGTGGCTCTGTTCTCCACGACGGTCCGCATCCGCAAACGTGAGCTCGCCCTACTGTCCATGACACCGGCGGCGACCCCGTCGAACCCAGGGGTGCCCCCAAAATCTAGCGGGAAAGATTCGAAGCAGTCTCAGTAGGTTGGCTGTGAGTGGCAACCAGCTGGTCGGCCACATCGGAAAATACGCCGGTACAACCCCAATCGAATAGTTCTGCAGCGCGGCGGGGGTCATTTACTGTCCAAACGTTGACGCCGTACCCACGATCAGCAATCTGTTGGACGACCTCGGATGTCACCGCTGAATCGGCTAGGTGAGCATATTGAGCCCCAACCATTTCCATAACCGAAACCCAATCGCTTGGTAGGCCGTCCTCGTCCCATAGCATGCCGATCCGATACTCAGGGGCACGTTGGTGGAAAAGGAAGAGGGATAAAGCGGAAAAAGAAGAGATGATCACCTGTCGAGAGTCATCCAAGCGAGCTAGTTCAGCGATCACTGCTTCGATCAGATCCAGAGTGCCTCTTGCCCCAGTTTCATGCGGCTTGAGTTCGATGTTCGCGTTCATACCTGACTGGTTGAGGAACTCAATGAAGTCTCTCAAGGTGGGCAGTGCGGTCCCTTTGAACTCATCCGAAAACCAGGACCCAGCATCCACGTGAGAGATTTGGTCGGCAGTGAGTTCGTAGACGCTTCCCCGATAGTCGGTGGTTCGATCCAGCGTGGTGTCATGAAGCAGCACCGGTATTCCGTCCGCTATATCAACGTCGGTTTCAACCCAAGAAATACCAGCGTTGGCTGCCTTTTCAAATGCGGGTATCGTGTTTTCAGGGGCTAAGCGGTTTAGCCCGCGGTGAGCGAAGACTAGTCGCATCTGGTCCAGTGGCATCGACATTCCCGTCCTAAAGTACGGTGACATGTTACTGGCATCGACGATGAACCGGCAGGTTGGCGCCTTTAGATGCTCGGCAGTAGATAGTCTTGGTTTGTGGCAGCTCCAAGTCCGAAGAAAGCTATGAGTAAGAAAAACGACGGAAGTACAGCGGAAACAGGTAGCGAGAGCATCGCGGTGGCAACAGAAGCTGAACAGTGGCGCCAAATTCTCGCTGAAGAAGCCCGCGTGGACGCCAATCAAGCCAAAGGCTTGGCGGTCTCTCTTGACAGTGCTCACCCCGGTGGCCTGGCTTCGTTGTACGCGGACGCGCCAACCCGACTTTCCAGTTTAGTTCGGGAAGAAACTGCGCTCGATAACGCGGTTGAGCAGATTCGTACCCTCGACTCATTTGCACGCCATTTGGCTGCTAAGCACGGCCAAGCTTCGCTGCACCTAGGTGTTGGGAGCGCTTCGTGGACCGGACAAAACCCTGCTAGCTCCGTCCCAATATTCACACGCGAAGTTGTGATTGAGGGCGAAGAGGGAGGTGAGCTCACCTTACAGCTGTTGCCAGGGGTGGAAATCTCCTCTCGACTTTTGCGAGAAGCGGCCCGCGCCGGCGCCCCACTTGACCGGCAGGCCCTCGCGGAAGCATTGGCAGGGACCGGTGGTTTTTCGCCCGCTAGGGCGCTGCGGGTAGTGGAAGACGCTGTTGAGGACATACCTGGATTTGAAATTCGCGATGAGCTCTCTTTGCGGCTGATAACCCATCCAACCGGGGCGCTCTATCGAGAGCTTTTAGCCGGCGATGTGGTTGGGCAGTCGGCCATCGCCGCGGCGCTAGCAGGTGATGAACAGGCACGCAAAGCCTTGGCCGCGCCCGAACCCCAGGTAAACCCCAATGATCGAGACCCTTGGAAGGAACTGGGGGTCGGGGATCAAAGCCCGCAAATCCAAGATGTCATTGAAGCCCTGGCTGCCGGGCACTCTTATGTTGTCCACCCAGAAGAAGGTGCGGACCCCGTCGCTGCTGCCGTTTCAGTGTCGGCGGCGCTTGCGGCTGAAGGCAAGAGCGTGCTCGTCGTGAGCAATGGAAAACATGGCTGCGGTGTTTTAAGCGATGAATTCGCGGCAAATGGTCTCGACCCAATCGTTGCTAACTTCTTTCCCGGCTATCCGCGGGATGAAGTTCGCTCTCGTCTTGAGTCGGCGCTAGACGAAACAGCGCCGCGCTCCGAAGATCAACAGCTGAAAGAAATGCGGCTTGCGCTAGTAAGGGCACGCGAAGCCCTAACGGCATACGAAGAGCACCTTCACAGCGAGTTTGACGACTGGGGTGTCACCCCTTTTGATGCTTTGCAGACGCTTACTGACTTGACTTCCGATCCTAGGGGGCCAGCAACAAAGGTCCGCCTCGATGAGGATTCTCTTTCACGCCTAGCAGATGACGGTGGGGAAAGGGCCCGCGAGCTGCTGGACCAAGCTGTCGAGCAGAACCTGTTGGCAAACTCCGATGAGACGAATCCTTGGGACAGCATCGAATTCGAAGATGCCGAACAGGTGGAAAGTTCTCTGTCGGCGATTCAGACTTTGGCACACAAAGCCCTGCCTGCCGTAGAGGCACAGATGACTCGCATCGCTGACCAAGCCCACCTTCGCCGTGCCGCCACACTGGACGGGTGGGGGATGCAGATCGCCTTGATCGAACAAGCCCAAGGTTTGCTCGACATATTCCGCCCAGAGATATTCGAGCGCTCCCCCGCGGATCTCATTGTTGCCACAGCCCCTGCGTCCTGGCGTAAAGAAAAAGATGTGCGACTCAAGGGGTCGGTACGTCGCCAACGAGTACGACAAGCCAAGGATCTGATCCGGCCGGGCGTGCACGTGACCGACTTGAACGGCGCGCTGCAGCAGGTCCAAGAGTGTCGTCACCGCTGGCTGTCCGCATCTGTTGACGAGGATCCTTTGCCCGTTATTCCCGATGGACTGGAGCACTGCGCCGAAACGCTGGAAGCCACTAAGGCCCAGGTAGAGCAGATAGCTCCATACCTGGAACCTGTTTTTGGTGACCTCACCTCGATGCCGCTCGACGAACTACTACATATAGTCGACACTTTGGCTGGTGATCCTGAGGGTGCCAGGGCTATCCCAGAGAGACTGGAGCTCAGCAACCAGCTGCAAACCCTTGGCTTGCAGGAACTACTGGACGACTTCCGCGAGCGATCCGTTGACCCAGACTTACTTCACTCTGAACTCGACTTAGCGTGGTGGGCTTCCGTCCTCGGACTGATGCTGGCTGCTGAGCCCCGACTGAGCGGATTTGACCCAGGATTGCTGCAGACCCTAGCGCAAGAGATCCGCATTCTGGATGAAGCCCAGGTACAAAGCTTAGGGCCGGCAGTAGTCCAGAAGGTTCGTTCTCGGGCTTTTGATTCCCTCTCGCTTTATCCGGATAAGCGGGAAGATTTGGCGTCTGCTTTGTCTGAGGGCGTAGAGCCCGGTGCCCTATTCGAACATTTCTCTTTGCCGTGGGAATTGCTGCCCATCGTCTGCGCAGGTCCAGCCTTAGTTCCGACCCTAGCGAAGCCAGGTGGTGTAGATGTCGTGGTGGCAATCGGCATGGATGACCTGCCGTTGGCGGAGCTCGTACCGGTGCTGTCCCGGGGGGAGAACGCCCTCCTTTTCGATCTGCCTGATTCGCCAGAGTCGACTTGGCGAGATGGGCTCAAAGACTTCTTGACTACCATTCACCTGCCCGCCCGTCCAATGGCTGCAAGCGGCCCGCTCGTTGAACTAGTTAGCAAGCACAAGCCTGACTCTAATATCACCGCGATCCCAACGCCGCGACTGCGTGCGTCGGTCCATCACGTCCACGTGGAAGGATCTGGGGCACCAGCACCAACTTCGGTCGGAATTGAATCGTCTAGTGCCGAAGCTCAAAAGGCGGCGGAGCTGCTCGTGCACAACTTACTTGAGCATCCAGACCGAACGACCGCGGTAGCAACCCTTAGCTCTATGCACGCCACGCGCGTCAAATCCGCGTTGGGAACTATAACGGCTGCTGATCCGCAAGCACTTGCTGCCGTTGAGGCAAAAGGTGGTCATAGCCGGCTTGTCGTCTCTGCCGCTGAGTTGCCTAAGATACGGCCCGATCATGCGATTGTTTCGGTTGGTTTCGCAAAGACGGCCAATGGCCGGCTGATTCATGATTTCGGTATCCTCTCCGAAGATGACGGAATTGACGCGATCGAATCTGTCGCTGAAGGCGCGGTCGGGGAGGTTACCGTCCTCACTACGCTAGATTCCAAAGACTTCGACGCCGAACGGCTTCGCAAACCAGGGGAGAAGGCTCTTCTAGACTTACTTCACCTAGCGGAAGGACGCTCTCCAGTTGTCCCCAACGAGGCAACAGACGAACCGGATGACCTTCTGGTTGACTTGGCTGACCGCCTACACAGACTCGGACTGCCCGTAATGGCAAACCTGGGTAGCGGCCCCTATCGAATTCCCTTGGCAGTTGGACACCCAGAAGTACCCGGCGAACTGCTGGTAGCAGTTCTGACAGATAGCCCAAGCTATCGCGCGGAACGGTCGCTGCGAGTAAGAGACCGATACTGGCCCGAACAGTTAGAAAAGGCCGGTTGGAAAGTTCGTACAGAGCTCTCCATGGCAGTCTTTATCGACCCGAATGCGGAGACACAAGACCTCGTCGAGCTGGTGCTCGATGCGGTCGACGACTACTACGTGCGCATCGGCAAGCCGGCGACCCCAGCGGCGGCAGTGGCACTAGCGGCCGAGGGCGCGGCCCTGCGTGAAGAGCAGAACGCCGAAGAACAATCAGACGACACCGAGGTTGAACCGGCTGAGTCAGAAGATCTTGAAGATCCTCACGAGTCAGTGGAAGACGACGACGAACTCGAGGATGACGCTGAAGTCGAAGAACTAGAAGAGATAGCTGAGCCGGCGGAAACTACTGACGAACCCGAGCCAGCCACAGAACCCCTTCCCGCTCCAGAAGTTCAAAAGGGATTGCCACTGGCTGCATATTCGGATGACGAGCTAGATAGTGTCGCCCAGTGGTGTCGCGAACAGAACCCCAACGCCACTGAGGGAGACTTAGTCGCCGCCATTGGAAATGCAATCGGGCTTCGCAGGCGCGGGAAGCAGGCAGATGCGGTTCTCTTATCCGTTGTGGAAAGGACCGCCTAGTGGTCGCGCATACTTCGGGATCCAGTGAACGGCACGTTCCACGTCGAGCGGTGTACGTAACGCGCACGGACACCGACGGTGGACAGAGCAAGATCTTGGCGGGCGAGGCAGCATCAGCCGTGCACGTAGGTGCCGACCGCCCGCCGGTGGCGGAGAAGTCCGTTCGACCATCCACTGGCCGTGACGACCCTCAGGAACAGTGGCTTCTTGAGAACGTACCCCCGCACTGGTAGATCACCAGCTACTTATCGGACTGTTCTTTCGATGATGTGCGAAGCGAGTCGCGTATCTGGGTCAGCAACTGCACTTCCACCGAAACATCTGGTTCCTCTTCGACCTTCAGCTTCTCATCCTGTTTGCGGTTGAAAGCATTGACGGGTACGACCACAACAAAGTACAAGGCTGCCGCCACGATTAGAAAATTGAGTATTGCGGTGAGGAAAGCACCCGGGCGAACAACCGCGGGCTCACCCAGGAGTTGGATCTGGAACTCGAAGAGGCTGGTGAAATCGGGTTTACCGAAAACCGCTCCAATCAACGGATTGAGCACCTCCTCTACCAGCGCGTTTATGACTTCGCTGAACGCTGCCCCAACGACGACGCCCACCGCTAGGTCGATGGCGTTTCCCCGGCTTATAAAATCCTTGAAGCCTTTAATCATTGCGGCTGTCCCCTCTGATGAGATTTGTGCGTAGTCGGTCGGCCTATTCGCGGCGCACGAAATGAATATCGGATTCATGAGCCGCATGTAGGACTAAACCAACGGATTCAGCGGGCAAATTTACCGTCAATTGCAGTGATTGTGCGCTGTTGAGCATCGTCCCACCAGTTTCTATGACATCAATAACTTGAACTTTTTCCGCTAGCCGCCTGGCAGGACAAACATCAGTTTCACAGTCCAGCCCTGGTCCCCAAATTTCAACCGTGTCCCCTGGGTTTAAGAACTCTGCGGGTTGAGCCAGATTTAGAACCGTCTGCGAATACCCCGCCGGCACAGGGAGTGTTCCCTGGCTTCCCCGCAGGTCGGTATCGACCAAGACAGTCCCAGACGGAAGAAAGCGGGATGCCTCTTCAGCGGCGAAATGTGTCACGTCTGCGGAAGAACCTTGGGGGGTCGCTTCTGCGGGTAACGGGATTACTCGCAAGTCTTGACGCCTGATCGACTCTCCCGGCCCAATGTCGCGCTTAGTTACGACCACTGGACGTCCCTCCGCTTGCGGTCGCAGCGCAAGAATAGTGAACGTAACTATGCCAAGAACTGATACCGCGAGCAGGAGTCGCCGAAGGGTTGCCCACTTCGCCTTCGACACGACTGGGCGTCTTGAATGCCTGTCCTTACTGGATTTCCTCATGCAGACAGGTTTGCATCAACGGGCAGCCCGCAAATGGCGGGTGAGCCTACTTGGGGAAAACCCCGGTCATATGTCAGTGGGGACAATCAGGCCACTCGGAGTGGCAATCATGTCTACCGGCCGGTCGTGTTCTTCCCAAGGAATTGTTCCAGCGGGCACGACCTCGTCCTCATGACACACGCCAATAACCAGAGCACCCCGAGCTCCGAAACTAGCCAAAGCGCGGTCGTACCAGCCACCTCCACGTCCCAAGCGCCTTCCGTCCATGCCGAAGGCCAACCCGGGGACGAGGATGATCGAAGGGCGACTGAGAGGCTGGACGACCGGGGATGGATCGCCCCACCTGACCCATTGAGGGGGCTTTCGTCCTCGATCAGCAAAGGCAGAGGGGGCCGGAACCAGAACTTCCAAGCCGACCGAAAGCCACCTTTCTAGAGTCGGCGTCACATCAACTTCGGATGGAAGAGCCACGTACCCGGCAACAGTTCCACCGCCCTCAGGAAGGTCAATCGTGGGTGGCAGGGCGACGGGGCAGCTACGACCTGCCCGGCGAGCCGACCGTCTAGCTAAGAAAACTCTTCGCCAGCGTCTTTTCGCAGCACGCACCGCTTCTGAGGATTCGAACTGGTGTGAACGTGGGTGCAAAGACATATGAGCATGATAGATGTAGCGGAAAATCGGGTGGAGCGTGGCAGACTGGATGTCGGGTGCATCCCAGCTACGGTCGTCATTTGAAAGGTGGGGTCATGCGGTCAGTCGCCGACGTTTACGAGCAAGCGCTTCATAACGTCACAGTGCAGACTCCACTGGAACTGCCACTACTTAGCGCCGCTGAATGCGTGTTGGCGCAAGACGTCACTGCTGACATCAACTATCCGAGCACCGACGTCGCACTTTGGGACGGGTATGCGATTCGCTCGCAAGATACACACAAAGCCAGCGCGGTTCACTCGGTGCGGCTCCCCATTTTGAAATCAGTGCGAGCCTCCAGCGGTCGTGCCCCAAGCTGGTCGTCAAACACCGCCGTGTACGTGTCCGCAGGTTCGGCCTTACCGATTGGGGCCGACGCGGTCGTCCCAGCCAAGGACGCGAAGCGGGAGCAATCGGAGTTGATCCTTGATCGACGGTGGGCTCCAGCGGAAGGGGTTCTAGGCGAAGGTCAAGACATAGCGCGGGGTAGTGTGATTTGCCAGGCTGGGACCCTCCTTGACTCTGGCCAAGTAGCCGTTCTGGCGGCGGTAGGCAAATCCCGAGTCATGGTTCACCCGCGTCCCAGGGTCGTTATTTTACCCGTAGGGGATGAGTTGTTAGAGCTCGGCACTAGGCCTCGGGAAGGGAAGGTCTTCGACGTGAACGGCCCTTCCCTTTCGATCGCTGCGGAAGAGGCAGGTGCAGAAACGTACCGCTGCGCCCCAGTTCCGGACAACCGGCTCGCCCTGCGAAGCGTTCTCGAAGACCAACTGATGCGCGCTGATCTAGTCATCACCGTCGGCGGTATTTCCCGCGAAGGGACAAACACGGTGCGCGAGACTCTCGGACGAATGGGGAACGTTAGGTTCGAGGACGTTCGCGCGACTCCAGGGGGCATCGTCGGAATCGGGACCATTAGTTTGCACGAGGGCGAAGGCCAGCAGGTGCCAGTGTTTTGTCTGCCAGGCTCCCCGATTGATGCGCAGGTGTGTTTCGAGGTTTATGTCCGGCCTGCCCTGAAAAAGATGCAAGGGTGGAAGAGACTCAACCGAACCACCGTGCAAACGCGGGCCGCAACGCCGTTCAGGTCTGCTGCCGGGTTGCGCGAATTCGTGTATGTGCGTCTTAGCGGCAGTTCTAAGAGTGGATACCAAGCCCACCCCTTAACGGGAGAGAGGACGCAGGCGATTTCAGCGTTAGCAGAGGCCAATGCGCTGGCGGTTTTGCCCGAGGAAAAGACTAACGTTGAAGCCGGCGACCTTCTAACCTGCCTGCTCTTGCGGTGATCCAGCATGCGTAGAGGATTTTGGGCGCAGCGACGCAACGTGTGGGGTTTTCCAGCGCGGGACGTGGGCAGACGGTTTGCGGGAGCGGAACTGGACCAACTTCTACACGAAGAACACGGCGTGGCATCGGTGGAAATTCGACCAGCGGTAGGACCAGAGCATCTGGCTGTAGAAAGAGTCCGGATGGAAAATCGCCATTGGCTGGGAGAATGGGAAGCAACTATTCCACCCGAAAGCCCGGTTCCCGCACCAACCTGGGAAGAATTCCCCCAATACATGGATCGTCGGCACGCGAAGGGTACGTCCCTGTCCCTAATGCTCCTAGTGGATGACGAAATCGCCGGTCTGATCAGCGTCGGGGCGGTCGAGCATGGAGCTATGCAGTCGGGGTCCCTCGGATACTGGATTGCGGAAAAATGGGCTGGTAAGGGAATCACTTCTCTAGCCGTGGCGGCGACAATCGACTTGGTTCTGAAAGATCTCGGACTGCACCGACTGGAAGTGAATATTCGTCCCGAAAATGCTCCGTCGCTGGGAATTGCTAAGAAGCTTCGGCTGCGTGAAGAAGCTTACAAACCACGGTTTATGCACATCAATAACAGGTGGGCAGACCATGTTGGGTTTGCGATAGATCAAGAAGATTTACTTGATTTGCCGGGCCAATCCGTTGTTGAAGCACGCGTTAGGCGTGGCGCTAGGTGAAGTTACTAGCGTAATGGTGACGCCACGCGGAGTGGCAGACACGCACCGACACTCATTGCCCGTATGTTAGAGACGTGGAATTTGGTGGGCTCATTGTCGCATTGATTGCCGGCGCCGTAATGCTGTACGCGCTGCCTGCAATCGTGTCCAAAAGGGGTGCCGTCGTCGCTTCCCGTGAGGGCGACAGATTCTCTCCAGACATGGATTTGATCCGCTGTGAGTTGCCTTCAGCCAAACAGCCCGCCAAGGCAGGACGAAATGCGACGCAACTTTTGCCACGTCCCGCGACTAGGCCACTGCTTCCCACTATGCTTGCGGCTACCAGCGAAGGAAGATTGATGTCCTCCAACTCAGAAGCCAACCTCAGCGATCACACAACAGCTTTTTCAGCGGCCGATAGTCGCGCGCGACATATGAGTGCGACCCAACAGATGGCCGCGCTTCGCGCTCGAAGAGCGGCGCGTCTCTCCAGCGAACAGGCAGCGGTAAAACGTCGGATTCTGGCTACGGGCACGGGGGCCGTCCTCATGCTCATCTTCGTTATTGCGGCAGCTGCCGGAGCGTTGTCGTGGTGGTGGCTGCTGTTTCCCACCGCAATCTTGGCGGGCACCGTGGCTAGTTCCGTTCTTGGTTCAAGGCGCGCCCAGGAACAAAATGCCGCTGAAATTCAAGAACTGGCCGAGGTGAAGCAGGCGTTGGCCGCTCACCGCCCACAACCATCCCGCCCCCAGCCGGCATCCAAGATGAAACGTGAAGTCCAAGTGGCAGCTGTCGAAGAGGACGCAGCCGCATCAAGTGGGCCAAGCAACCCAGATGAAGGACCACGGGAGCGTCCTCGTAAAACTGAAGAGGACGAGGTCGTGGATATCGTCTTGGACGTCGAAGATACTGACGACGTGGACGATCCGGCCTCGGAAGACGATCAAGAACCAGAGCAACAAGAAGCACCGGTAGAAGAATCTACTGTGGTCGAGAGCGAACCCGAAGCGGCGAACCGTGAATGGGACGTAGTCGAACTTCCTCCCGTTCGCGGGAGCGGCTCTCAGGTTCAGTCGCGACGGGTTCATGCCGACACGGACCTATTGCCGACTCTGGAACGTCGAACCTCAGGTGTGCCAGCCCGCCCGCTGCGGCGTTCAGAAGCGGTTGCGGCGGCTTCCAAGACGGCAGCGCAGGCAACCGGACCCTCGTTCAAGTTCGACCTCGACGCCGTGTTGGATCAGCGCCGGGCACAATGAATTCGCAGTTGCCAAATCTTGAACCTAAGGGCTAAAATCGCTTAGGCATTAGGGGCTATGGCGCAGTTGGTAGCGCGTCTCGTTCGCAACGAGAAGGTCCCGGGTTCGAATCCCGGTAGCTCCAC
>CAYFWE010000009.1:0-46979 GCA_964346745.1 uncultured Actinomyces sp. | reverse complement strand
GCGGAGGATGGGGGATTCGAACCCCCGAGGGCTTGCACCCAACACGCTTTCCAAGCGTGCGCACTAGGCCACTATGCGAATCCTCCGACGTTGGTCTGGCTTGTGGCCTTTCCAACGAAACTACCTTAGCCGACTGGGACCCAGTTTGAGAACCTAGGTCGGTGTGGTCTTAGACATCCATGTAACCCCTTGGCGTAGGACCTATTGGTCTTTGGGCGCCTCTGGGATGTGACACAATTGCCGCGATGTCGAAAGAACCTGTTACCACGTCCCCTAAAAGTCCCCTAGCTCGCTTTTCCACTGGCTTTACCCATTGGGCAAACCGGGAGACAACGGGGGGAATCCTTCTGATAATCGCGGCAGCGATAGCCTTGGTGTGGGCGAACACACCCGCACGCGCCTCTTATCATGCACTGTCCGAATTATCCGTTGGCCCATCCGCCCTCAACTTGAACCTACCTCTGGCTACCTGGGCGGCCGACGGTGTTCTGGCAATTTTCTTCTTTGTGGTAGGGCTAGAGCTCAAGCGCGAATTGGTCGTTGGTAGCCTTTCCAACCCGCGCGAAGCAGCGGTGCCAATGATCGCCGCTGTGGGTGGCATGGCCGTACCCGCTCTGGTCTTTACAACGATGATCCTCGCAACAGGCGACAGAGCGGCAACGGTCGGCTGGGCAATCCCAACGGCTACCGACATTGCTTTCGCCGTTGGTGTGCTCGCAGTATTTGGCAAGGGATTGCCGCGAGCACTGCGAACCTTCTTGTTAACGTTGGCTGTTGTTGACGACCTGTTGGCAATAATTATCATTGCTGCCTTCTATTCCCACAGCCTGAACTACGCCGCCCTAGCTGCATCCATTTTCTTTATCGTCGTCTTCGCAGCTGTGGTTAGAGCACGCAAGGTTCATGTCTTACCCCTCATTCTGCTTGCCATTTCAGCATGGTTCTTTATGCATGAATCTGGAGTTCATGCGACGGTAGCCGGTGTAGCAATGGGTCTGTCCGTCTCCGCACGCCCGATCCATGGCGAGAACGAAGACCGCGCCCATCGCTTTGCTCACGCCCTCAACCCCTTATCGGCCGTTGTCGTGCTGCCTGTATTCGCGTTCTTCGCCGCCGGGGTGACCATTGTCGATGTTGGTGGCGATATCTTCCGTGAACCGGTATTTTTCGCGGTCGCTGCGGCCTTGGTTGTGGGCAAATTCTTAGGAGTCTTGATCACAACCGCTATCGCAGTTTCACTAACACCTTTGCATTTGCCAGATGCCATAGGCTTGCGTGACCTAGTCCCAATCGGCTTCCTAACGGGGATGGGCTTCACTGTCGCCCTGCTGATTGCAGAACTCTCCTTTACTGGAACCAGCCACCTACCCGAAGCGAAGGTAGGGATTTTAGTGGGGACGTTCGTAGCGGCGATACTAGGCGCAATATCCTTGCGTCTAGCCGCCAGGAAACCGCGCACGGACGACATGAACCTGGACGGAATCCCAGACACCGATACGTCACCCATTGAGTAGGAGCCGGTAGAAGTCAGTTGATCAAGTATTTGGGTTCCAAGCGGCGCCTTGTTCCAGTTATCGGAGCGCTGGCAGAGGCTAGCGCCGCTGTTACCTCACTTGACCTTTTTACGGGCACCACAAGAGTTGCTCAAGAGTTCTGCCGCCGAGGACTGTACACAACCGCCGTTGACACAGCGACGTATTCCGAAGTGCTGGCTAACTGCTACGTTGAGCTTGACGTGGATGAGGTCGATCCCGCCGAGGTGGAAGAGGCTCTGGCACACCTGGCCAGCTTGCCGCCGAAGCGCGGCTATTTCACGCAGACTTTTTGTGAACAGAGCCGCTACTTACACCCTGAAAATGGGATGCGCGTAGATGCAATTCGGGACGGCATTGAAGAGCACTATGCAGCAGACCCTTTGAAATCCGTGTACTTAACGTCTCTGCTCTTAGCAGCCGACGCCGTGGATTCGACAGTCGGTCTTCAAATGGCCTACCTGAAGAAGTGGGCACCGCGAGCGCTGCGGCCTTTGGAACTGAAAGTACCCACCTTAACACCAGGAACGGGCAGAGCTCTGCGCGAGGACGCACTCACAGCGGTGCAACACTTGCCCCACGTCGACTTTGCCTACCTTGATCCGCCCTACAACCAACATCGCTATTTCACTAACTACCACGTTTGGGAAACTCTCATGCGTTGGGACGCTCCCGAGCACTACGGGATCGCCTGCAAGCGTATTGATGCGCGTGACGCAAAAACTAAGAGTGCTTTCAACAGTCGGCGGACCATGCCCGACGCCCTCGCCCGCACTACTTCCGCGGTCAGAGCAGACGTTTTGGTTCTTAGCTTTTCAAACGAAGGTTTTGTTCCCGTCGATGATCTAGTGTCCATGTGCAATGCGCGCGGAGGGCACACGAAGGTCCTCGGTTTTGACACTCGCCGCCACATAGGCGCTCAGATTGGCATCCATGATCTTGATGGCAAGAAGGTCGGCAAAGTGTCACATTTGCGCAATGTAGAATATCTACTGGTCAACGGACCAGAGGAAAAGGTGGACCACATGGTCGCCACGGTAGGCCAGCAGCATGATAAGGCGAAACAGATTCAGGTAAGTTAGGTTCGTGACATCCTCCGCTCCGCCACCGCCTGAAGATTCCGCGCCTCAACCACCACCGGTTGCCGAAGTGCACCACCGGTCTGCACGCGAAGAGTTTCGTCGCGCGCGTACGCGCAGCCAAACCGTTGTTTTCGGGTCTGCCATTATTGGCCTCGTCATTGTCTTCTTATTGGGGTTCTTGGGCATGAGTGGTGCACTGCCCCTTCCCTTCGGGGGTGAATTCTCGAAGAAAGAGACTTTCGCCGAGCCAGGCGACACGCCTTGCCCACTCCAGGGCGCACGCGCAGAAGATCCTGCAGGGGTGTCCTTACGCGTCCTCAACACCACCTCTCGACCCGGCTTGGCGGGCGCGGTGTCGGAAGACCTCGAGGGATTGGGGTACGAGGTTATCGGAGTGGACAACGCTCCCCAATATCACGGTTTCGGACGCATTGAGGCGGGGCCCAGAGGGGTCAATGCCGCTTATTCCTTAGCTCGTTTCTTCCCCGGCGACATGCGCATCGTTCTAACTACGGAAGAATCCAAAACTCTCACAGTCGTCTTGGGCAACCGATTCGAAGGTTTAGTGCCGAAAGATGAGCGGGAAGAGCTCGTAGAAACTAAAGGGCCGCTAGTGCCAATTCCCGGCTGCATCCAGGTTCAAGAGCCCAAGGGAGGATGGGCTGTCCCCACCCAATCCGGACAGTCCCAGCAGTCCGGAGACTAAGCGACTAGTTGAATCCGGATTGCCTGCTCGTAGTGGGACTTGTCTGCCGCACCGCGCGCGACATTTGTAGCAGGTACCCAGCACCGGCTGCACAGTGAATTACTGCCCCAGCCGCCACGATGGTTAATGCCACCGTGCGAAGCGTCTGATTGTCCAGGGCAGACGCCAGCATCAACAATGGAAGTCCCACCAGCAAGAACGCTGTACGAACTTTTCCCACTAGGTTCACTTTTGCTGGAGGGTGCCCGTTAAATATCAACGTCGCGACGGCCAGAAGAACTAGGTCCACCCCGACAATCAAAGCCAGCAGCGGCCAAGGAAGCACCCCTACCACCGTTAGAGAAATTGAAACCAGCGTGATTGAGGCCCGATCCGCTATCGGGTCAAGCTCCTCACCGAGTTTGCTGCACTGATCTAGTCGCCTGGCCAGGTATCCGTCCAACCAGTCCGTAGATCCAAGTACTGCTAAGACGGTTAGGGCCCAAGCAAAGTCGCTAGATGCTATTAGCCCGAGGGCGAGAGGAAGCAGGAGGACCACCCGCACGTAGGAAATGACGTTAGGAAGCGTCCAAATCCGGGCCATCGGATCGCTGGGACGCTGGTCCGTCTCCTTCATCCTTCACTCCGCATGGGGTCACCTCTGTAAGCTGGTCGTCAAGCACTCTGGTGCAATCCATTATCCCTGGGAAGGCTCATGCGCGGACAAAAGATCCACATCGATCACCTTTCGAAGAACTACGGTCCCATTAGAGCGGTGGACGATTTGACATTCACCGTTACCGAGGGGCGCGTCACCGGGTTCTTGGGCCCCAATGGCGCCGGTAAGACAACCACACTGCGGATGCTGTTGGGCCTGGTAAATCCAACTTCTGGCACCGCTACGTTTGGGCAACAAACATACGGGCAGATCGTTCAGCCAATGCGGGAAGTTGGCTCGCACTTGTCTGCAGATGCGTTCCAGCCGGGCCGCAGCGCGCGGGACCATCTTCGGGTGGTGGCAGCGGCCAGTGGAATCGGCGCTGCCCGAGTTGACCCGTTACTGCATCTTGTTGGCTTGGCTGAGGACGCCGATCGGAAAGTCGGCGGCTATTCGCTGGGCATGCGTCAACGGTTGGGTTTGGCCACAGCGCTGCTGGGAGACCCTCCCACCCTCGTCCTCGACGAACCAGCGAACGGACTGGATCCAGAGGGAATGTCTTGGCTCCGAAAATTCTTACGCTCCCTAGCGGAAGAAGGAAGAACCGTCTTTCTTTCTTCTCATCTACTGGGGGAAATCCAGCAGATCGCTCATGACGTAGTGATCATCGATAGAGGTCGCCTGGTTAAAGCCGGAAGTGTTGACTACTTAGAACACGAAGGTGGCGAAACGGTATTGGTGGATTCTTATGAACGGGGCCTGCTGCGGACCGCCTTGGAAGTCGCGAACCTTGCTTTTGATGATCCGCCAGGAAAACCCCTGCGAGTCACGGGAACAACTGTCGAGGACGTGGGCAACATTGCGCTGGTCAGTGGGGTGTCGCTAACGCACCTAAGCGAAGAGAACACCGGCCTGGAAGACCTCTTTTTATCCCTGGTGGGAGGCCCTCAGTGACACGCTTCAAAGATGCTTACAAGTCGGAATGGCTCAAAGTTTTCACCACGAAGACGTGGTGGGTTTTGGCGCTAGTTATGGTCCTCTACATTGGGTTCACCGCCGCGCTCATGTCTTTGCTGCTCACACAGGCCTTAGGGCCCGATGCGGAACAGGCGCTTCCTGATGTCATCAGCCCCACCGACACGATCTATTCACTGGGTTCGGCGATGGGATACCTGTTCCCAGTTCTAGTCGGCGCTCTTTCGGTGACAACCGAATACCGTCATCACACGATCACCCCGACATTCATTGCCGCAGGTCGCCGCGGTCCCGTCTTGACCGCTAAAGTCGCCGTCCAAGCCACAGTCGGTTTCCTCTATGGGGTCTTCGCCTTGGCCAGTGCGGTACTTGCCGGAGTTTTTATCCTCCTTTCCAAAGGAATAGACAGCGGCTTGGCAGATGGTGACACTTGGCTGATGTTCCTTCGCTCTGTCGTGGTGATGGGCCTTTGGGCAGTTATTGGCGTCGGTTTAGGGGTGCTGATCCGGTCACAAGCCGGGGCAATCGTCCTCGTACTGGTCTTCACCCAGTTCATCGAGCCGCTGGCCCGAACAGGTGCGTCGTTCAACGACTTCCTGTCGAACCTAGTTCGTTTCCTACCGGGGTCAGCCTCTGACGCTTTCGTTGGGGAAAGCATCTATTCGGCCATCGCAGCCTCGGGGGGAGGCGCACCAATGTTGACTTGGTGGCAAGGGGGATTAATCCTCGCCTTCTACGGTGCGTTACTAGTCGTTATCGGTGGCCTCACCCGCTGGCAGTCGGACGTCTCCTAGGACTTATCGGCCGAATAGGAACGATCGGGCTTTCCAGCCCACATGTGCTGGATGTCTTCTTCCGGAAGCACCCTGTCAACGTCGTCGGTCGCGAGCCGTCTTCTCGTGGAATAAGCAGTGGATTCCAGTTCTGTTCCGGACGGTGCGGAAGCGGGGGTGGCAGCCTCTAGGTTTGTGCCGCGAAGTTTGGAGACCCAGCGCATTACCTGGTAGATGATGATTGCCGAGAAGGAACCCAGTGCGATCCCTTCAAACACCAGCCCACCGGGGGCCCAAGTGAAGTTAGCGATCCCTACGATGAGGGCGATGGCCGCGGTATTCAAGTTGACTGGGTTAGAAAAGTCGACCTGGTTTTGTACCCAAATGCGAACGCCAAGCAGTCCGATCATTCCGTACAGCACCGTGGCTGCTCCACCTAGTACACCCGGCGGAATCGTGGCGATGACAGCACCGAACTTCGGCATCATTGACAACGCTAAAGCGGACGCCGCTGCGACTAGGTAGGCGGCCGAGGAATACACGCGAGTCGCGGCCATGACTCCAATGTTTTCTGCGTAGGTGGTTGTTCCTGATCCTCCGCCTGCCCCAGCCAACATTGTGGACAAGCCGTCAGCGAAAAGCGCCCGTCCGGTGTATCCGTCTAGGTTTTCGCCAGTCATTGCGGCCACCGACTTCACGTGGCCCACATTTTCAGCGACGAGGACGAAGACAACCGGCACGAAAAGACCCAGGGTGGCAGGGTCAAATGAGGGTGCTGAGAACTGTGGCAGTCCAATCCACGCGGCATCTGCGATTGCCGAGAAATCAACTTGGCCCTGCAGCAAGGCGGCCACATAGCCGATCAGCACACCAAAAAGGATTGACAGGCGCCCAAGGATTCCTTTGAAGAGGACGGTGATCAGCACGATTGACGCGATCGTAATCACGGAGGTCAGCGCCCCCTCCTGAACCCAATTCCACGCGGCCGGCGCCAGGTTGAAGCCGATGAGCGCGACGATAGAGCCGGTGACCACGGGTGGCATAAGAACATCAATCCAGCGGACACCAGCGAAGTGGACAACCAAGCCCACCAGGGCCAGTGTTGCTCCGGTGGCGATGATCCCACCCTGAGCGTAGCTGCTTCCCAAGGTGGAACTCACCGCCAAGATCGGTGCGATCAGGGCGAAGGACGACCCGAGATAAGAGGGGATGCGTCCGGCGGTAATCAGGAAGAAAAGGATCGTCCCAATGGCAGTGAAGAACAGGGTTGTGTTGGGTGGAAACCCAGTCAGGAGAGGCACTAGGAAAGTAGCCCCGAACATGGCCACTACGTGCTGCATGCCGATGCCCGTAGTACGTCCCCATGAAAGTCGCTCATCAGGAAGTACTACTTCCCCGGGATCAACCCGTACGCCATCTCCGTGCAATTTCCATGTGAATAAGTGGCTGAATGCACCCATGAGGCTGCTCCGATCAGTTCTGTTGGCGGCGCTAGCCGCGGTTGTACCGGTCGGAACCCCAGACTATCTAGCCCGAGCCGGTTCGCCCCAACGCCCCCAGATAGCGGCACTTTTTGCGCGGAACAGCGAAAATGAGCGAGTATAGGACCGGTTATTTCCCAAAATGAGAGGCACCGCGATGTCAGAACTGGAAGTTGAGGCGGCCGCCGCCACAACCAGTCCGGCGCGCCTCCAAGAGTTGGCGAGCTCCCAGCCTCGCCTTCGACCAATAATCGCGATGAATCCCTCGGCGTATCCGGCCCTCATCCAGTGGTTGGAAACGCTGAACGACCCGGCGGTGAACGTGGCTTTAGCGCAAAGAAAAGCCGCCACTCATCCCGGACCAGTCGGACCGCAGCGCGTTTCCATAATGGGGCGTGATCCGGCTACCTATTCGTCCTCCATCCCTAGCCGGGTGCCAACTCCGTCCCAGGTGAACGAACCTCGCGCAAGCGGACCACGCACAGATGAAATCGCAGTTGTCACCAAGAGCGACACTTCTTCCCCGCATATCCGCTTGTTACTGGGCCTAGTCACACTCGCCGGAGTCATGGTTCTAATCGTCTTCCTTTTCCTGGCCGGCATACTTCCTGGCGGTAACACCCACAAAGAACGCCCAGAACGAACGGCCGGGGAAGAAAAGGTCGACTCGGCGATTACGCAAGAAGATGAGGACGAGGACGAGGACGACCCCGAAGAATCGGTACCGGTTTACCCAGCGCCCGACACTGCTTTAGGCGTGAATCATTTCGTGTCGCCCAGCGGAAACATAGTTTGCCGTCTAGATCTAGACCAGACCACTTGCACTATCAACGCGCACAACTTTATTGACACGAATATGGCCACCTGTGGGGCGGGTCCGCTAACTCTGGTGGCAACCGAAGATGGGGCCAGCCTCGTTTGCAGTGCGGAACAAGTCGGGGCTACGGGTGCCACAACTTTGTCGTATCAGGACTATGCGGCGGTCGGCGACTTCGCCTGCCTATCGAGCGAGCAGGGCGTATCTTGCTGGAATATCATTTCTGGGGATGGCTTCGCAGTTGCTCGCGAAGGGTACCTGATCGGAAAATCCGGCCCGATTCAGCCTGACCAGCTGCCTTGGTTCTAGTCACCACCGGCTTGGAACTGCTTGACGAATCCGCGGATAACCACTGCCGCATCGTGGTCGCCTGAAGTGTATCTGCCAGCGGAAACAAGTGCCTCGACATCCCCGAACCCCGTGTCACCCGCATCCGCAAAAGCATTCGCTTTTGAAGCGATCAAACCCGCGTCTAGTTCGGGGTTGAACTGGGTGGCGTAAACATTGTCGCCGTGGCGAATAATCTGCATTGGAGTGTAGAGAGAACGCGCTAGGCGAACGCAGCCTTTGGGCAGTTCGTCGACTGCCTCGCCATGATTGGCATACGCGACAAATACGGGGGGCGCGTCCGCTAAGACCGGATCTTGCTTCCCCTCTTCAGTTAGCTCAATATCCGCAAGCGCAGCAAATTCCGCGTTGTCCGCAGATACTTGGGCGCCCAGCGTTGACGCCAGAATTGTCATCGCGGATCCCGTCGCTAACAACGGGGTGCCCGCTTCGAGCAGCTGCTCAAAAAGAGCCACTAGTTCAGCGCGAACACCCTGTTGCGTCTGCGAAACATAACCGTCCGGAGAACCGCCGCCGTACGGCGAGCCGGCAACGAACACGCCGGCGTACTTATCTGGATCTACGGGAGGTAGACCTAAGAGGTCGAACTCGGCGAGTTCTAGCTCCTCTCGTTTTAGTCCGGATGCGCTCAAATACGCTTGGTATTCGCTGTCGAGCGCTTCTTCCTCACCACGAGTGGAAACGAGCAGAAATGGTTTCATGTTCCCAGCTTACCGCCCACTTCCGGTCTGAAGTTCTCACCTTCCATTCAAGCAGCCTCACTGTCTAGCGAAGGGTCACTTGTTCAAAACCAATATCAGCCAGTAGGGCAGCTGCTTCTTCGTCACTCCATCCGACTTCCGGTAGGTAGTCTCCACCGGTGGGGGGCACCCTGTATCGCTGCAAAGCGAACTTACGCGCACCATTTTCAAATACCCAACGAGCCACGGTCACGGCGTAAGAAAGCAAGTCCCCACTAGGTGCGAGGCCCGGCCAGAGGGTGAGGCGAACTTCGTGGTCGACCTCTGGGTGGCAGGCAAGTGCTCGCAGTGACCGTTCTGCGTTTGCACCACCTGCGCGCCCAGTCGCCAGAGGATAGTCGTCCGGCATCGCCTTCACATCAAGCCCCACCCAGTCGATGAGTCCTTTGTTGAGCAGCTCTTCGAGCATCTTCGGGTATGCACCGCCCGCATGCAGACCAGTTTTGAAGCCTTCATTTTGCACTTGCGTTAAACATCGTCCAAGGGCGCCTGACGATGCCTGCATGAGCGCTTCACCGCCGGAGAAGACGAGGCCGTCTAGGAGCCCCGCCCTCTTTCGCATGGTGGCCATCACTTCTTGCCACGTTACCGGCCCGTTTACTCGCGGATCGAGAATTCCCGAGTTATGGCAGTACGGACACCTCCACGGACAACCCTGTAGGAAAGCCACTGCAGCTAGCTTCCCCGGCCAATCGACGGTCGAAAAGGGCACGAATCCGGCAATATTAAGTTCCTTCACACGAGTACAGATTCTTTGAAGTGAACACGTTCGGCATGCTCCCCCTTCTTACCAATGTTGAAAGAGGACACCGGACGGAAGTAGCCCATGACGCGAGTCCACACTTCGCACTCTTGCGGAGCAGCATCGGGGAACTGAACGGCGCACCTCGGGCAAGTTGGTTGCTCCCCTGCCAAATATCCGTGTTTGGGACAGATCGAGAATGTCGGCGTAATGGTTATGTAAGGAACGCGGAAGTTCGTCAGGGCCCGACGCACCATCTCTTTGCACGCACTCGCACTGCTTACACGTTCGCCCATGTACAGGTGCAGAACCGTTCCTCCCGTGTATTTACCCTGTAGTTCTTCCTGTTCCATTAGGGCTTGGAAAGGATCCTCCGTATAGCCAACCGGCAACTGAGAAGAGTTGGTGTAGTACGGCTGATCGGGTGTACCGGCCTGCAAAATATCCGGGTACGCCTTTTTGTCTTCCTTTGCGAAGCGGTAGGTTGTCCCTTCAGCTGGCGTTGCTTCCAAGTTATACATGTGGCCGGTGGATTCCTGTAGAGCCACAATTTCTTCGCGAACATGGTCGAGGACGCGCACGGCGAAAGCGTGACCCGAAGGCGTGGAAATATCATCCTCATCACCGCTGAAGTTGCGGATCGCTTCATTCATCCCGTTCACGCCAATGGTGGAGAAATGATTTTCGAGCGTGCCCAAGTAGTGGCGGGTGAATGGGAACAGGCCGTCATCCATATGTTTTTGAATGACCTCTCGCTTCGTTTCCAGAGTCTGCGCTCCGATAGCGATGAGTCGGTCTAGTTCGGCAAGGAATCCGTCCTCATCCCCCCGATATTCATATCCCAACCGAGCCAAGTTGATGGTGACCACACCGATTGATCCCGTTAGTTCTGCAGAACCGAACAGTCCGTTTCCTCTCTTGAGAAGTTCCCGTAAATCGAGCTGTAGACGGCAGCACATCGAACGGATCATGCCGGGGTCCAAGTCGGAGTTGATGAAGTTCTGGAAGTAGGGCAGACCGTACTTCGCTGTCATAGAAAACAGGTGGTCTGCGTTGGGGCTATCCCAGTCGAAGTCTTTCGTGATGTTGTAGGTCGGGATTGGGAAGGTGAATACCCTTCCTTCACTATCGCCTTCTTCCATCACGTCCATGAACGCTCGGTTTATGGTGTCCATTTCTGCCTGCAAGTCTCCGTACGTGAAGTCCATGATTTCCCCACCGATCATCGGGTGCTCATCACGCAGGTCCTCTGGGCAAGTCCAGTCGAAAGTCAGGTTAGTAAATGGGCACTGGCTCCCCCATCGGCTGGGAACATTCAGGTTGAAAATTAGCTCCTGCATGTTCTGGCGAACCTCTTCATAAGTCATATTGTCTAAACGAACAAAAGGGGCCATATAGGTATCAAACGAGGAAAAAGCCTGCGCTCCTGCCCACTCGTTCTGTAGGGTTCCCAGGAAGTTAACGATCTGACCACTGGCGGAAGAAAAATGCTTCGGCGGTGTAGACGAAATTGCGCCGGGAACCCCGTTGAACCCCTCTTCAAGAAGACGCCGCAACGACCAGCCCGCACAGTATCCAGAGAGCATGTCTAAGTCATGAATGTGAAGGGCTCCGCTGCGGTGTGCGCGGGAAGCTTCCGGGGTGTAGCACTTTTCTAACCAGTAATTCGCGACCATCTTTCCAGCGGCATTGAGAATCATTCCGCCCAGCGAATAGCCCTGATTGGCGTTGGCGTTGACCCGCCAATCCGAACGTTCGAGGTATTCATCCAGGGTTGCGAGTGCGTCAACTTTGGTTGCTTCACTGTCAGTCATTGCCAGTTCTTTCAGTCCGTCGCGGAAGCGTCAGGGCGCGCCGAATAGTCCCGCGGAGTTGTGTTTTTCGAATGGGATGCAGACCGAGTCCCCGGTCCGTCACCAAGGTAATACTATCCAAAACAACTACCCATAGTGCCCAAACACGCACTTGAGCACTACATGTAGGGTGTTGTGGTGCCGTGTTATTCTCCAACGAGTCGGTCCACAGCTCGGACTGATAGCGCGCTTAGCGACAAGACACTCACGGTAGACAGTGCCATCAGCAACGAGCCCGGCACGGTCCGGACAGCCAATTCGGTGATTTGCATGGCGCTGATTGGGGCGGACACATCCGTCCTCAGCCAGAAAGCAACCAACGCGATCCCAACGTTTGAGGCGATGAAGCTAATCCAGGCTATGGCATTCAAGCTGCCCCGCCGGCGATAACGCGATCGTCGGCGCCATTCGGCCGGCAATAAGAGCAAGGCGGTGGCTGTTGCGATGAGGATCCCACCTAGAACGTCACTGAGCCGATGCCAACCTAATGTCAGCACTGCCAAGGAAACAGAAGAAATTACCAGCCAAGAAACAGCGGTCGCTGTTGCCCGCCATCGCAGTGGAATCGAGTCTATGAGGACTAACGCGACCGAAGTAGCCAGGGTGACGTGTCCCGATGGAAAAGAGTTAGCCAGAGTGTGGCCGATCCCCAAGTCAGGCCGAGTCAGGATCACTTTTAACAGTTGAGTGATTCCATTAGCAACGAGCAGGACTAGGGAGACTCTCATCAGTAGAGCAAACCGTTTGCGCCACAGGATAGAGATCAAGATCAGTGCCGAAACGAATATGAGGGCCGGGATCGAAACTAGGCCGTCCAGCAGCGCAGCCGGCAGCGCGGGTTTCCATGTGTGCGTTTGAAAGGCATACATGATCAGCGTGTCAATGGCTTGACCCGCGCCGGTGCACACGGCTAGACAAGCCAATAACGCCACGTATACCGCGGAAAGGAACACTGCTGCCGTGCGGAACCGCAGCATTCGCCTAGCAAACTCATTGGAATCGCGTCCACGGCGATTAGAGGGAGGGGCTAGTAGGTTCCGGATTTTACCTTCCGGCACTGTAGACACCTCGATTCCCTCTGGTATTGGCTGTAGTCATCTTCTGAACGTTGGGCGCTGGGGCGTTAGTGTGGATGATAGACCGCAAAAGGGGGGTAGTCATGACTAAGGCACACCCTGTAAGTATGCAACGAATCGAAGCGACGCTCGAGTCGCAGTCGTTGCCTTGGGAACGATCCGAAGAGCGCGAGTGGCGCGCGATCAACACCGTGTGCGCTTTGGTGTGCAGTTTGAATGATCCCTCAACGCTCCATCTAAAGGGCCAGTCGCTCCGCCGTTTCAGTGGGTCGGCTGTCGTCAGCAAGCTTGCAGATTTTGTAACCAACTCGAATCGAGTGCGCGCTTTTCCTAAGGCGTACATCGAACCAGCAGCCAAGTCGGGAGATTACACGCTCAGCGCGGAAGTTAATCGGCTGATCAGTGCCGGTATGAGTGACCCGCAGCTAATGCTTATCGTCGAGCATATCTACGCGATCATCGCCTTCTTCCAAGATTTTGAACGAACCGCATCTCGCTCCCCGAGTGACTGGCGCAATGCCTAGCCCAATTCTGTACGCGGTACCCGATGATGCGAAGACTCCCTTTCCGGTCGACATGGCTAGAGTTTCGGCAATGCTTAGAGAGCTTGAGGGACAAAGTTTCCCGCGCAACTTCAGCCAGCTGGAAGGGTCGGCTGTTATAAGAGGTCTCCCCTACCAATTCGCCCTGTTCGGTGGCGGCGGGTACCTGTCGGTGCGGTCCGAATGGAAACCGACTGGAAGCCTTGACAGACCTTCGTTGTTTGCTGCAGCGAACGCTTGGAACCAAACGACCGGGGTCCCGACGGTGTATCTGGACGCTAGGGGTGAAGATGTGGTCATCGTGGCCGACAAAATCTCACACTGTCGACATGGACTATCGAACGAGCAGCTGGGTTTGGAACTTTCGTCGGCATTAGCCGGGTGTGCTGAAGCGTTGGAACACGTCCGCAACGCAGTGTCACATCAAGAAGACGTTCCGTGAGCGGCACGGCTGCTGCGACAGGTGGCCACCATCGTTTGCTTGACTACCTATTGCGAGTGGGTGCAACAGATGACCGGCTTACCCATATTGAAGTTCTTCCCGCTCGACCGGGGCGACGTACTGCGTGGCCAAGCAGTACGCACCCAGAGGTCGTTCGCGCTTTCAGTGCGTCTGGAGTTAGTTCACTGTGGTCACATCAACGTGAGGCCTTGGAAAAGATTGCTGACGGAGATCATGTAGTCATCGCGACTGGGACGGGTTCCGGCAAGTCACTTCCGGCCTGGGTGCCAATCCTCTCGGACCTAATGTACGCATCCGCTGACCTTTCCCTTGCAGGTCACCGCAAGCGGCCCACTGCGCTGTACATGGCCCCGACTAAAGCCCTTAGTGCTGACCAAGTAGACGCTCTAAACCAGGTCGCCGCTTTACTCCCCGAGCCGATCCGGATTGCGCCTGCCGACGGCGATACATCAGCAGAAGTGAAGCAGTGGGCACGCGCACATGCAGACGTAGTCCTATCCAATCCGGACTATGTTCATCACGTGATGCTGGCCGGACACGACAAGTGGACGCGCTTCTTGCGGTCTCTGCGGTACATAATCGTTGATGAACTGCACTACTGGCGAGGCATCACCGGCTCTCATGTCGCCCTGATTTTGCGCAGACTATTGCGAGTGGCGCGTGGGTTAGGCGCTGAGCCACAGGTCATCATGCTTTCGGCTACGGTGCGAAACCCACTGGAAATCGCCCAGGGAATGGTCGGTTCAGCCAATGTGAGTGCGATTACTGACGATGGGTCCCCTGCAGAGAAAAAGCACCTCGTGTTTTGGCAGCCCGCCCTCAGCCCTGCCGAAGCACAGAAAATAGAGATGTCTGGGAATGAGGAGGCACCGGCGTACCCGATCCCAGCCCTTCGAGTCAGCCCGTGGACCGAAGCTTCCAAGCTAGCTGCCGCATTCATTGAGCGGGATGCGCAAATGTTGACTTTCGTCCTCTCCCGCTACGGGGCTGAGGCAGTCGCGGAGCAAACTCAGGACCGACTGGAGCGTATGGGATCGCTGCGTGCCGGTCGCGTAGCTGCATACCGTGGGGGCTACCTTCCAGAAGAGCGCCGCGAGTTGGAGCGCCAACTTCGCGAAGGTGAGTTGCAGGCAGTGGCTACGACAAACGCTTTGGAACTTGGGATAGATATTTCTGGGCTGGACGCTACGATCACCTGTGAATGGCCAGGATCGCGCGCTTCGTTGATGCAGCAGGCTGGGCGTGCCGGCCGGGCGGGTCGCAGCGGCGTCAGTGTGTTCATCGCCGGGGAGAACCCAATCGATAACTATCTGGTCCACCATCCGGAAGAGGCGCTCGCCCAGGTTGAAGCTAACGTTTTGGACCTGACAAACCCATATATTCTGTCGTCTCATCTATGCGCGGCTGCAGCAGAGCGTCCTCTCCAAGAAGAGGATTTAGACCTTTTTGGATTGCCTAACTCCGGACTGCTAGATGCGCTCACCAAACAGGGTTTCTTGTGGAAAAGGCCGACCGGCTGGCATTGGAACTACGGGCAGGCCCAGCGTCCTCACGATCTGACGGATATCCGTGGTGGCGGTGGCGATGTGCAGATTGTCGAGATTCGCACCGGAGCGGTCATTGGGAGCGTTCCCGAAGATAAAGCAGATGCAGAGGTGTTCCCAGATGCGATTTACATCCATCAGGGGCAAACCTTTCATGTCCTCGAGTTAAGTGGCGTGAACAACCCGGAAGGTGGCCGGCGTCCTCAGCGGGTAGCAGTGGTGGAGCGCGTTTCCACACCGCTACGCACGCGCACCGGGCACCACACAGACGTCAAGATCTTGAATGTGCGCGAGAGCTGGGAATCATCGGATGGTCTAGTCACCTGGCACGTTGGGGAAGTGGAGGTTACTTCCCGCGTAACGGACTACGACCTGCTGCGTTTGCCGCACATGGAGTTCATCGCCAACTATGAGCTGTCACTGCCGCAGCGCACCATGCAAACAGTTTCCACGTGGTACACGCTCAATCCCGGTGCGTTGGCGGTGGCCGGTATCGATGGAGCTGACCTACCCGGCGCACTGCACGCGGCTGAGCATGCCGCTATCGGAATGCTGCCCTTGATTGGCACGTGCGACAGGTGGGACTTGGGTGGCCTCTCCATTTCTCAGCACACCCAAACCCAGTTACCTACGGTCTTTGTGCATGATGCCCTGCGTGGCGGTGCTGGCTATGCAGACTATGGCTTTCGCCATGCGACCGAGTGGATACAAAAGACGTCTACCGTCGTTAGCCAGTGTGGGTGTGAGGACGGATGTCCAGCCTGCGTCCAGTCCCCTAAGTGCGGCAACAGAAACGAGCCCCTATCAAAGCAGGGAGCCGAAGCGTTGTTAACATTTCTAGCTGAACGTAGCCCCGGACAATCCTCATCTTCAGTGTGAGGTCGGGATCACCAGCTTGAGGGCGGACCGGCACGAGCGCGCGCGTGTACGACAACACTCAGCCAACCCAGTGACACGTCCCGTTGCACAACTACAAGAGTGTCCCCGCCGTCTACGCGACATTCCTTCACTTTCACTGCGTTCCGCTGCGCTACTTCCTGAACTTGCGCACACGCGAGTCCGCTATCCGCAGCCTCAAATACAGCAACCGATGAAAGGTCGGCCCCAGCCAGCGCCGCCATATCCGCAACAGCCTGAGCATGTGCTTTGCCGGACATTATGGACACGATCGTCAGCAGCAATACCCCTAGGATCACCAGCCCAGAGGCAACCCCTGCAAACCAGACGGTCGCCGAACCATCTTCTCTATCTGGAGGCATCGACCCGTACCGGCTCGCCCGTGTCACAGACACACTCCTAACGTTGGCCGAGCCATTGTGAAAAGGGCTCGCGCACTCCCGTTACCGAACACGAAACCGGTGGTGCTGACCAGGGGCCAAGTTGGAAAGCGGGGGTAGATGAGGTGGCCGTGAACCAAGTGCCATCACTCGCAATCGAGGTTGATGTGGGCCTGCGACCCGAGCCCACCCCTGACCCGGATGTCTCGGCGGCTGCCCCCAAAGAATATGATCGGGCCGCTTCTCTTGCTGTCTGACATACTTCCCCCTTTGTGCCGGCCACTGAAAGAGCCAGCATTAGCGCAGCCACGAGAACCACCAAACCTCCCAAACCTATGGCTGTCTCTACCGTGACCATGCCGGACTCAGGGCTTGACCCGTCCGGGCGCAACTTGACACGCACTGGTTGCATTCTTGGGATCGTCACCCTAAGTCTTGGCATCTGGTCCCCTACAGTGAGAGGGCGGACTGGATGATGCTTGTCAGCATTCCTTTCACACCGCCACTCTTGAGTACCGCAAGCAGCAGGCCGGCAAACGCTGCGGTGGCAACCGCTCCGATGGCGTACTCAACAGTTGTGGATCCGGCTTCCGCGTCTTCGACACAATTACGGTCTAGCGTTGCGACGGCTTGAAACGAAGATTCGGGAAGTCTTTCCATCCATTCGTCCTCGCGTCGATAGTTACTGATTTGTCCCAGTAGTTGACCCATCATTTTTCTCCTTCTCTGCACCACGATGAAGTGCTACTGAAATGCTCGTGGAAAGAAGGGAGCCCGGTCATTCCCGCAAGTCACTGTTGTGGGAAACGCGCACTAACCGGAAATGAGGACACGCGGGGAGCGCAACTCAAAATCCCACTGATAATCCGAATCCGCCTTGTCCGCCTATCAGTACAAAGAGTATGGGGATTAGACCCAGCAAGATAAAGGCGGGCAACAGGAGCAAGCCCAGGGGTAAGGCAAGTTTCACTGCCAGACGTTCTGCGGCTTCCTTGCTGCTTGTCACGGCGCGCCTGCGGGCGTCCATGGCGCTTTGGTGGAGCAGGGGTTTAGGGGCCACCCCATCCTCCCAAGCTGGCTGCAGTGCAGTGGCGAGCAGACCTCCACTCGGTGGCATCGGTTCCCACGCTTCTTCCCATCGCGCTCCAAGCAGCAGCTCTGCAGACACGCGTTCGAAGGATGGCTCTTGCAGTGCTTGGCCCATTGCGGCGAGAACGGCCGGTACCGAGCCGCCTCCACGCAAGCCGGCGCCCGCTAAGTCGCACAGTATTGGGGCTCGCAAGGCTTCCCTTTGTCCGCGTGCGGCAGTCGCAATCAGTCGTTGGCTCATCAGGTGCCCAGCAACAGCGAAGCCCAGGCCAAATAACAAGACGGCGAAAGGCATTGGACCTGAAAGGAACCATTCGAAAGGCGCTGCGCCAAGCAGCTCCCCGCCTAGCAGGCCAACAACAGGCAGTGCAGTCAGGACACGCGCGGACAGCCGCGGTCCAGCGAAAGCGATTTGCTGGGCTTTCACGCCTTCTTCGAGCTGATTCAAACTGTCGGCTGCAGAGGCGAGAACGTCCGCAAGAGGGGCACCACTCTCGACGGAAAATCGGGTCGCTCCCACCACCATGGACAACGCTTCTGAATTCAGGTTCAACAACTCTTCTGGGATGCCGTGGGCACCTAGGACCACCTCTGTCTTGCCGGTTGCCCGTGACCAAGTCTGCTTCCAAGCGGCAGACACCGGACTTCCCGCCCGAAGGCGCGATACGACCTCAATACACAGCGCGGCCAGATCGACTTCGGGCTTGGTACTTGCCCGCCATTTGAGGAACCGCTTTGGTTTGGTCCGAGTCTCACCACTGGGGTGCCCATGAACACGTTCAAGCAGTCGAAGCAGTGCCCGTATCTCAAGACGACCACTGATTTCTAATGTCACAAAAAGCAAGACCAGAAAGAATAGGAGCCCGCTCAGAGCAGAATCAAACGGCACTGTGCTTTTCCGTTCCCCCCGTTCGACTCCAAGTAGTGCGGCCTTCTAATCGCCCTTCGTTGAGACGCAATTGCCCTACCGAATGGACGAACCTGCGTCCACCAGCATCCCTTTCTAAGAAGACAACCAGATCGAATGCCGATGCCGCCATGAGTGCTGTGGTAGACGCATCCATGCCAGCTAACATGCTTAGCGCCAAGATCCGTGCCGGCACATCTGCAACCGAGTTCGCATGAATGGTAGCCATTCCCCCGCGATGGCCGGTGTTGAGTGCCGTGAGAACCTCCCGAACTTCGGGCCCCCTACATTCGCCCAAGACCAGCCGGTCTGGACGCATCCGCATCGCTGCGCGCACCAGGTCTTCTAAGCCGACGGCCCCTTCCCCCTCTATGTTGGCGGCTCGCGCTTGAAGAGAGACCATATGGGCATGGTCAACCTCGAGCTCGCTCACCTCTTCAATTGCCACGATCCGTTGGTTCGCGCTCACCAAACCCAGCAAAGTGGCAAGTAATGTCGTTTTTCCCGCTCCGGTGGCACCGGCTATGAGGATCGACTTACCGTCCTCAACCGCATTTTTCAGATACTGCCCCACATGTTCGGGCAACGTGCCACTAGCAACAAGATCCGACAAAGAAAAAGGACGAGAACGAAGGACGCGCAGTGAGATCGACGTGCCATTGCGAGCCAAGGGTGGGACCACGGCATGTAGTCGCAGCGGCCCTGGTAACACGGCGTCCACGATGGGTTGGGCGTCATCCAAGCGTTGCGAGGCCGCCGCGGCCATCTTCACCGCCAATGTGCGGGTTTGTTCAGTGTTGGCCAAGTCGAGTTGAAGCGGAACCAGCCCCCTCCCTCGGTCCACCCACGCCTTCGTACCAGAAATGACAACGTCGGTTACTTCCGGATTTTGCAGGACTTTCCACAGGTCGACACTCATCCCCGCCCGTGCTGCTTGCATCACTTGCCACTGGTTGATGCGAGCCTGCACGCCATCCGTGGCGGAAGCTTCCTGGGCGAGGGCGTCCGCGACTTGCGCGCCTTCGGCGACTAGACGCCGCGTGCGCCTAAAGTTCACGCCCATACCCGCTCCTTGGTGCGCTGCCACCCTCTTCCAGACGACGGCCGGGGCGCGCGCGACCAGCGAAGACCGTATCTTTCGGCCACCGCGTGGAACATTGCGTGAGCACGCGTCGACAGGAGTAGCTGGGGGGCATCCTGACTTTTATGCTGCGCGCACCAGCGCCCCAAAGCTGCCGCGCCTTTCTCGCAGCCACTGCCAGTGAGCAGGACGGTAACTAGTTTTCCTTGTGCTTCTAGCTCTTCTTGTAAGTCGAATAGTGCGTCCAGATGGACACCACAATCGACCACGGCAGCCCGACTCAGGGCCGTAACCACCGCGCCGACTTCCAAATCGTTGGGCTGCAAGGGCCGTCGGAGACGAGTTGTAAGTGTTGGAATTCCATCTATCCGGGGCAAGCTGGCGACTAAACGCCACGGTGAGGGAAGGTCGCTAACAACTAGGTCATCCCAAGCGGCTGCATCCTCTAGCGCGATGCTTCCACCCCGATTCCCGGCGGCATCGATAAGGACTGCCTTACTGGCTCTAGCAAGTCGTTGAGCCGTCGTTGTGGCACCTCCGCCTCCATTCCAAGCCCCTACAAGAAGGACACGGCCACTATCGGCGCTTCCTCTTTCGGAGGCAGATCCCTCTAAAGGCCCGGAAAGTAGATGCAGTAATGCAACCTCATCCCCAGGAATTGTTATGTCTACCGGGCTGTCATCAGACCCAAGTTGGTAACGGCCCCCAACAGTAATTTTACGAAGCCCACCTAGAACGCTGCTAACCGGAAGATCTGGCCCCACAAGCAGTACATCCCCCGCTTCGACGCCACGGCGTCGCTCTTTCGCACCCGCAGGTTCAATCAAGATTGGTCGCAGGTTCGCCAGCCGGCTCAGATCAGCGAGGACATGACGTTGCCGTTCGTCCTGTACCACTATCCATGCGCGTGCTCGTCTCACGTCTTTCTGTTCTGGTTCCATCCCTCAAGACAAAGCCAGATACTTGGCTCGCTCAACATCTGGCGCAATGATCTGGGGAAACCCGCAGCCACCCTGCTATGTGGAAAGCACTTGCCTCACCGGCTTACCTCTTTGGGTAGACACCGGCCTGCACGGCTCGCGCTACCTCTTCCCCCGCAACACAGCCATCGACTAGACACTGGTTCAGCAGTCCCACCCACTGCTCCGCGCTGGCGCTCTGATCGCTTATGAAGCCGAGGAAGGTGCTCCGGTTTTGTGCCGGCCAGCGGGACAGGATCGCCACCCCTGTCGGCTCTACCCCGGTCGTCGCCAAGAGCCACTTGACGTAGATGGTGCCAGTAGCCGCGGATCCGACCTCGAACAAACGAGAGGTCAAGATCAGCTGCCAAATACGAGCGATCCTTTCTAGAGCTGACCCGCGAGTTGAAGAGGAAAGGTTGAGAATTTCAGACAAAGCATCGGGATCACGCGGAACCGCCACCTGATCGCCGGGCAGGAGTCCTGAGGCAACCAAGTATGAGCAGACGTTTCGATTAATCTGCGCGAGCATCGCGGGGGGTGCCAAAACTTGCGCAGTCGCAGGCGTGCGTTGATTGAGGGCGGGTAAGTTGCGCTCCATTTCCCACAGTGCTCGCCAAACACCGAGGGCTTGGGCTTGGATCGGATCCCAGGAACCCGCTTCTTCTGGCGAGTTCAAGAGTTCCCGCAAAACCGTTGGCGGGACTCGCACGCCTTCCGTGAACGAAATGTCTGACGCCTCTTGCAGCGCGGCCTCTCCGCGGGCTTCTTTCCAGCGTCGCCGCAGACCCTCTGAGAAACGCAGACGAGCGCAAGCGGCATGCACTTGCGCTTCCGATACTCTCATCCGATTCCCTTCGGCTAGCCCTACCTAATCCCTTAAACTAGCGCGTCGTGCCCGAATTGAAGCGCAAGTCGACTACAAATTGAGCAACGGGCCGGCTCGCTTCCTGCACGGTGACCGTCGGTCGCGGTAGATTTGCAGAGAATGAGGAGGTCCCCATGTCCGAGCGTAACGACGATGCCCCTGCGGCGGATCCGACGGTCGCAACACCGGATTCGCCCCCTGAGGTAGACGACTTTGTCTGGGAAACCGTTCTTGATAACGAAGAGTCAAAGCCGTCCGTCGACGAGCCAGAGGCGACCGCGGAAGAGCCTACGAAGGAACAGGACGACCCAGTCGACTTTTCTGAGGTCGAGGTCGAGACTGAAGAAGTCATTACTGACGCACCCCAGTCCGATGAGACCGAAGTGCTTTCCGTCTTCGATGACGAGGATTTTCTCGGTTTTGACGAAAACGTCACGGTCGCGACCGGCGAGTTTCCGACTACTGATATAGGTGACACGCCGACAAGGCACTTCAGCGGCGTGTCGGCAGTTGAACAGGCTGGTGTTCTTTCGCCAGTTCAGGATGAAGTCGACGCTGATTTCGAGGTAACTGCTGACGCCGGCGAAGAAACTACCCAGGTACTTCGACGCTCCCTATTGAATCCAGAATCTACCGAGGCTGATAGTGCTGATGCCGCTGTGGAAGAACTCGGTTTCACCCAAGTTGCTGTCGAAGGGGATACTTCGGCAAGCGGAGCTACGTTTGAGGACGCCATCGCCGTACCAGCACCAGATATTGTCGCGGAAGTTGAGGCGGCGCCTACCCTTCCCAGCCGTGCCCTGCCACGTTTCCTCTCGGTCGTTCTCACCCTGATCTTTATGCCCGTCGCGTGGTACTTGATTGCTGATGCGGCCGCGCGACTAGCATTCGCTCCAGACAATCCCATGGTTACGGGGAACTTGAACTTCGCTGCTCTAGCAGAGCTTTTTGCAGGCTTATTAGCAGTTGCGATTATCGCGTTACTGGCGGCCCAGTCTTCCCTGGGTTTCATTGTGGTTGGGGTGGCCATTATGGCCCTTGGCACCCCTTTCCTGTTCTTCCCTGAATTCGTCCGTAGTTTAGATGTCGAACGGCTTGCCAGTTGGAATGACTTTGGTGCGAACGTTGCCAGTCACTTCCTGACGACGGGCTACACCGGACTGTTCTTTGTCACTGGGTTCACAATGGTTGCCCTCGGCTGGGTCATTGCTGCAACGCGGCGGGCCGGGCGTGCGGAAGAGTCCTTACGGATCGTTGTTGCTAGTGAAAACCCGTCCGGAATGCGTGCTCGCTGGGCACGGAAAGCGACCGAGAAGGCTTACGAGAGAAGGTGACTAATCCCAGTATTCTGCGGGCAGCTGGCCCGTGGGAGCATCGCGATGTTCATGCTCGAGGACGGTCTTTCCACATCGTTATCGCCGGGGATGAACCTAACCGGCCGACGGTGATTTTACTCCACGACTTCCCCCTACACTGGTGGTCCTGGCGTAACCAGATTCCCGCCCTCGCCGATGCCGGTTATCGGGTAATCGCCATGGACTTACGCGGTATGGGCGCCAGTGATCTGCAGCCTGGCTCAGTGGAACTGTCAGAAGTGGCCGAGGACGTGGCGGCGGTCGCTGAAGCCACGGGAACAAAGAACTATACAGTCGTTGGCACTGGGATCGGTGGGTCAACCGCTTGGATGTTAGGACATATGGGTCCTTCTGGGTTGCAATCCATTGTGACCGTCTGCGCTCCACATCCGCTGACGCGCCGGCCGAGATCCGCCTCCAGAGCCATCGCAGCCGGAAGAGTCGATCGCGAGTTGGGCATACCTTTCTTAAGAAGCCGTCGACTGCGGGAAGGATCTTTGGTGACCTCGGTCTTGACGACCTGGAGCAACCCGGAGAACGCGACCCACATGTCGGGAGTCGCTCCGAAATACGCACAAAATCTACAGCGTGTCTTTTCCGCCAATGCTGCCCTCGAGACGCAAAAAGCAGCGCGGACGCCCTCGGCAATGTCCAAGAAAATCCTCGGGTCGACCGTAAAGGTGCCTGTCTGGTCCATTCGAGGCGGAGCGGACGGCCGAATACCAGCCACCGCATACGCGCACGACACGACGCATGCGGGGCGCGAAGTCACCCAGGTAGAGATCCCAGATGCTGGACATTTCCCCAATGAAGAGACGCCCGAGGAACTAAACGCCCTGCTGATCGAATATTTGGCACAGGCACAACCCGCCCGGTAAGTAAATGCAGTCAGTCACGCGCGGGCTCAGCGACCCGCGAGCTTGGGCAGAGGTCGCTCAAGACGCAGCTGCCGCAAGCAGGGTTGCGGGCGTGGCAAACACGGCGTCCATGGAAAATGAGCTCGTGACACAGTTGCGTCCACTGAGCGTCAGGAAGAAGCTGCCAGAGTTGCCGTTCAATCGCCAATGGCGTCTTAGCATCCGCCCAACCTAGGCGCCGCGTCACCCTTTCTACGTGGGTGTCAACCGTTATCTCTTGCGCCCCAAACCAATTACCCAGGACAACGTGCGCCGTTTTTCGTCCCACCCCTTTTAGAGAGACAAGTTCTTCTCGGTTTCCGGGAACTTGTCCCTCAAATTCCTCATTTATTTGGGAGGACAGGCTGTGGAGGGCGGCAGCTCGGCGACGGAACATACCTAGGGGGCGCAACACGTCTTCAAGATCATCAATACCCGCATCGGCCATGTCTTGAGGGTCCGGCCAGCGTTGAAAAAGAGTGGGGGTAACTTTATTGACCCGCTCATCCGTAGTCTGAGCAGAGAGAACGGTGGCCACAAGCAACTCAAAAGCATTGGTGAAATCGAGCTCACAAGTCGCATCCGGATAAGTCAAACGCAGCCTTTCTGCCTCTTCTTGGGCGATAGCTGTTTTTTCAGATGAAGGGAGTGCTCGAAACTGAGTAAGGGCTTCACTCCGCTCAAAATCGCGATATTTCGACAAGGGGACTCCAACTCGTTGGGAACACGGACTTTGCAGGCTAGAATCTATTATTGACGTGGGGTCACTCACAAGGATCGCAGACCAGAGTCGAAGGCCCCCTTGAACAATCGTGACAAGATACGGAGCAAATGCAAGATGAGCATCGATGAACAGTTCATCAGTCGGGTGCCCTTGTTCGCCGGCCTAAACGACCAGCAGTTCGCTGCTCTTACCGCGCGCACTAGCCATATTTCTCTCCGCCGCGGCGAAGTCCTCTTCGAAGAAGGTGAGCCTGGCGATCGCCTCTACATTGTTACTGAGGGGAAGATCAAACTAGGCCACACTTCCAATGATGGTCGCGAATCGCTAATCGCCATTTTGGGTCCGGGTGAAATCATCGGTGAGCTCACCCTCTTCGACCCCGGCGCTCGATCAACAACAGCGACAGCCGTTTCGTCAGCCAGCTTGTTGTCGCTGAACCATTCTGATCTCAGTGCGGTTCTAGATACCAACCCAGAGGCGGCGAAACACATGCTGCGCGCGCTCGCACAGCGTCTGCGGCGCACTAACGAATCACTGTCTGACCTAGTGTTCTCAGACGTTCCAGGCCGCGTCGCCAAGTCTCTTTTGGACCTGGCTCGGCGTTTCGGAACGCAAACGGATTCCGGAATACATGTGCCGCACGACCTGACACAAGAAGAGCTGGCCCAATTGGTGGGGGCATCGCGTGAAACCGTAAACAAGTCATTGGCCGACTTCGTTTCCCGCGGATGGATTCGCTTAGAGGGACGCGCAGTCACTCTCTTGGACGTTGACCGTCTACGCAGGCGCGCGCACTAACCGTAGGCGACCACTAGTAACCCGCCCCATAGGATTGGGGCGGGTTTTACGTCGGTAGGTTACTTCTTCTCGCGCTTCAGATAGGCAACGAGGTTTTCTGGGTTCATCGGACCTGGAATTACCTGAACGAGTTCCCACCCGTCTTCACCCCAAGTGTCAAGAATCGCCTTGGTGTTATGTATAAGCAACGGAATTGTTGCGTATTCCCATTTTTTCATGGCACCACTCTACCGCTGACGGCACTGACCCAACAGCCCGGATCTAGTCTGTGGGCCTACGTCCTCACCAAAGCCAGCACTCGGGGGAACTCAGTGATCCGCAATTCGACTGCCAGCGCCTCATCCGATGTTTCTAGCCAGCCCAGCCAGTCATCTACCTCGGGAAAACGACGCCTAATCGCCCTACGTTCCCTTTCAGTCAGTCCACCCCAGACGCCGTAGTCACAGGCACACTGCAGAGCATCCGCTAAGCATTCCAACCGTACGGGGCATCCCAGGCATCTTTGTTTGGCCGTTCGCTGCGCGGCTCCCCGCACAAAAAGTGCGTCTGGAGGATCCCCCGCGCAGCTGGCTCTAGCCACCCAGCTGTGATCGTCGTAGTCGTCGGTCCTCAAAATTGTCACCTCCACGCTGGCGCGCTCAGTCACTCCTATGTGACGCGAGCCTCGCAAGCAGCGCTTCTATTCCACGGTCATATTCTAGTGACTAGGCTAAGGGTATGGCTAGTTCCTCCGCCAAACGTACTGCTCGACGCATAAACGCGGGCCAGTTCATGGCAATAATCATCGCGATCGCCCTCTTATCGGTTTTGATAGGAGCACTGGGCGCTGGACTTGCGCTGCCCGCAGCTGGGGCAGTTGGGGCAGCTGCAAAGGCTGTCCCAGAGACGTTTCGCGAACTTCCTTCTGAGATCGAGGTAATCGCACCGGTGGAAGAATCGCGCATGCTGAACGCGGATGGGCGCGTAATGGCACGTTTCTACGCTGAACGTCGCACGATTGTTAGCTCTGACCAGATTGCTCCCATTATGAAGGAAGCGATCATCGCGATTGAAGACCGTCGTTTTTACAGTCACCACGGCATCGATCCTGACGGCATGGCGCGTGCCGTCGTCAACAACTTGACCAGCGGCGACACCCAAGGTGCGTCGACTATCACGCAGCAATACGTGAAAAACATGCTGTTGGAAAAGGGTCTGCAAGCAGGCGATCAGGATCTTATTGACGACGCGACTGAGTTTTCTGCAGAGCGGAAACTTAGAGAAGCTCGTTATGCGATCGCCCTCGAAAGTTCCCTTTCCAAAGATGAAATCCTCACCGGGTATTTGAATCTGGCGGCGTTCGGCACGAACCTCTACGGGGTGGAAGCAGCAGCGAGGACGTACTTTTCAACCTCGGCAGCAGACCTGACGGCCGCTCAAGCTGCGCTGCTGGCCGGTACCGTCCAGCAGCCTAGCTACTACGATCCACTGGTGAATCCAGAAGCGGCACAAAACCGACGTGATACCGTCCTAGGCGAAATGTTAGAAGAAGGCTACATTTCGCAAGCCGAATTCAAGGAAGCAATCGACACCCCCGTGGAAGAGATGTTGAATCCGTCCACATCAATTGCTGGTTGTGGCGGGGCGGGAAACGCCGCCTATTTCTGTCGCTACGTGGTCGAATCGTTCCTCGATGACGAAAGCTTCGGTGCTGATAGGGCGGAACGTCAGCACCTTCTCAACACCGGCGGTCTGACACTTCGCACATCCTTGGATCCAGCGGCTCAGAAAGCCGCCTACCAGGCGGTCACAGAACGGGTCCCCGTCGGTGACGGTTCCGGCTTGAATGTAGCCTTGTCAGCCACCGTCCCCCAGACCGGCCATATTGTTGCCATGGCTCAAAACACCAAGTATGGAACCGCAACGGGGGATGACCCAACCGCGACTGAAGTGTCTTTTAACGCTGGCGCTAATCGCGGGGGTGGGCACGGCTTCCAATCAGGGTCAACCTTCAAAGTCTTCACCTTGGTCCAATGGTTTTACGAAGGACATTCCGCGTACGAGGTCGTGGGGGGTAGAGGGAACTACTTCCCAACCGGTTCCTTCAAGTGTGGGGGCCAGCCTATCTACACTGAAACGTGGAACCCCGGTGAATCCAACATGGGTAAAGCGGGTGCGTACTCGGTAATAGACGCAACTAAGAATTCCGTCAACCAAGCATTTGGCGATATGGCTACGAAAGTTGACTTCTGCGAAATCTTCGAGCGTGCCAAAGCCATGGGAATCACGGATCCCGAAGGTAACGCTGTCCTTTCTGTGCCGGGCAATATCATCGGTTCGGCCGAAGCAACACCACTAGAGTTGTCGACCGCTTTTGGAACCTTGGCAAACAATGGTTCTCTATGCGAGCCAATCGGTTTGCTCGAGGTCGAAGACCGCGATGGCAACATCATCAAGTCATATGAACCGGATTGCGCATCCGTGATCGACTCGACCGTTGCCCAGCAAGTGACCAAGGTTTTGGAGATGGCGAATCAGTCTCAGCCATTCCAGATCGGGCGGCCTTTTGCTGGAAAGTCGGGTACTACCGACCGCAATGCCAACGCTTGGTACGTGGGATACACCCCCCAGCTGTCTACCGCAGTCTGGGCTGGGTTTGCCAATGACTCGTCGCGGCCAGGTCAAAACCTGATGATCAACGGCCAATACTTCGACTACCTGTACGGGGGCCCATTCTTAGGTCAAACATGGGCGAACTTCATGATGGCCGCGCTTGAAGGTAAACCTGTCGAAGGATTCGCGGACGTCTTCATTGGCAACATTCCGATCGTTGCCCCACCACCACCGGTAGAACAAGAAGCGCCGGATCAACCCGCGGCTGAAGACAATCCTGAACCCCCCGCCGAAGAGGCTGGGTAGAAATGTTGCAACGTCCTTCATTGCAAGAGATTGGGCAACATGATTCGCTGTTGGGCTCAAGATTCGTTGGCTTAATGCGTTGGACCGGTGGAGCGACTGCGGCCGTAGGCTTGGCCGCGGGCGCTTCACTCGGATTAGGGGCACTCGAAGCACGATTTCCCCTTGTTAGGCACTTTGATGTGAAAGTACCTGCCCGGCCGGGCTTGAAAGAAGTGCGAATCCTACATATTTCGGACCTCCACATTCACCCGAGACAAGGGTTCATTCGCGACTTCCTACATCGAGTTGCGCAGGACGAAACGTTCGACATGGTTGTTTCTACTGGCGACAACCTTGGGTCTCAAGACGGCGTCCCGCTGCTGCTTGAAGCCCTTGAGCCCCTGCTAAGTTATCCGGGCGCGTTTGTCTTGGGTTCCAACGACTACTATTCAGCAGAGGCGAAACCTTGGGCATCCTATTTGTTCGCCAACCATTCCGCGACACGTCGAGATGCTCGCTCCAGTCAAGAACCAGACTTGCCTTGGCTACACACTGTGGAGGCCATGACCGACGCCGGGTGGCTTGATCTAACGAACCAGTCGGGCTCGTTACAGGTCGCAAGCTCCGCGGGGAAGCAGACCGTGGCAATGGTCGGGCTTGACGATCCACATATTAAACGCGACCGACCAACGCCCCCAGGCGCAGACTGGTGGCAAGATTCCTCGCTGAGATTGGGGTTGGTCCATGCCCCATACCGGCGTATTGTCGACAATCTGAGTCAACTGGGTGCGGACCTAGTCCTGGCTGGACACACGCACGGCGGCCAACTGCGACTCCCTGGCTGGGGGGCAATTGTCACTAATTGTGATCTTCCCCGTCGTCACAGCCGCGGAATGTCTTCCTGGACAAGTAAGAATCAGCAGTGGCCCACGTCTTTGCACGTGTCTGCGGGTTTGGGAACCTCCCCTTATGCTCCTGTGCGCCTGTTCTGTCGTCCGGAAGTATCGATTCTGCGAGTTTGTCCAACTGGTTAGAGAGACTTATACTTATCCAGGCACGGGGTGTGGCGCAGCTTGGTAGCGCGCTTCGTTCGGGACGAAGAGGTCGTGGGTTCAAATCCCGCCACCCCGACCAGCTGAAAGAGGCGGAACAAGGATTTAGACTTGTTCCGCAAACGATCCAATCCTCTTTGGGTCTGTGACAAAGGGGTGACCAGGGTGAAAACACCCCGAACCGGCAGCCGCAAAGCTCGTAACCTAGTGCGCGACGGATGGGTGTCAAACCAGCACGGCGCGTGGGCGATGATGCTGGTGCCAATCTTGGTGGGCTCGATTGAATCTGGCCTGGCTTGGCTGCAGCTGCTTCTCTTGGTCTCTTGGCTGTCCGCATTCTTCTTTTTCAGTGCGTTCACGCTTTGGATAAAAGTGGTCGCCACCGCCCGCAAGCGGGCGATTGCTCGCGGGATCACATCGCCAATGGAGATTTGGAGCCCACGGGTTCGCCGCCGGCAAGCCCGCTACCGTCCCGCCCTCATAACCTATGGGCTCTTTGCTGGGATCGGCGCTCTTGCACTCGTTGCCCTTCGGCCCGCGCTTCTAGTTTGGGCACCTGCAATAGCGGTCTGCTTCGCAGTTGCGTTACATCAGATGTGGGTGAGCAAGGACCGCAGCTTCTTGGCTCGGGCATCCGCGATTGTGGCCTCCCAGCTAATGGCTCCCATAGCGTTTTCCTTGGGCGCCCACCCGGATGACTGGCGTCGCCTCTGGGTTTCTACCGTCGTCCTCACTCTCTATTTCGTGGGCACAATCCCATATGTGAAAACGCTGATACGAGAAAGAGGAAATGACAGGTGGATCCGCATTTCGCTGATCTACCATGGCACACTGGCTCTAGTCTGTACGGTTGGGGCGCTCCTTGGCTGGTTGACGTGGTGGTTGCCTGCCCTTTGGGTGCTGCTCCTAGCTCGGGCTGCTGCCTATCCGCTGTTGTCACAAAAGCAACAAAAACCCTTGCGGCCGGCGCTGATTGGTTTTAGTGAGTTTGCCGTGTCGGCAGCGGTGGTACTCATACTCGTGCTACCCCATGCGCTGGTTTATTGGCAGTAACCGCACGCGACAACAAAAGGGTGCGCCATTCCTTCCGGTTGGCGCACCCTGATTACTTAGTTCATCTTCGTTAGCTAGAGAGCTCCTTGGGGGCGGCCTCTCCACTGGATTCAACCAAGCGGTGAGCGGCTTCTTCCCGCTTCTGCTTGTGGCTGCCAGGCAAGATCAACTTCATAAACTTGTCGAATCCACCGACGATTTCTTCCCGGGCTTTCCCGGCTTTTTCGCTCCGGCGCGCGTCGTCGAGTTTTCCAGTCGTGTCTTTGACGGCTTTCTTGCTCTTGTCGACGATTTCATCAAAATCCATGGTTCCTCCTTATTAGTTAGTTTTCTGTCAGGTTGCGTCTCGAGCTCGTTCGTAGTCACGCATCATTTCAATTCTTTCAACGTGTCGCTCGTCCCCAGAAAAGGGGGTTTCAAGAAACACGTTGACTAAGGCTTTCGCTTCGTCGATGCTGTGCTGCCGAGCCCCAATTGCGATGATGTTCGCATCATTGTGTTCCCGTGACAGCCGCGCAGTCGGCTCATTCCAGACGAGGGCGGCACGGGCACCCGTAACAAGGTTTGCCGCCATCTGTTCCCCGTTTCCAGAGCCACCCAAGACTATGCCGAGGGCGTTTGGGGCGTCCTCAACAACCGCCTCAGCACAGGCGATGCATACGGGCGGATAAGCATCAAGAGGGTCAAATACGTAGGCCCCGTGGTCAACGACCTCGTACCCACTGTCTTTCAAATGCTCGAGCAAGGCTTCCCGAAGCTCAAAGCCGGCGTGGTCGGAAGCCAGGTGGATGGTCTTCACTGCGTAACCTCCTAACTTCCCGCCACAGTCTCTACCGCGGCTTCTACAGCGTCGCACAGAAAGTCAACATCCGCCTCTGTGACGCACAATGGCGGGCTGATGCGAACCACAGACCCATGGGCATCCTTCAGCAAAAGCCCATGCCTCGCGGCAATCTCGCATATCTGACGGCCAGTGGCTATCTCCGGATTGAAGTCAATTGCGGCCCACAGTCCAACTTGGCGCGTTGCCTGGATGATGTTCGGAAAGCGATCTTGCAGGTCCTGTAGGCGCGAAGCGAGCTGCTCCCCCCGCACGCGCGCGTTGCGCTGGTAGAAGCCAGTTTTCATCATCTCGATGACTTCCAGGCCGATCGCTGCCGCCACTGGGTTGCCCCCGAAAGTAGACCCGTGAGTGCCGGGGGTGAACACCTCCATGACTTCTTTTCGCCCCACAACCGCAGAAACCGGATAGATTCCGCCGCCCAACGCTTTGCCAAGTGCATACATATCCGGGGTCACGCCGTAGAGGTCGCAGGCGAAAGTCTGCCCGGTCCTTCCCAAGCCAGACTGGATTTCGTCGGCGATTAGCAGGACGTCATTCCGATCACACAGGGCCCGAAGTGCTGGTAGAAAATCCAGCGGCGGGATCACCACACCGGCTTCTCCCTGTATAACCTCGGTCAGAACGGCGACTGTGTTCGGCGTGATCGCTTGCGAAACCGCCTCTATGTCACCGAAAGGAACGGTTACGAATCCAGGCGTATAGGGGCCGTAGCCATCTTTCGCGTCGACATCGGTCGAAAAAGAGACGATCGTCGTAGTCCGGCCATGAAAATTATCGTCCATGACGATGATCTCCGCCTGTCCGCTGGGCACTCCCTTAACTTGGTATCCCCACTTGCGAGCGGCTTTGATAGCCGTTTCAATCGCCTCTGCACCCGTGTTCATGGGCAAGACCACGTCCAACTTCGTGAGTTCTGCCAGCGCTTGGCAATAAGGAGCCAAGTTTGACGAATGGAAGGCCCTAGAGATAAGTCCTAGCTCTTCGATTTGTTTCTGCGCGGCGGCCACTAAAGTCGGGTTCGTGTGGCCGAAATTGACCGCTGAGTAGCCCGACAGTCCGTCAAGATATCGGTTGCCGTCAACGTCTTTGACCCACGCCCCTTCCCCCTCCGCGAGAACCAGCGGAAGAGGGTGGTAGTTGTCCGCCACTACACCGGTTTCGTCGGCGATGATGCGCTCCGCTTGCGGTCTGGGAATACGCATTGCACCGGCTTCGGCTTTGGACATTTTCACTGCCTCTCACTGCCGTTGGTCTGGGTCGTAAGACCCAGGGTCTGCTGTGTAATCAGTGTAGTAAATGCTCACCGTTGCCGCGTCGATCCAGAAGGCAGTAGAGCCCCGAGCAGGCCCGACACTATCCCAGCCACAATGGCGGTGACTGTCCCTCCCCAGATTGCTCCACCCCAGCCTTCGATAACCAGGGGGACGCGGACTATCGACGACATCCACCCGACAATCCAGAAGACGAGGCCGTTGGTGACCAGCGCAAATAGACCTAGAGTGACTATGTAGAGCGGGAAGGCGAGCACCCGGATGACGGGACGGATCAGCCAGTTCACGCCAGAGAGGATCGCGGCGATTATGAACAGGTAGAGCAGGGTGTAACCCCACTCTTCGCCGCGACGAAACGCTACGGTCGGTATCAGCCAGGTAGCAACCCAAATGCCCGCCATGTTTCCCAATGTGGTGATAAAGAACCTCATCACCCAATTGTCTCATGCCCGAAACCGTCCTCATCGGACCCGAGTGGTCTTGTAGTAGGAGGCCTGGCTGTAAACCGCCCGGTCCAAGCCCATTTCTTTGCGTCTGGAGGCCGTCCAAGATGCCACTTGAGCAGCCATGGGATTCGTACCTGCCTCAACGTCAAGCTTCGCGGCGGCAGCCGCATATGTCTCTAGAGAATGTGCGTTTCCCGTGCCTCTATTAGGTAGGGAGCGTGCATCGAAGATGACGTTGGTCGTGTTCGCCGATTGGCTTGCCGCGGCCCCATCCAGCGCCGGAACCAGATCCGCAACGTTCTCTAGATTCAAGGTGGGCGCGGTTAGACCCGCACCTAGTCCCCCCGTAGGTGCGCCAGCGGTAAGAACGGAGACGACGTTGTACTGCTTCTTGGCTTGTAGGTCCGCGGCAAGGTCGAGGGCGATAGCCCCGCCCTGTGAATGTCCGACAAACTCAACCGGATCGCCTGGTTTGATTCCAGCCATGTCCATAGCAAGGCGCACAGCCACCTTTTGATCCGACGCTCTGCGGGCCACTGCTTCTAGATTGCTTTGCATGTCTTGCGGGTTATTAGACCCTGGCGCCCATTCTTGCGTCCCTTTGATTACCACCGTCCATGACTGCTTCGCCTGTGTAGGTGAACCAGCCCCATCCTTCCCCTTGGGATTGCGTTGAAACTTGGGGCTGGCAAATGCGTGACGCAGAATCTGTACCTCACCTACCCCTTTACCACCGCCTGACGCCGCAATGCGTGCAAGCAATCCTGCAGCAGTTAAAGGAGGTGTAACGCCCATGGTGGGGCGCGCATCCGCAGCATTGAGGCGGCCGTCGGGGCCAAGTGCCAATTCACGCAGGATCGCGTCTGCGCCACCTCTTGGTGAACTGGTTTTCCGCAAGCGATCCAGTGCTCCGGAGACTCTTGGGTTTTTCGCCTTCGCCAAGTCAGCAGAGACAATCATGGGTAAGTGCAGCGCCAAAGCGGCTTGCGAACCCCATTTGGAGTTTCCATCTTCACCCATAACTACCACTCCCCCCGGGCGGCCAGCGAAGAGGTTCCCCAACTCTCGCCACCAGCGGGCAACGGTCACCGCACTGGCTGACACCCCTACATTATTTCCGGTCACTGTCGCCAGACCGGCCTGCAGCGTTGATCCTCCCGTAGATATAGGTTGCTGCCCATCGCCGTGAAATTCGCTCAACGCATCGGGCATGTTCTTGAGCAGATCCAAGCCTGATCGCATAGTGAATTCGCCTGACGGGCTCAAGGTGAAGTCGCATCCCAGAGCGCCGAGCACCCCACATGCTTGGACATAACCGCGTGCTCCACCCTCGGCAGCCGCGTATAGGAGGGAAGCCTGTGCTAGCCAGTTGCCGTAGTCGTCCACTTGGGATTGAAATGTCGCCACCGAGGTCCGAATATCAGCTAGCATCGCTGATGACTGGGCGGTTAGGCGTTGAATTTCGGGCCAATGACGGGAAGAGATCAAGGCGGAATAGTCACCAACCCAGCTGGAGTTTGAGAGCGTGCCCGACACTTCCCAGAGTCGCAAGATAGTGTTCTGCAACAGGTCCGCCGCGCTCTGCGCGCGTGTAGCCGCGGATGCAAGTTCTGCGAAGTCAACACGGGTCTGTCCACCGGTAACCCAAAACCAGTTACTCACCCGGTCACCCCTTGTACTGACGCTTCGAGAACAGCCTGGGCCTGCAGTTCTGTGAGTTCTTCCAGTAGAGCCATCAGCACGAATAACTCACCATAAAGATGGCTACCCGTGGACAGGAGTCTGAGACGCTGGTCCGAGGCCGCTTGAGCAGCGCTTCCTTCCCAAGTTGAGCAGTAAGTGAACGTCAATGTATCCAACCCATGGTTGAGCTGGGTTCTAGCGGCTGCGACCGCTTCGATGTGTTGCAGTTGGAACATTCCGTTACCGTACGAAAACCTGCTGTCCGCTTTCGGAAGGATATTTCCTTCTGTGTATAACCGCGGTTACCTTGCTTTGGGCATGCTCACCTTCAACAAAGCGGCCCGTTTACCCTGAGATTGTGGAGACAGCAGTTTTTGTGAAATCAGCGGCTGGTAACAGCATCGGGCAGCCCCTGTATGAGGCGGCCGGATTGAGGTGGCTCGAAGAGGGCGGCGCTAGGGTTCCGACAGTTCTAGTTGCCACCTCGACGCGCTTAGAAACTACGCGGTTGGCTTCGGTGGCACCTTCCCGAAAGGCTGCCGCCGAGTTCGGTCGCATGCTGGCCAGAATGCATGCATCTGGGGCAGATCACTATGGCGCCCCGCCCGGCAACTATCAGGGGCCCGCTTGGATGGGACAGGCACCTTTGCCTCTCGTCCAAGAGGCGTTGCCGTGGGGTCAGTTTTACTCTCGCTTCCGCATTAAACCGTACATGAATGATGTCTTCACTGACACTGAGGCGCAGCTAATCGACGCACTGTGTTCGCGGCTGGAAAGTGGGGCTCTAGACCATCGGGAACCCGCCCTCGTCCAAAGCGAAGGCCGCGCAGCATCGAGAATCCACGGTGACCTCTGGAATGGAAACCTCATGTGGACACCGAAGGGGTGTTTCTTAATTGACCCAGCTGCTGCAGGGGGACACGCGGAAGAGGACTTGGCGACACTGCGTACTTTTGGCGCACCATTTATAGATGAGATCATCAGCGGATACCAAGAAGTTTCGCCACTAGAGTCGGGGTGGCAACAAAGAGTGGGGTTGCACCAAATGCACATTCTGATGGTGCACTGCTTCCTCTTCGGACGCAGTTATGTTCCCTCGACATTGCGGGCGGCTAGAGAAGCACTGGAGATTGCGTGATGGCTAATAAGACAGTGGACAGCGGTTGGGCACTTTCCCCACTGGATGGGCGGTACCGCAAGCAGACGTTCCCCTTAGCGGACTACCTGTCCGAAGAAGCCATCAACCGGCTGCGCTTATTGGTGGAGGTCGAATGGCTGATCTACGTTACCGATCACCACCTTATTTCGGGCCTCCCTTCACTCACTGAAGACCAGATGGAGTATCTTCGCTCGCTTCCGGCAACCTTTACAGTCAACCACCGGGAGCGTCTGGCCGAACTAGAGAACCAGACACGCCACGATGTGAAAGCCGTCGAATACCTACTGCGTGAACACTTGGCTGACGGTGGGCTTGGTCGATATTCAGAGGCAGCCCACCTGTTGGCCACTTCCGAGGACGTTAACAACCTGTCGGTGGCGCTGGGGGTGAAGGGCGCGATTCAAGAGGTATGGGTGCCTGCCGCGGAAAAGCTCGTGGACACCTTGCGAAACATGGCATCCGCGTTGGCCAACGTCCCGATGCTCTCGCGCACGCATGGTCAAAGCGCCACCCCAACCACTCTTGGCAAAGAGCTGGCGGTTTTCGCGTGGCGTCTTGCACGCCAACTCAAGCGCATTCGAAACGCCGATTATTTTGGAAAGTTCAACGGAGCCACCGGGACGTATTCAGCCCATGTGATCGCTCTGCCCCAGGTCGACTGGCAGAAAACCAGCCGAGAGTTTGTGGAGAGCCTAGGGCTGACTTGGAACCCCTTAACCACCCAGATAGAATCGCACGACTGGCAGGGAGAACTCTACTCTTCCATCGCTCACTTCAACCGTATTTGCCACAACCTGGCGACCGATATGTGGACCTATATTTCTCTCGGTTACTTCCAGCAGGACCTAGCAGCGCAAGGGTCAACAGGATCATCGACGATGCCACACAAGGTAAACCCGATCAGGTTTGAGAACGCGGAATCTAATCTGGAACTTTCTTCCGCCCTCCTTGATGTTCTCACTGCGACTCTCAGCACCTCGAGAATGCAAAGAGACCTGTCGGATTCGTCAACGCAACGCAACATCGGGGTCGCTCTGGGTTACTCTCTCGTCGCCCTCGACAACCTGACACGTGGACTAAGTGGAGTCTCCGCCAACAAGGAAAAACTGGCGGAAGAACTGGAGCGGCATTGGGAAGTGCTGTCAGAAGCAATCCAACAGGCTCTCCGCATCCAAGCGCTGAGTGCCGAAGAACCACAGGGCGATGACTCCGCGGTTGAACCGTACGAACTACTGAAGGAACTGACCCGCGGCAAAACCGTCGACAAAGACGATATTGCGCGGATAGTTTCCGCTGCGAACTTGGATCCCGACCTTGCAGCCAGACTTTTCGCTCTTACACCCCCGACATACATTGGCTTGGCGCCAAACCTCACCGAATGGGCCGAGGGTTGAGGGGTTCACGGATGCCAGTCTGGATCAGCAAAAGGGGATCCGAACTTCTCGTAAAGGTCCTCCACTCGGGCGATCTCATCTTGATAACCCAAGCTCCGCATATCTGCGACGACCACTTCTTTCGGATGGCGTGATGGACGGAGGCGTCTTTCCGTTTTTGCGGACAGCGGCACACCAGATGCGACAATCCGACCCCGAACAGCGACCGGCGCGACCTCAGGGTTATCCCAAACTTGCTGTACCGAGCGATCCAAGAGGTCAATGAACAAGCCTGTCAGGTCTGCTGTCTCCTCAGCGGTCATCTCCGTAAGAGCGTCTGGGGGAAGGCTCCCCACGATATCCAAAGTGGCTAGAAGCGGCTTGCCGAAGGACTCGTTAAGCTCCAACCGCACTTTCACTTCGCTGCCTTCGGGGAGCAAATCTGTTATGGGGTTCGCTAACACTTGCCCTTCCACCCGCATCCGCATGCGTTCGGTACGTCCCGGCTCAGGCGTGGGCTTAACGTTGCCTAGGAATCGCTTCACGGCGGTGCGGACCGCCTGAAGGGATGCTTTTGGGACGAGAGCGTCTAAATCTAAGGAGAGGCGGTTCTTGCCAGGGTTGACCGTTGACCCAAGAGTTAGTTCATTTGAGCTGAGTTCACTTGGTTGGTCCGCATTCTTGTGCTCTTGTTCGTCACTCATCTGAACTCTCCTGTACTTCTTTCTGTTCGTCTTCCTCTTGTGTCGCTTCTGGTTCTAAGGCTTCAACTTTGCCAAGTAGAGCCACATTGCCTTTCAGGTTGTCGGCGAAATCGGCAACCCGCTTGCTTAGTAGAACCGCCACGTCTGGGTCTACCTCAATGTCGCCCTCGTACCGTACTGGCTGCCAGTCTTGCGGGAAGTCGAGGGCAAAGACCTGATCCCATGGCTGGGCTTTCTTCACATCCGAAACTTCCTGCCACGCGTAGAAATGGAAGACGCGATTGGGTTCACCTTCGCGTGGGAGGTAGGCCTGCAGTAGTTCCACCGCTTTTCCGCGCCGACCCCAAGGAGCCACTTCGTGTTGTCGTTCGATCCGGCGAACGGTCTCGGTATAAGTCGATGAGGAGTGGGCGTAGAACAGCGGATTCATGCGGGGAGGGTTGAGCTTGCGTCCAATTGTTATCCGCTGGTCGGCATTTCGACGCGGGGTGCCGTCCATCGACGGAATTATGTCTTGGTCGTGCTCCACAGCAACCGCAACGGCATCTGGTCGTAGACGCAACCGACGTGTTGGGGACCCAAGTGTGAGCACCCTGTCAACGGTGAAGCCGACCTCTTTGGGGTCTATGGAAGCCAGCGCCATCGCGACCATCCCTCCTTGAGAGTGGCCACAAATCAGGACTCTCTCCCCCACCATTGCATCATCGGGTACACCGTCCATTGCCATGGCGAGGCGGATCGTATCGATGGTTGCGCGTCGCATCGCATTGGGCATATTGAGTTCTTCGCGCATATTCGCTTCGAGGTCGGCTGGGTTTGGTCGGGTTGCATAGTCAAAGTGGTCGGTGCCTGGTAAGGACACAAGCCAACGGCGACTCGCACCCTCGCCAACACGAGTCACTTTGATCGGCTGTCCGTACGCATCAGCCCAGTACATGTCATCGATATCGGCGGAAAGAGCTCCCAGGGATGTGGGGGCATCAAAGCGGCGCACACGCGGGCGGCGGTGCGGCGGTTCAAAATTGACCTCTTGATCAGGGTGGTGACTGTCCCACCATAGTTTTGTGGTTACCGGTCCCCCGCGGAAGTAGCCGAGCACCTCCCCAATTGCTAAACCGGTCATCATGAGGGCGTCGTAGCCGGTTTTTGGGAGGGCGCGCAAGTTGCGGGCAGCTCTTCCATCAGGGTCCATATGCGCAGCGACACGCAGCCGCATGATCCGTGCCCACAGGTACGTCAGATTGCGCCCGAGGCGGCTCATAGTACGAACAGTGACAGTGTCCAGCCCGGGGTTGTCGAAGTAAATGTGCTGCGCCATTTCGGTGACCGCATCGCCGGCTTCGCGGGCACGTTCTTCAGCGTTTCGCCTTAGGTCCAAGTCTTTGGGAAACGGTAGAGAGGCGCGAGCATTCGCAGCAACCGACCGGATTAACGGTCCCACCAGAGTGTGCAGGTGGGTCCACAGCACGGCTGAAGACACTGCATGCGGTACGCGTCGCAGCGGATAGTAGTTTTCCACCGCACCTGCTTTCTTCCTAGCGTTCCATCGTTTCTTTCTTCGCTCGGAGCTTCCCACCCTAGAGGTACTTTGTAGTGGCGACTACTCTGGAATAAGGCGATAGCGCTCCAGTTTCACGAAAGGATCCAAAATGGCAGCCAACGACCGCATTATTGAACTCTACGTGGACGGCTTGACCTGTGGCCACTGTGTCGCCAGCGTTACGGAAGAGCTTTCAGAAATTCCCAGCGTTAAGGCAGTGGATGTGCAGCTCGAAAAAGGGGCGACTTCGAAAGTCACCGTCACTTCCGAAACTGTTATTAGCGAGGACGCCCTGCGGGATGCCATCGCTGAGGCAGGCTACGAACTGAAGGAAATCCAAGGGGAACTTGCATCTTGACAACCACTGATACAGCGCCGCTAGCAGCTGCAACCAAGCCGCTAGACAACTACGATTCCACGCCCACCGTCGGCGAGGATACGTTGGCACGCGCAAAGTCGCTGCGGCTGCGATTGTTGGTAGCTCTACCTCTGAGCACGATCATCATGGTTCTATCCATGGTTCCCGCCTGGCAGTTCCCAGGGTGGCAGTGGCTGGTCGGGGCGCTTGCCCTTCCGGTTGTTACCTGGTGCGCGTGGCCGTTCCATAAGGCAGCGTTCAACGCCCTGCGCCACGGATCCACCACGATGGACACGTTGGTGAGCTTGGGTGTGATCGCCTCCGCGGGGTGGAGCTACTGGGCGCTGTTGTTCGGCGGCGCCGGTGTCATCGGCATGAAGATGAACATGTCGCTGCTGCCTCGCTTCGACCAATCAGCCCACACGGGTCACGCGGAACTCTACTTCGAAGCAGCAGCCATGATCGTGGCATTCCTCTTGGCTGGACGCTGGGCTGAAGCACGTACCCGCTACCGAGCCGGCGATGCCCTGCGGAACCTACTCGACTTGGGAGCAAAAGAAGCGACGCTAATCACCTGGGATTCGCAAGGTGAGCGCACAGAGGTAACGATTCCTGCCCATGACTTGAAGGTAGACGACTATTTCCTCGTTCGACCGGGAGAGAAAATTGCGACTGACGGGGTTGTTGAGTCCGGCGCGTCAGCGATTGACGCATCGCTTCTCACCGGCGAGTCAGTACCTCAGGATGTCGTGGCTGGGGACGAAGTAACAGGCGGAACAATCAACACTTGGGGCGTGCTGACAGTAAAGGCCACGCGCATCGGATCTGAAACTACTCTGGCCCAAATTGGGCGGATGGTGACTGAAGCCCAGGCGACAAAGGCGCCTGTACAGCGTTTAGCCGACCGGGTTTCTGCTGTTTTCGTCCCGATAATCATCGCGATTGCCCTGCTGACCCTGATTGCCTGGCTGGCTTTCGGAAACCCACTGCAAGCGGCTCTAACCGCTGCGGTATCGGTACTCGTCGTTGCTTGTCCTTGTGCTCTGGGTCTGGCTACACCCACGGCACTGTTGGTGGGGTCCGGCCGGGCTTCTCAACTTGGGATCCTCATTCGTAATGCAGAGGTGTTGGAACAGACCCGGACTGTCACCACGGCAGTTTTGGACAAGACGGGGACGGTCACCACCGGCGTCCTCTCCGTCGACACGGTCGTTCTTCCAGAAGACAGCGACGATGGTGAAGGCACGCCCTCCACCGATCCTTCTGACTGGTCCGACGCGCATAGGCAGGCACTACAGGCTGCCGCCGCCGTTGAAGCAGAATCTGAGCATCCTCTCGCAAAGGCGATCGTGAGAACCGCCCGCGAACTAGGTTTGTCGATTCCCGCGACAACCGCATTTGAGAATCACCAGGGTAAGGGGGTGTCTGCCCGCGCACCCTTCTTAGACACAGAGCAACCGACGGTGGCTTTGGTCGGTGGCTCGCGCTGGTTGTCACGTCATGGCGTCACTCTGCCAACAATGATGCAGAAACTACAAGATCAGTACGAAGCATCGGGTGCGACCGTGGTTGCGGTGGTGTCCGCGCCGGCCGACAACTTTACTTCCGCTGAGGACGGGCCCGCGTTAGCGGCTGAATCTCTCGAAGGCCTGTTTGCTGATGCTGCAGAAACATCGCCTAAGACTCGCATCACTATGAACGTGACGGGCATGACCTGTGCGTCATGCGTGGGCCGAGTTGAACGCAAACTCAAGAAGCTGCCGGGGGTAGGCGCACAAATCAACCTGGCGACCGAAACGGCAACCATAACGCTTGACCAAGACTATTCGGATCAAGAATTAGAAGACGTGGTCACTGCAGCCGGATACGGTGGGACCGTCCTGCAGAGAGAAGCTGTCACACCCACAGTCGAGACTGCCGTAACGAACGGGGCGACCGCGGCGCGTCGTTCACTCCCAGAACAAATTGAAGGCGCGCAGGTGTTGGCGCTGATCGTCTTGCGGGACACCATCAAACACGATGCCTCTGATGCGATCGCGGAACTTGCGGCAATGGGAATAACGTCTGTCTTACTATCGGGAGACAACACGCCTGCTGCACGCTATGTCGCGGACCAAGTCGGTATCAAAGAGGTTCGAGCCGAAGTCCTTCCCGCTGAAAAACGGGATGAGGTCGAAGCACTGCAAGACCAAGGAAAGACCATCGCCATGATCGGGGACGGTGTGAATGACGCGGCGGCCATGGCCCAAGCATCGAAACAGGGGCTTGGAATGGCGATGGGTTCAGGTACTGACGTCGCCATGGCTGTTGCTGACATAACGCTGGTCAACTCCGATTTACGTTCGGCTCCCCGAGCGATCAGAATCTCTCGTAAGACTCTGCGGGTTATTCAAGGAAACCTTTTCTGGGCGTTTTTCTACAACGTTTTGGCGGTTCCGTTGGCAGTAGGCGGACTGTTAAATCCCATGATCGCCGCGGCTGCAATGGCATTCTCGTCGGTGTTTGTGGTGATCAATTCCTTGCGCCTGCGCACCGCAGGTTAGGAGCCACTCAGTCGCGTTTGGCTCCCTCAACCTCATACGGAATGCCAACGCCCTGCGCAGAACGCTCTAGCCGATCGGATCGATTCACCCTGCGTGAGGCGATCCGTTTGGCACGAACAGTCCACCAAATATCGCGACGGCGGGGTACGTCGCGCCGTCCAGGCCCACCCGGACGTTCAGAAGATTCGAAGTCGCAAGGGATCTCTACAACGGCGAAACCATTGGTAATCAGATCGACCGTCATCGCCACATCCACGCCTAAGCCGTTAGAAAAAGGCATGATCGCATTCACCGCATTGCGCGTAATCGCGCGATTGGCCGCCAACGGATCGCTGGTTGCCCAACCGGTTATCCCCCGAATCGTCGCATAGGCGGACTTTTCCGCCTTGCTCTTGCGCGGGAACCTCACGTGCGGGCCAATACCGATTGCACAGTCAGCCAAACCGCTATTTAACGATTCCACTAAGGCGTTGGCTTCCACTGCGCTGTCCCCAAGGTCTGGATCCAAAAAAAGCAAGTGGCGCGCAGGCCAGTCAACACGGTCTCGCATCGCCACTACTTTTACCCCGGTTTCGAGGGCGGACGCGCGGCCCCGAGGGACCGAGTGACGCACCACCACGGCCCCCGCGCCGCGGGCGGCCGCAGCCGTGTCATCGTCCGACCCGTCATCGACAACTACGATCAGGTCCACGTCTGGAATCGCGTAACAGGCTCTGACCGTGGATGCGATGACGTCGCGGTCGTTTTGCGCAGCGATCACGACGGCAACCCGCTGGGGACCGGAGACAGGAGTGGAATCGCTCACGCACCCATCCTAGTCAGCTCTTGTGTTTCGTGGGCAGGTCAATCTTCTATGTCGTCGAACTGGCCTCAGCGAATGGTCACCTGACGGGAAACCAGCCCGGCACGCGCCCGTCGCTCATCGTCGGTAAGCGTGGCGTCATTCTGGAGTGCCGCCTGTAGGAGGGCTTCAAGTTCAAGAGCTGGTTCGGCCAGGTCTTCAGCTGACAGCTCTGGGTTGACTTGGAAAACTGGAATGGCGATACCGCAAGCGCGGAACGCCCCCACGAACTTCGACCCCTCCCCCAAATTGGCATCTCCCGCCGCTTGAAGGCGTGCCAAGGCAGTGAACAGGGGACCTTCAGCAACCTTGGTGACGTACCGCACGAAGTTGTTGTTCATCTGGCACCAGTACATCCCCTCTACCCCAGGGACTGCAGCGGTGGGAACCATGTCCTCACGATTCTGCTGCAGCGCGGCTAGCGTGTCGGCATCGAATTCCATTTCTGGATCGAACCAGTATTCGAAATCTTCACGTATATCCAGCAAGCTCTCACGCGATTCGTCCTCTTCCCCCGAGTCAGTCAAGAAACTAGGGTCGAGTAGGTCTTGGAGGCGAGGCGCAGGATCACGAACATCGAATTTGACGATTCCGGTGCCACCGGAATCTTCCAACGCGATCGCCGCTTCTAAGGCCCCGCCCAAGTCGTGGGAAGCGTCGGGCGAGTTGAAACGAGTTTGTAGTCCCACCAAGATGCGCCCATCATCACGAACCATTGCCGGCGCGCCATCGGGCAAGAGCGAAGCGAAATCGAACTCTACTGCACCCTTCTCAGGACTGGTTTTCGCGGTCAGCACCGCACAGGGAATGAGTTCCCGCATGGCGACGAGCTCCCGCTCGATATTGAGGCCTTCGAATGGCCGGTCAACGAACGGAATGGCCGGCCGATAGTTAGTCCGCTTGGCTGGATTGATCTTCTTACGACGACTTGCTTTACCCATGGCAGACAGAGTAGTCGCAAGGGGTGGGTAGTTGCCTAATATTGGTCATGACTAACATCCCGGAAGCCGATCTGGGATCACGCTCAATAACATAAGGAAGTGTTACTCATGCATGAGCGAGCTGGAACAGTTGCCCAACCCCAGGACCTGATCGACGTCGACGCTCTTCTCGCGGCTTACTATGACGTAGAACCGGACTTTGCCGATCCGACCCAACGCGTATCATTTGGTACTTCCGGTCACCGCGGAACGTCAACCAACGGGACGTTCAATGAAGCCCACATCGTTTCCATCACCGCCGCGATTGTTGAATACCGCGCTCAAGAGGGCACCGATGGACCACTTTTCGTCGGTGCAGATCCACATGCCTTGTCGGAACCGGCTTGGCGCAGTGCGCTGGAGGTACTTTCCGCCGCTGGTGTGCAGACTCACATCGATTCGCGTCGCTCTTGGACGCCCACTCCGGCTGTTTCACTGGCGATTTTAGAGGCGAATGGCGCCCCGGACGCCCTAAGGCAGACAGGGCCGGGCTTGGCAGACGGGATCGTCATTACGCCCTCGCACAACCCACCCACTGACGGCGGATTCAAATACAATCCCCCCACTGGTGGGCCCGCTCAAAGTGACGCCACAAAGTGGATTGCAGATCGCGCTAACCAACTGCTCGAAGACGGATCTTGGCGTGACATCCCGCGCGCGGCCGCTAAGGAACCGTCCTCGATGCCGAACATCCACTTCTATGACTTCCTAGGACGGTACGTTGATGCCCTCGATACGGTGATCGATTTCGAGGCGATCCGGAAAGCAGGTATTCGCATTGGCGCTGACCCATTAGGCGGGGCCGCCGTCGACTACTGGGGTGCAATTGGGGAACGCTACGGCCTGGACCTCACCGTTGTTAACCAGACGGTCGACCCGACCTGGTCGTTCATGACCTTGGACTGGGATGGGAAAATCCGCATGGATTGTTCTTCCCCACACGCCATGGCCTCACTACTGGAAAAAATGGTGGCGGATGAGGACGGTACATACCCGTACGACATTGCGACCGGCAATGATGCGGATTCAGACCGACACGGGATTGTCACCTCGGATGGCCTCATGAATCCGAACCACTTCCTAGCGGTGTCTATCCAGTATCTCTTCACACATCGTGATGATTGGCCGGCTGCAGCACAAATCGGTAAGACACTGGTTTCTTCTTCCCTTATTGACCGAGTGGGAGCGGCCATAGACCGAAAGGTGATGGAAGTACCGGTTGGGTTCAAGTATTTCGTGAACGGTCTGCTAGACGCATCCCTCGGCTTCGGTGGTGAGGAATCCGCCGGCGCCTCGTTCCTGCGTAAAGACGGCACTGTCTGGACCACCGATAAGGATGGACTGGTCATGGGGCTGCTAGCAGCGGAAATCATGGCGGTTACTGGGAAGACCCCGTCCCAACTGCACCGGGAACAGACTGAACAGTTCGGACAGTCCTGGTATGCACGGATTGATCAGCAAGCGACCAAGGCTGAGAAAGCGAAGCTAGCCGCCCTTTCCCCGGCCGATGTCACTGCGGATACACTCGCTGGCGAGCCAATCACCGCGAAACTAGTCCGCGCACCCGGTGATAACGAACCCATCGGTGGGTTGAAGGTCACGACTGAAAACAGTTGGTTTGCTGCGCGCCCCTCAGGTACTGAGGACGTGTACAAGATTTACGCCGAATCGTTCATTAGTGAAGAGCACCTGAAAGAAGTTCAAGAAGCAGCAAAAGTGGTAGTTGCCGCGGCACTGGCACAGTAGACACGCGAGTAGCCTTCCTACACGTTGTTTCTGCGCCCTCACTGAGCCGATGTGCGGGCGCAGAAACATCCGTGCATGAAAGTGCACGGCCTGATGACTGCACTCACTCATGTGCTGTATTGCGTGTGAGTTCAGGGACATCATTACGTTGTAAGACAAGGACTTCCATAGACTGCACTCGTGTTGAATCGCTATCGTGAAGTACTTTCCTTGCCCGGTGCTTGGCAGTTTGCTGTGGCCGGTATTCTTGGGCGCGCACCTATGTCTATGGTGGGTATCTCCATCATTTTGGGTGTGAGGGCGCTCTACGACAGCTACTCCTTGGCAGGGATGATCAGCGCCGTACAGGTCATCGCCTTTGCTTTCGGCGCTCCCATACTGGCACGCCTGGTAGATCGTTATGGCCAGATGCAGGTGATGCTGCCTTCGATACTGGTTTCAGCAACCGCACTGATCGCCCTCATCTTTGCCGTCGCAAATGTATTGAATCCACTGGTTTTGGTCGGCTTAGCGTTGATTATGGGGGCGACCGCGGGATCACTTGGGGCTTTGGTTAGGGCTCGATGGGCACATGTATGTGAAAACCAAAGCCAACTCCAGGTTGCTTACGCAATGGAAGCTGCTTTTGATGAGTTGATCTTCGTTTTAGGTCCAGTGGCAGCCACATTGCTTGCCGCTTCGGTTCATCCACTCGCAGGCCTGTGGGTATCCGTATTCTTCTTGGTCTTCGGCTCCCTGCTGTTCCTACTGCAACGTTCGACGCAACCAGCGGTTACTAAGCCGGTCCGTGGCGAAAAGAAACAGTCGGTTATGCGGAGTTCCGCGATGCTGGTGCTGGCCTTAACCTTTGTCTTCACAGGTGCCCTTTTCGGGTCGGTGGACCTGTCTGTGGTGGCCTTCGCTGACGAAGTCAATATGTCATACATGGCCGGCATTATTCTGGCCTCCATGTCACTTGGATCGTTGGTTTCCGCGATATTTTATGGGGCTCGCGTCTGGCGCTCTCCCCTCTGGAAACTGTTCTTCGTGGGCGTTTTGCTATTCGCCGTGGGTACTTCTACGTTCCTATTTGCCCCGAACTTGGCCGTGCTGGCGGCGCTTATGTTTATGGCTGGCCTGGCCGTAGCGCCAACAATGACGAATGTGAACACGATCGTTCAGCGCATCACTCCGCCGAATCGACTGACTGAAGGTCTCACCTGGATGTCAACCGCCATGACCTTGGGGGTCTCAATGGGTTCGGC
>CAYFWE010000008.1:20558-47493 GCA_964346745.1 uncultured Actinomyces sp. | reverse complement strand
AAGGTCTCACCTGGATGTCAACCGCCATGACCTTGGGGGTCTCAATGGGTTCGGCTCTCACAGGTCCGGCGATTGACACCAAGGGGCACCGGGGTGGTTTCACATTGACCTTGGTGTTCGCATGGATCATGGTCCTGGCGGCGCTCATCGGCCTGAAAGCCCTGCGTAAGACCCTGTCGCAGACTTCCGTCTCTTTACCTGAGCTAGTGGACGTCCCTCCACAAACGGATACCGAAGCCTCACAAACGCACGAAGTGGGCGCTTCCGACGTCCTCGAACCTCTCCCCTTGGCAGGTCATGACAATGACTTGGGCGTCCTTACCGACGCTGTTGAGAACTAGGTTTATATCGGCTAGTCGATCCGGATCAGCGAAGCCAAGTACGTCATCTAACACCACCGGCGCACCCGCCTGGGGATCGATGAGTTTCGCACAGGCGAGTCTGCCTAGCAAAGAGAGCTGTTCGCGAGCCCCCATGGACAAGTGCGCAAATTCCAAGTTGATTCCATCCAGTGTCCGTGAATGGATCTGCAGGTGACGGTCAATGTGAACCGCGAAGTCGGGACCGAACATGATCCGGCCAAGCTGATTGATTCCCGCTTCGAACGGCTGGACATATTTTTCTTGGGCCACTTGCTTGTACTCAGCCAGCGTGTCACGCAGCAGCTTCGTTGCGGCAGCGCGCTTTTCAAGCCGACTCAGACTCGCTTCTGCTTCTTCTAGGTTCGCCTCCAGATCTTGCATCCGGTCGAACAACCCTTCTTCGGATCGGTCGTCGAGTAGAGCGGAAAGCTCAAGGTTGCGATCCCGTAGTGTTTGCAGGCGATCCTGCTTGGTTTCCACGGATTGCCGTAGATTCTCTAGCACTAGTTGGAGCTGTTCGACTTGGTGGGTGTCGATGCGCGCGTTGAGATCTTCCACCTTTTGGGATGCCTGCTCTAGTTCTCGATCCAAGTCTTGGAGTTGCTCAGCCAAGAGTTCGTCGCTGGTGTCTTCTAGCGAGGCTTCTAACCTGTAGGTGAGATGCAGTGCCTGGGCTTCAAGTTGCTCAAGCCCAGTTCGAACAGCGCTCAATTTTTGTTGGCTTCCCTCGACTTTACGCTGAGTCGTATCGGCCGAAACGCGAAGTTGTCGGACTGTCTCTTCCAGTTCCTCTTCTTGCTGCAAGCATTCTTGTAAGCTCGCCTCGAGGTCGGATCGGTTCACTGTTTCGTCGGCAGCCAGATCATTTTCCCGGAGTTTTCCGCGCAGCTCGGCCTCGCGTGAGCGCAGTTCTTCCAGAGAAGCATCCGCCAGGATTTCGTTGAGAATGTCGCGCCTTCGGACCAGTTCCGCCTGATTGCGGTGACACTGAGCATTTCGTTCTTGAGCTTCTGCAAGTGAGGCGACCCCCGCCTCCTCCAAAGATCGTGCTAGGTCTTCCTGTGCTGATCGAAGTTCACTTTCGAGCTCTTCGGGAGATGACCCAGCGCTAACCTCTAGGTCAGCCGCTCCTTCAACTTCCACTCGCAGTTTGCCAAAAACTTGCGTGGTCGCAGACCCGTCTACCTCTACCTCCGTCGCTGCGTCGGGATTGTCATCAACGCCAAAGATCGTGACCTTTTTCGGACCGGTGCGCGTAATCGTTACCGTGGGCGCCGCCATCTTCCAAGCGGCCTGGGCTAAATCGTGCCGCTGTTTGGCTTCTTGGAGGTCATTCAGGATACTGTCGGTCAACGTTGAGGAGGCAGCAGCCTCTTGACTCTTGCGCAGAGCCTCTTCTGCGGTATTAGCTCGAGCAATCAAGGCGCTAGTGGCGCGCAGTTCTTCACGGTCACGAAAGTGCGTTATGCGGTCTTGGGTGGTGCGGCTGATTTTTCTGGCTTCATCCCATTTAACTTGGGCGGTCTGGACAGCTAGCAAGTCCTGGACGTGCTTCTCTTCCAATTCTTCAACTCGTGCCAGTTGCAGGCGTAACTCTTGCTCTTTTTCGGTCTGCTGGTTGGCTAGTCCTTCTAGTTCATCACGCAGCTGCTTCCGTTCCAGCAATAAGGTTCGTTTCTGTTTTTCTTCTTCTTGAAGATCTTTTCGTTCTGTCTGAGCCTGCTCGAGTCCGTCTTTCACGGCCGCTATTTCAGCTTCTTGAACTTCTGCTGCTTTAAGGGCGATCCGGTCTTGGTCTAGTTTCTTCAGAAGTCGCCGAACTTCCGCCTCATTTTTCGCGTGTTCTTCGGTGAAGCGGGCGGCTTCATCAGCGCGCCGTTGGGTGCGATTTAGATCCTCGCGAAGATCTGCAACTTTGCTGCGTGACCTGCTGAGGATCACTGCTTCTTTACCACTGGGGGTGTAATACGTGGAATATTCTTTTTCAACCCGCTCCATGAGTACATCGCCTGTCCCGTCGTCCGGGTTGTCCCCCAATGCCTGCTGAAGTGCGGGGACATCAGCAAGCTTGGCTTGTTGAAGCGACTGACCTTGCAGCACGTTAACCTGATCCAAGAGATTCAGATCGACTGTCTCTTCTAAGATCGCCAAATATTTCTCATGCGCTTCATCCCCGGTGAAATGCTTTACGGGTCCGCCATCCTTTTTCACTTCAAGCTCGGTCTTCGGCGATCGCCACCATTGCTTGCGGTAAGTGACGTCATACGGGCCGGTCTGCAGCTCTAGTTCAACAAAAGGGCTGGCATCGCGTCCGACCGGGCGAATGTTTCTAATAGCAGCAGCCCGCGAAGAATCCTTGAATTTCCGCAGCACGTCGATCGCTTCTAGCAGCGAAGATTTCCCGACTTCATTGGGCCCGACTAAGACGGTTACACCCCCGCCTATCGCCACTTCGCGTTCGTCAATACCCTTGAAGTCGCGTACTTTGATCCGCTTATATCTCATGATTGCGCCTTTGCGAGACGGAAGAGGAGACCCAAGGCTTCTGTCGCCACCCCTGAGTCGTCATCGCTCGAGGCTTCCTGCAGCTCTTGGGCTGCCTGCAGTGCGTATCCGGACAGGTTCAATGACTCGAAATCATCATCCTTGGCGATCACGACTAAGTCCGTGTGACTCTCCCAGATTGAGAGGCGGGCATACAGGGCGCTAAAGCGTTCAATAATCTCTGAGAGTCGGGCTCGTTGCCATACGGTCAAAGTGCCCTTCAACGCCAGTTTGATGCTGGTGTTTTCCTTATTACGGCGCTGCTGTAAGTTTTCCGCCAAAGCGTCCAAATCGGCATCGCCGTTCAGGTCGAAATGAAGCACGAGCAGCTCCCACGTGCCCACCGGCTCGACCTTGACGTCATAAATACCCTTGAAATCCACGTCGATGACGAGGACGTTCCCCGGGTCGATTTCACGCTCAGCAGTGACCTCTGGCGTGCCGCTGTACCAAATCCGCGGAGCCACCTCATACGTGCCATGTCTGTCACCAAGGACAACGAAATCTATTTCCCCTTCAGCCAAGCGCCCATTCAAGAAATCGACATCTATTGTGGCCAAACTGGTCGCATCAGGTGAAAGCGTGCTCACAGCCCCATGTCCGACAACGATGCGGAATTGGTCGTCTGCCGGGTCGGCTTCGTTCAATGCATTTTCCACTGCGGCACGCGTCAAATCCATGCGCGGCGTCTTCGAAAACCAAGGGGCGGCTATTAGCTGGACTAGCTCACCACCGGCGGTAGAAAAACTGGCGGCGACCCCACTGTCAGTCAGGACATGCACATGCGGAGGGCATTCTCTTGCCCAGTCGGATGATTCGTAGATCGACGCGGCATCAAGGGGGTCATGGTTGCCGGGCAGAAGGTACACCGGGACCGTATAGTGCCGCAAAGCTTCAAAAGCACGCAAGAGGATTTTTCGATCCAATTGATTTGATTCGAAAACGTCACCGCAAACAACAACAAAGTCCGCATCGTACTTTGTGGCCAGCGCGGCAATGCGGACAACTGCATCCAGCCGAGCTTGCGCGTACCTGGCGCGTGCTTCTTCTGGAAGAAAAGTAGCCTGCTTCCCAAGCTGCCAATCAGCAGACGCTATGAAACGCATTTAGACCCCTTCCTTGGTGATCCACTGTCAGGGTACCCAGCCGTTCAGGCTTGCGCAGTCTGACTATCCAGAGCTGTGGGCGACGCGCCAAATGCTTGAAGTGGGGATCACTTCTACAGTCCCGGGATCAATGCTTTCGCGACCATGAAGTAGATCAACAGACCGGTACCGTCCACAATCGTTGAGATCATGGGCGCGGAGACCACTGCTGGGTCAAGGCGGATCTTCTTCAGTATCAACGGAAGGATTGCCGCAACCATTGTTGACCATAAGACGATGGCTGCCAGAGAGATAATCACCGTGAGGGTAATCGGCCAACCCACACCTAAGGTCCACGCGCGGACAAAACCCGCAATGGCCATGGTCAAGGCAATGAGTAAACCGGTGCGGAACTCTTTCCACAACACCTTCCCCACGTCCCGCAATACGACTCCGTCAGCCGCGATAGCGCGAATCAAAGTGGTGGTGATCTGCGTACCTACGTTACCGCCTGTACCGATAAGCAGGGGGACAAAGAAGTTCAAAGCGATCGCGGCTTCCAGTACGTCCTCAAACGCTTGCATCACGTTCGACGTGTACATGGACGCCACGAATAGAACCAGCAGCCAGACGACGCGCTTGCTCCACAGTAGTACGGGAGACGCCTGCATATAGGGAACTTCGAGGGGCGCGGAGCCACCCATCATTTCGACGTCTTCGGTGGTTTCTTCCCGAAGAATCTCATTCACCGCATCCATGGTGATTACGCCGAGGATGAGGTTGCCATCCATGACGGGAACAACTTCGGAGTCTCTAGCCCGCACTCGGTGTACTACTCGCTCTTGGTCTGCGAGCGGCTTTACTGACCACTGCTCAACCTTGTCGGCAGGAACCATATGATCGCGTACTTTATCGGCGCGCTTCGCCAACACCATGTCGTGTTGTGAAAGCCAACCCAGAACTACCTCACCCTGAGCGGAACGTTCAGTGACGAACACGCCCTCGTCCAACAGGTCAGGATGTTCACGGGCCACAGACACCGCATCAGTCATCGTGGCTTCAAGATCGACATGCAAGAAGTTAGGGCGCATACGGGACGCTGCTGAGTCGTCCGGCCACGCCAATAGCCCACGGACAAGGGCGGAGCGGGAAAATTCCATTGCCCGCAACACTTCCTGGCGGTCGGAAGTGTCCATGAACTCGATGACTTGGGCGGCCTCATCTGCATCCAGTGTGTCTAGCAGCCCCGCCGCAACCGGTAAGGGAAGTTTCTTCAGGAACGTGTAGGCCTGATAATCGCCAACTGACTCTAAGAGTTCGCGAGCGGACGCGGGGGTTAGAAGTTCTGTTAGCCGTTCCGCCTGCTCGGTATTCAGATCATCAATCTGGTTTCCCATAAGGTCGTGATCGACGTCGGCCAGCCACAGTGACAGGGCGCGAGGCGTGCCTACGCGCACGACTTGGGTTAGTGTTTCGGGAATAACAGGGGTTGGTTCAGGAGCACGCGTCTTGAACATTTTGAATTTCATAATGAGCCTCTGGTCGGTGTGGGACTACTCCGGCTAGTAACCTCGCGTCCGGTCCCGGTCACATAACTGCCCAGCCACCTCTAGCGCACTGGGGAACAGTCGCAGCACGGGGGAGGCGGACACGAGCTAATACTTTGATTTCCCAAGTCCAGGGCCACCCCCTTTTAATCGTTGAGGACCCGCCTCATATATACCTTTGGCACGAATCGGCATGCCGACCCGCCAAGAGTCTACCCGTGGTCGGCGCGCAGAGCACACAGCTCAACGTGATCAACATCGCGTTAGGACTTTGGAACCAATCTGTAACCTTTGGGCGCAAATTCCTGCTCATTTGCATGTTTAGACGAGAATTTGACCCAGTTCACGCTCAAATACTGAACTGAAGCTTCGTTTTCTCCGACGAACTACCTAGGGTGCAGGGGTCTAGGCATGTTAGTAATCTGCCTACTCCAATAGATCCTGTAAGGAGGGACTATGCGTTTGAAGCGGACTTGGCTGGCTGTGCCGGCTGTTCTCGCACTCTCGCTTGCCGCCTGCTCCAGTGGTGGCGGCTCCGATGCGAACAAGGGCGACGCCCAAAGTGATGGCGAGCTGATTGGTGATGTCAGCAGCGAGATGATCATCGCGAACTCGACCGAACCTCAGAACCCACTCATCCCCACGAATACCAACGAAGTCGGCGGCGGCAAGCTCGTTGACCTGCTCTTCGCTGGACTCGTCTACTACGCTGCTGACGGCTCGGTCCACAACGATGCCGCTGAATCCATCGAGACCGAAGATTCTCAGGTATACACCGTCAAGCTGAAGGAAGGTCAGACGTTCTCTGACGGCAGCCCCGTCACCGCAGCATCCTTCGTTGACGCTTGGAATCTGGGTTCCAAGGAAAGCCACCTATCGGCTTACTTCTTCGAGCCCATCGAGGGAACTGACGAGAACGGCGTACTCGAATCCGGCGACACTATGTCCGGTCTAGAGGTTGTTGACGACACGACCTTCACCATTACGTTGAAGCAGCCTGAATCTGACTTCCCACTGCGCTTGGGTTACTCCGCGTTCTACCCGCTCCCCCAGTCCACTCTGGACGACATTGAAAAGGGTGGCGAAGAGCCCATCGGTAACGGCCCCTACAAGGTCGGCGACGGCGGCTGGGTACACAACGAGCGCATCGAACTCGTTCCAAACGAAACGTACGAGGGTGACCGCGTAGCCAAGAACGGCGGAATCGACTTTGTCTTCTACCCAACGCAGACCGCTGCTTACGCTGATCTGCTCTCGGGTCAGCTGGACGTCCTCGACGCTGTGCCAGATGAAGCTCTCGCAACATTCGAGCAGGAACTGGGCGACCGTGCAGTAAACCAGCCGTCCGCCGTGTTCCAGTCCTTCACCATCCCAGAGCGCCTCGAGCACTTTGAAGGTGAAGAAGGCATCCTGCGTCGCCAGGCCATCTCCATGGCAATCAATCGCGAAGAAATCACCGAAGCGATCTTCTCTGGCACACGCACACCTGCTCGTGACTTCACCTCTCCCGTTATTGACGGTTGGGATGGCAACCTGAAGAACGCTACCGTTCTAGACTTCGACGTTGACAAGGCCCAAGAACTGTGGGCCAAGGCTGACGAAATCAGCAAGTGGGACGGCAAGTTCGAAATCGCCTACAACTCTGATGGTGGCCACCAGGCTTGGGTTGATGCAGTAGCCAACCAGCTGGTGAACAACCTCGGCATTGATGCTCTAGGTAAGCCCTACCCAGACTTCAAGTCGCTGCGTGACGAAGTTACCAACCGCACCATCAAGACTGCCTTCCGTACCGGCTGGCAGGCTGACTACCCGGCTCTGGGTAACTTCCTCGGCCCGCTTTACGGCACCGGCGCGGGTTCGAACGACGGGGATTACTCCAACCCTGACTTCGACGCTCTGCTGAACGATGCCGCAGCTGCTCCGACGTTTGAAGACGGCAACAAGCTGCTCCAGGACGCTCAGGAAATCCTGCTCGAGGATCTTCCCGCGCTCCCACTGTGGTACTCCAACGTGACCGGTGGCTACTCTGAGGCCGCCCAGAACGTTGTGTTCGGCTGGAACTCTGTCCCGCTGTACTACAACATCACTAAGTGATCGTGCTTAGGACATAAATGCTCACGGGGTGGCCGGCAATAGCGGCCACCCCGTGATCGCGTTATAGTCCTAGCCATCCTGTAGGCCCAGCCAAGGACGCCCTTATGCCCAGATACATCGGCCGTCGACTGCTTCAGACCATCCCGGTCTTCTTCGGCGCCACATTCCTGATTTTCGCCATGGTCTACCTAATGCCTGGCGACCCCGTGGCTGCCCTTGGGGGTGACCGCGGCCTTGACCCGGTAGTTCAAGAACGAATCCGGGCTGAATATAACCTCGACAAACCCTTCTGGATGCAGTACCTCCTGTACCTGAAAGGGGTTTTCACACTCGATTTTGGTAAGACCTTCTCTGGTCGACCAGTGTCAGAGCAGATGGCACATGCCTTCCCGATTACCATTCGACTGGCCTTCATGGCAATCGCCATTGAAGCCGTTTTCGGAATCTTCTTCGGTGTAATCGCCGGAATGCGAAAAGGAAAGTGGTTTGACTCCACAATCCTGGTCTTCTCCATGCTGCTGATCTCGGTGCCGACCTTTGTGATCGGCTTCCTGTTGCAGTATTTCGTCGGCGTAAAGTGGGGGCTTCTGCCAACGACGGTGGGCGCCTCCGTAAGCTTCAAGTCGCTCCTCATGCCCGCGATCGTGCTCAGCGCTGTCTCTTTGGCATACATCATTCGCTTGACCCGACAATCGATCGCAGACACTGCCGGCGCTGACTTCGTTAGGACCGCACGTGCTAAAGGCCTTACTTCCGGGTCGGTAATGAGCCGCCACATCCTGAGGAACTCTTTGATTCCCGTTGTTACTTTCATCGGTGCCGACCTAGGTGCACTAATGGGTGGGGCAATCGTCACCGAGGGCATCTTCGGAATCAACGGGGTGGGCGGCATGCTTTGGCAAGGCATTATCCGAGGCGAACCCTCATCGGTTGTGTCGGTTACGACCGCCCTCGTCCTCGTCTACATCGTTGCTAATCTTCTCGTTGACCTGCTTTACGCAGTTCTGGACCCAAGGATTCGCTATGCCTGAGTCAATCGTCCCTTCGCGCGACCTGGTGAAAGCACGGCCCGGCCAAGAACACTTCGTCTCAGACACGGACGAAACGGGCTTGGGAGCCGTGGATGCGGTGGCTGATGATTCCGCCCCATCATCCATGTGGGGTGAAGCGTGGAAAAACCTGCGCAGTCGGCCATTGTTTTGGGTAGCAGCCTTCATTATTCTGCTCGCGATACTGCTTTCCCTCTTCCCAGGGTTATTCACCAGTCAGAACCCCAAGTACTGCGAACTTTCCAATTCTTTGGCTCCACCACGTAAAGGCCACCCCTTCGGTTTCGATCGACAGGGCTGCGATATCTATTCACGCGTCATCTACGGTGCGCGGGCGTCGGTATCAGTGGGCTTGTTTACCACTGTGATAGTTACGTTCCTGGGCACGCTAATCGGAACCCTCGCCGGCTACTTCGGTAAATGGATTGACGCGGTGATGTCGCGACTGACCGACATCTTCTTCGCGGTTCCACTGGTGCTAGCTGCAATCGTCTTCATGCAGTTGTTCAAGGAAAATCGGAACGTGTGGATGGTCGTGTTCATCATGTCAGTTTTCGGGTGGACATCCATCGCCCGGATTGCCCGCGGCGCTGTGCTGGCTGGAAAGAATGAAGAGTATGTCACCGCAGCACGAGCTACCGGGGCCTCACGCTGGCGCATAGTCACTTCCCACATCCTGCCCAATGCAGCCGCCCCAATCATCGTTTATGCGACGGTGGCACTGGGAACGTTCATCGTGGCCGAAGCAACCCTGTCATTCCTAGGCGTTGGCTTGCCACCGGACATCGTGTCCTGGGGTGGGGATATTTCCCGCGCCCAAGCGGCCCTCCGGACACAGCCGATGGTCCTCTTCTACCCGGCTATTGCCCTTGGCTTGACCGTCCTTAGCTTCATCATGATGGGCGACGTTGTGCGCGACGCCCTCGACCCGAAGGCACGCAAACGATGACTGATATGACCTACATTCCTGACGATGAGGAGCAGAACCGCTCCTATCGCTCGCGCAAGGGACAAAGTAAGCCCCAGGGCGAGGACGAAAAGCAGTTTTTTGCCGGCGCTGAACCACTAGCCGACTATCAGGATGACGTAGACGCACCCGACGCTCTCACTGAGCGGGCGGATCGAGATGCCATGGCCGCGGCTACGGCGGATGAGGCGTCAGCTCCCGACGGGCGCACGGTGTACGAAGAGTCGCTGGTGGAAGATGCGGTAGCTGTGGCGGCCGCCAAGGAACACAACTTGGACCCGACCAAGCCCCTGCTGCAGATAAAAGACCTAAACGTCGCATTCCAATCGTCAACCGGTATGGTTCCGGCAGTGCGGGACGCGAACCTAACGATCTATCCCGGACAGACCGTGGCGATCGTCGGCGAGTCGGGATCGGGGAAATCCACTACGGCGGCGGCCATCATCGGGCTGCTTCCGGGCACCGGTAAGGTCACCAGCGGCACCATTGAGTTTGAAGGTAAAGACCTGTCAGATCTCACCGCGAAAGAATGGGTTAAGTACCGCGGCAGTGAAATCGGCATGGTTCCGCAAGACCCGATGACGAACCTGAACCCAGTTTGGCGTATCGGCACTCAAGTCAAAGAAGCGCTGGTGGCCAACAACGTGGTTCCACGTTCGGAAACCGGTCAACGCGTGGCTGACCTGCTGGAAGAGGCCGGGCTACCAGATGCACCTCGGCGTGCGAAACAGTACCCCCACGAATTCTCAGGGGGTATGCGGCAACGCGCATTGATCGCCATCGGGCTGGCTGCCCACCCCAAATTGCTGATCGCTGACGAGCCCACCTCTGCACTCGATGTGACGGTACAAAAACGGATCTTGAACCACTTGGCAACGATGACTGCTGAAATGGGCACCGCGGTCCTGTTCATTACCCACGACCTTGGTCTGGCTGCCGAACGTGCGGAGCTCCTGGTGGTTATGCACCGCGGTCGCGTGGTTGAATCTGGTCCCGCGCTAGAGATTCTGCAAAACCCGCAGCATCCATACACGCAACGCCTAGTCGCGGCGGCACCTTCGCTAGCTTCGCAACGCATCATTTCCGCCCACGAACAGGGAATCCAAACCACCGAGGAAGAACTAATTGGTTCCGGCGCTGGTTCCACTTCAACCGAAGAGATCATCCGGGTTGAGAACCTGGTCAAAGAGTTCGAAGTGCGCGGTGCAAAAGGTGAAGAGAAAATCCTGCGCGCCGTGGACAACGTCACGTTCGGAGTTCGCACGGGCACAACCATGGCAGTAGTGGGTGAATCTGGTTCGGGTAAATCAACCGTTGCCAACATCATCCTGAACCTGTTGGACCCCACCTCTGGCAGCGTCTATTTGCGCGGACAAGACCTGTCGACACTGAATGAGAAGCAGCTTTTCGAGCTGCGTCGCACCCTTCAAGTCGTGTTCCAGAACCCGTACGGCTCTTTGGACCCGATGTACTCGATTTATCGGATCATCGAAGAGCCGCTGAAGGTTCACCGGGTTGGCTCCAAGAAAGACCGAGTCAAGCGGGTCTCTGAATTGTTGGACCTGGTGTCCCTACCTCGCTCGGTTATGCGCCGTTATCCAAATGAGCTCTCCGGTGGTCAGCGCCAAAGAGTGGCAATTGCTCGTGCCCTGGCGCTGAACCCTGAAGTGATTATTTTGGATGAGGCCGTTTCTGCTCTGGACGTCCTCGTACAAGACCAGATTCTCAACCTGTTGAACGACCTGCAAAGTGAATTGGGCCTGACATACCTGTTCATCACCCACGACTTAGCGGTTGTGCGGCTGATAGCGGATGACGTCGTCGTGATGGAGAACGGGCGCGTGGTGGAAGCAGGCACCTCCGACCAGCTGTTCAAGAACCCGCAACAGGCGTACACCCGCGAACTCATCGACGCTGTCCCTGGTCATTCGATTCCCTTGGGAGTCGGTTGAGCATGACGGACAGCATGCTAATCCGCGGCGTCCTCATCGATATGGATGGGACCGCCGTGGATTCAAACGCCATCGTCGAAGAAAGCTGGGCGCGAGTCTGCGACGAATTTGCGTTGGACCTTCAGGAATTGCTTTCCTTTTCCCACGGGCGGCCGGGGGACGAAACGTACCGGAAATTCGTTCCAGACATGGACGAAGCCGAGATTGATCGGCGGGTGCGTGCAATGCTGGCCAACGAGCAAACTTTGGCTCACCTGGCTACGCCCATCCCAGGAGCGGCCCACTTCCTAGCCGAGCTGGAGAAGCTGGCGGTGCCTTGGGCCCTGGTCACTTCAGCGCCACGCTCGCTGGCGGAGGCCCGCTTCGAAGCGTCAGTACTGCCTTGGCCGCAAGCGGTGGTCGCCGTTGAAGACGTGACCATCGGTAAACCGGATCCGCAGGGCTACCGGCAGGCGGCGGCTGCCTTGGGACTGGACGCCGCGGACACGGTTGTGTTCGAGGACGCCCCCGCCGGTGTGCGTGCCGGGCTTCGCTCGGGGGCTAAAGTAGTGCTCGTCGACCCAACAGGACCGCTGGATATAACCAGATTGGAAGATGACGCTGATCTATCGGAGGGAATCGTAGTTCAAGTTCCCGACCTGCAGAGCATCAACATCGAAGCCACTGACGAGGACGGATTGTTCCGGATCACCTGGTAGACCAACGGACGCGGACCCGACCGGGAGTTGGCATATACCGGTCCACCCCCAAGACGGTCACGTCCGCGCGCTGCCAGGGCTGATCATTCTCAAGGAATGGGAACTCCGACGTTTCCCAGGCATCCCAAAACTGCGTCGCTTCAGTGGGATCCCCGTTCACGCCACTGATGGTGTCACGGCGGATACCTAACCGGCGGGCCGTTGGCCGATCAGACTGCACCCAAACGCTGGCATCCACGTAGCCCTTGAGCGCCACCTGTGACGATCCCACCCCTTCGAAGACAACGAACTCTGTCTTGGACGGCACACTGATCGACCCGCTGCGACCCCGTTGTTTCCACTGGGGCGGAGCGAATTCCACATGTTCGCCTTTTCGAAGTGGTTCGAAGAGATGCTCGATCGCCATGTCATGCCACTGCCACATCGGCTCCCACCACATCAGATCGTCAGCCGCTACAACCGTGGCATTTGGAAGGGCATCCCCTAATGCTCGGGCAAGAGTCGTCTTGCCTGCCCCACTGCGACCATTAACAGCGATGATGGTTGGCCCTGTGGCATTAGCGCGCTGTGATTCGGCTCGTCGACCCAGCTCACGAGCGAAGTTTTCTACGGACAGTTCCTGCCACGTGTCGTGGCGGGGTTCTTCGGTGGACATACGGTCGCCTATCCGAAGTCGCCGGGATTGCGCGCTAAGTTTCCAAACCTTGCCTGAGCCCCTTGGAACACAACTGGAATGACATCGGTGGGGCCGTTGCGGTGCTTGGCGACGATAAGGTCTGCTTCTCCGGGTCGATCCTCGGCATCGTAGTAGTCGGGACGATGTAACAGGAACACGACGTCGGCGTCTTGCTCAAGCGACCCTGATTCGCGTAGATCGGCCAGCATGGGTCGGCGGTCACTGCGTTGCTCTGGGCCACGGTTAAGCTGCGCCACAGCAATCACCGGCACTTCGAGCTCTTTGGCGAGTAGCTTCAAAGACCTAGAAAACTCGGAAACTTCCTGTTGGCGCGATTCCACGCGTTTTCCTGAAGACATTAGCTGCAGGTAGTCCAAAACGACCAACCCAAGGTTGTGCTGCTGTTTCAAGCGGCGGCACTTCGAGCGAATCTCCAGCATGGACATATTCGGCGAATCATCTATGAACAAGGGGGCCGCCGAAATTTCGCCCATCCTCTTGGACACCCGCGTCCAATCCTCAGCAGTCATGTCTCCCGATCTCATTTTCGAGAGGAAAACCCCAGTTTCAGCTGACATTAGCCTCATCGCGATCTCTGACCGGGACATTTCTAGACTAAAAAGGGCGGCCGGGATGCCGTTGTGGATGGCGGCACTGCGGCAAATGTCGAGCGCGAGGGTCGATTTACCCATCGCTGGCCGAGCCGCGATGATCACCATTTGACCGGGATGCAAGCCTTGGGTGAGGGCGTCTAAGTCTGAGAATCCGGTGGGGACCCCGGTTAGCTGACCCTTGTTGTTAGCAATATTTTCCAACTCGGCGATGATCTCGTCCGACATATCGCCGAGGGCAACGTAATCCTGCTTTTGTCGTCCTTCCGCAACGGCATGCACTTCAGCCTGCGCGGCGTCCATCAAGTCGTCGACTTCACCGCCATCTTCGGAGTATCCGAGTTGCACAATGCGCGTGCCGGCACTGACGAGCCGCCTGAGCATTGCCTTTTCCCGGACGATTCGGGCGTAGTGGGTGGCGTTCGCCGTAGTTGGTACCGCCGCGGTGAGAGTGTGCAAATATGCGGCGCCGCCAACTCTCTTTAACTTACCGGCTCGATCCAATTCTGCCGCCACCGTGATTGGGTCGGCCGGTTCCCCCCGCGAATAGAGGTCGAGGACAGTGTTGTAAATCGTTTCGTTCTGAGGTCGATAAAAGTCCAGTCCATTGACGATTTCGCCGATCTCTCCAATGGCGTCCTTGGACAACAGCATGGAACCGAGCACGGATTGCTCAGCTTCTAACGCTTGGGGAGGAACCCGATCAAATTCGCTGGCGGATTCTTCCACTGCACTCCAAACTTTTCCTTGGCGCACATGCGCCGACAACCGTATTGATGCACTCACGCGAAGAGTATGGGATGAAACTACTAAGTGCCAATTCTCAATGTGTGTGGAGTGTGGAAAACCGGCGGTTGTGGATAAGGTTTCAGTGGATTACTTGTGGATAGCCTGTGGATTTGTACTGGGTAGAGTACCACGGCACAGAGTCGCCGAGTCCGATGAGTGCGAAAACAACGGCGCCAAGACGCGGATGCAGGATTCTAGAGGTATCCACAGCGTTGTTCACAGCCTGTGTATAAGAAATGGGGACAAGATTGGTGGACAGAGATCGGCGTGTCGGATCCGAGGTTCCCTCAACCCCTAAACCTTCACTTGAAAGTAGTAGCGCAAAAGCAATACTTGGGTTGGCGATACCGGCACTGGGTGCATTGGTCATCGAACCGCTGCTTCTTGCCATAGATTCGATGATGATCGGCAGTCTCGGCACAGCCCCACTTGCCGGCCTGGCTCTAGCGTCCACCGTATTGACCACCCTGGTGGGTGTGTTCGTCTTTCTGGCATACGCGACGACTGCCCTGACTGCACGAGCATTGGGCGCGGGCGATCAGCGGGCGGGTATAAAGGCCGGGATAGATGCCATGTGGTTGGCACTGTTCATCGGCTTACTAGTCTTCGTATTCCTAGTGCTTACGGCTAGCCCGATCGTAACGTGGATGGGTGCCGACTCTCTGGTTCATGCTCAGGCCGTGTCTTATCTTCGGGGCGCGGCTTTTGGAATGGTTCCCATGCTGGTCATTCTCGCCGCGACAGGCACTTTGCGGGGCCTTCTCGACATGCGTAGTCCGCTGTATGTTCTCGCAGCGGGATCCGTAGTTAACGTCGGTGCGAACGTTATCTTCATTTTCGTCTTGAAACTGGGGATTCTTGGTGCGGGCATCGCTCTGTCAATCACTCAAACGTTGATGTGTTTGACACTAGTGACAATCATCTTGAAGCGGTCCAAGCCCCTCGGGGTGCCCCTTGCCCCGTCATTCCAAGGCTTGAACGGCGCTTTTGGTGCGGGGCTGCCCCTACTGATTCGCACGCTGTCGCTGCGTGTGGCTCTTCTTGCCACGGTGGCCATTGCAACCCAGGCGGGAATGTTGGCTTTGGCAGGCCATCAGGTTGTCAACACGGTGTGGACGCTGGCGGCTTTTATGCTTGACGCCCTAGCAATTGCCGCGCAGAGCTTGATTGCAGTCACCTTGGGTAAAGGAGAGTTCTCCACCATGCGCGCCCTCGTCCGCAGACTTTCGTGGTGGGGAATCGGAGTGGCAACAATGCTGGGCGCACTCATCACCTTGACGTCGCCGTGGCTGCCGCTGGCGTTTGGAAGTGATGACCAGATGCACGCCATCGCCACAAGAGCATTACTGGTGGCTGGGATACTGCTCCCCGTTGGCGGGATCGTCTTCATTTTGGATGGAATACTGATAGGCGCTTCGCAAGGGCGCTACTTGGCTTGGACGGGCCTGGTCACCTTGGGACTGTACCTACCCGCCCTGGGTCTCTTACGGCGTCAAATTGAACAAGCTACCGAACTACATGGCGCGTTAGATCCGGCCCAACAAGGCGTCGCGTTGATGTGGTTGTGGATTGCTTTTGCGGGCTGGTTCATGCTCTGTCGAGCTCTCACTAACGGCTGGCGCGCCTACTCTGCCCGTCTCTGGACAACCAGCGCACCCGCCCAGCACGTCGAGGTCGCCGAATCGGTGTGACCGGGTCAACCGCCCTCAACCACCGACATGCTGGTCGCTTGTTCACGGACTCGCTAGAGTAGAACACTGGGTGTTTAGTCGAATGAATCTTCGACTGGGAACACCCTGTCGCAAGACCCTCCTGCCACGGAACGTCCGTGGCCGCATAGACCGTAGGAGGTGGGGTATACATTGCGCGCATATGAAATGATGATCATCCTCGACCCAAGGGTTGAGGAGCGTTCCGTGGGTTCCTCCATGGAAAAAGTTCTGAAGCAGGTCACCGCAGCCGGTGGCAGCGTCGACAACATCGATGTGTGGGGCAAACGCACCCTCGCATACGAGATTGATAAGAACAGCGAAGGCATCTACGTGGTGGCTAACGTGCACACCACACCGGACGTGGTTCAAGAGATCGACCGTCAGCTAAACCTGAACGAGTCCGTCCTCCGCACCAAGGTTCTTCGCACCGAAGACAAAAACTGACGTAAACCAAACTGGTTTAGAAGGTAGAAAATGGCGAATGACACGGTAATTACCGTCATCGGCAACCTCACGAGCGACCCAAATCTGCGGTACACGAATTCAGGCGCGGCAGTCGTTGACTTCACCGTGGCCTCAACGCCGCGTTCATTCGATCGGAATACGAACCAGTGGAAAGACGGCGAAACGCTGTTCCTCCGCTGTTCCGCGTGGCGCGAGTACGCTGAGAATATCGCCGAGTCTCTCACCAAGGGAACGCGGGTAATCGTCCAGGGGCGGCTGGTTCAGCGTTCGTACACCCCCCGGGATGGGGGCGAACAGCGAACCGTTGTTGAGCTCCAGGTGGATGAGGTCGGACCCGCTCTGCGTTACGCCAAAGCGCAGGTTACTCGCACGCCGCGTCAAGGTGGCGGCAGTTACGGCGGCGGATTTTCCGGTGGTTCCGGTAGCGCAGGTGGCGGATACGGTCAGTCGACCGCTCGCCCAGCAGCGCAGCCAGATTACTCCCAAGGTGCGTACGGTGGACCGACTGGTGGCCAAGCCGATGACCCGTGGGGTGCGCCAGGCAGCTCTCAGTTCGACGAAGAGCCTCCCTTCTAACAGCTTTCAGAATTCTTAAAGGAGAAAACCCATGGCGAAGCCAAATCTTCGCAAGCCGATGAAGAAAAAGGTCGGCCCAACCCGAACCGTCAAGGTCGGAAAGATTGATTACAAAGACACCGCTTTGCTGCGTAAGTTCATTTCGGACCGCGGCAAGATTCGCGCTCGCCGCGTAACCGGTGTTTCAGTGCAAGAGCAACGCAAACTCGCCAAGGCGATCAAGAATGCCCGCGAAATGGCACTGCTCCCCTACTCAACGACCGGCCGCTAGGAAGAGAGGAAGTTACTGATATGGCTACCAAGCTCATCCTGAACCGTGACGTAGAACGCCTCGGTGTCGCCGGTGAAGTCGTCGAAGTCAAAGACGGCTACGCTCGCAACTTCCTGATCCCGCGCGGCTACGCCGTCCGCTGGACCAAGGGTGCACAGCGACACATTGACCGCGAACTGGAACAGCGCCGCAAGCGCGAAATCACCTCTGTCGAGGATGCTATTGCACTGCGCGACCGGATCAATGGGGAAGGCGCAACCACCATCGTGGCGAAGGCTGGTTCAAATGGACGCCTGTTTGGCGCTGTAAGCCCCAAGCACATGGCCCTGGCTCTACAGGATCAGTTCGGCGTACCGTTCGACCCACGCAACATCTTCCTCCCAGAGGCAATCAAGAAGACTGGCACCTACAAGGCAACCATCAAGCTGCTGCCTGACGTGGTGGCAGAAACTGAACTGGTTGTTGTCCCTCACGACGGGGATCAGCCAGCCTAACTGGAACATGGAAGGCGCCCAGCGGATTATCGGTGGGCGCCTTCTTTTTCTGCCCTATGCGCTTCTCACGTACCCGGGTCGGGGTCCGGCTCGGGTTCAGGTTCGGGACCCGGATCTGGTTCAGGCGACGGCTCAGGCTCAGGCTCCGGCTGGGGCGCGGGGTCCGGCGTGGGGGTGGGGTCTGGTTCAGGCGACGGCTCGGGCTCGGGCTCTGGCTGCGGGGTTGGGTCAGGAATGACCGGCACCTGCTCCACTGCCGAGGTGTCGTACCAGCTGAACGTTCCGGGGGCTATGCCCTCTAGAGCCATGTACATATAGGCCAACCAGATGTCGGTCGGCCAGTCACCACCGTGTACGGACCAGACATTCCCGATGGGAGGCAAGGGAAGCATTGCCCCGCCCTCGCCCACGTTAAACATGGAAACAACGGTCGTGTACTGGGGGGTGAACCCAGCAAAAAGGGCTGACTTGGTTTCTTCAGAAGTACCCGTCTTGCCGCCCACTGGGTGTCCTAGGGCAGAGACTTTCGCTGCTGAGCCCCCCTGTTTGGCGGGTGCTTCCAAGGCGGGCATGATCTTCGAGATGGTATCGCTGTCAAAAACACGCTCCCGCGTTGTGGGACCTTGATAAACGTCGTTTCCGCGCGCGTCCTTGACCGCACGAACAATATGCGGTTCGACGCGCTCCCCACCGTTGGCTAGCGTTGCAAACGCTTTTGCCAAGTCAATATTTCGTGGGGAGGCGAATCCCAATACGTTGAGTAGCGTTGGCTCTAACCCCTGGGTGTCTTCTGGTAGTCCTGCCTCTATGACCGTGTCCATGAAAATCTGCGGGCCGATTATCTCGTTTATTGCCACAAAGGCGGTATTGGCCGAAACTCCCGTTGCCTGCGCGGCACTGATTTGACCGAAGGAAATGTTGTCAACATTTTGAACCGAGATCCCCTGGAAGTCTTGGGGAGAGTTCGCGTTAAACGTGTCCCAAATTGAGCCGCCGTCACGGACAAAGGGAATGAGCGCGAACGGTTTGAGTGTTGAGCCGGCCATCGCGGTTTCTTGGGTGACAGAATTGATCTGGCGCTCTGCGTAGTCGTCGCCGGCATATTCCGCCACGATTTCTCCGGTTTCGTTGTCGACTGAAGACAGCGCGACGTGCACGGAATCGGGTGTGTCTTCCGGCAAAATCGCCACCGCTTCCACGGCGGCCTGCTGCTGGGCGACGTCCAGAGTTGAGATGATCTTCAGGCCGCCGGCGTTGATTTCCTCTTCGGTAAATGAACCCGAATTGAGCAGTTCTTGGCGAATTTGTTGCAGAAGATATCCGCTCCAACCAGTGAGCTGGTTGCTCTGCTGTGCATCTTGGGGCGAGATCGTCTCAGGAAACACCTGTGCTGAAGCCTCAGCCTGGGTGATGTATTCCTCTTCCACCATAAGTTCGAGGACGCGCGCCCAGCGTTCCTCCGCCTTCTGCGGGTTTTCCGCTGGATCCCAGGCACTGGGAGCGGGAATAATTCCCGAAAGCATTGCCGACTCCGACAGGGTGAGTTCGGTCGCTGGCTTCGCGAAATAGGCTTGCGAAGCCGCTTCGATACCGTAGGCGTTTCTACCGAAGTAGATGGTGTTCATGTAGTTCTCAAGGATTTCTTCCTTGGTTTGGCTACGGTTGATTTTGAGGGCGATAAGAGCCTCACGCATCTTGTCGGCGTAACTCTTCGTTGGGTTTCCCAAGTAGTAGTTCTCAACGTACTGCTGCGACAGGGTGGAAGCCCCTTGCCGAGCCCCACCGCGGAGGTTGTTGATAGCGGCCCGGACAATACCCTTCAGGTCAACACCCGCATTTGTGTAGAACGTGCGGTCTTCCGAAGCAATAACGGCCTCAGTGACATATGGCGGCAAAGACGCCACATCGATGATGGTGCGATTCACGTCGGAGAATCGACCAAGTTCAGTGTCTTCATCGTTGTAATAAACGACCGTGGTTTGGGCCAGGGCAAACTCACTGGGCTGGGGCACCGTAGCACGGCTGTAGGCCCAGAGAAAAAGTGCTCCGCCAATAATGATCAGTACGGCAATGGTAGAAATCAGGCCTACCGCCAGACGTTTAATCCAAGAACGCTTCTTTTTCTGTGGCACGTCAGCCTCAATCTCAGTGTTTTGTCTAGCTGCTGTGTCAGCTCTAGTTGGCGCTTGGGTGCCATCCTGTTTTGGTCGGTGACGGTCCATACGGCTACCGGGTGGGGGCGGCACTTGGCGCGGACTATTTACCCCTGCACCCTGCTCGTTATTAACCACGGGAGCTCCCATCCCTAACGCCTCGACATCTGTGGTTCTTCCAGCGTAATCGACAACGGAGCCAAAGTGCCCCCTTGATTAGGACTGGGACCGCTGACTCCACCACTCTAAGAGCCGGCGGCGGGCCTCATCCTTACCAAGTTCGCCCTCTTCCATCCGAACTGCAAGAAGGTACTTATAAGCCTCCCCAACGGTCTTGGAAGGCCCTATTCCCAAGATCTTCATGATTTCCTGACCATCGAGTTCCGGCCGGATGGAATCGAGCGCCTCTTTTTCGCGGAGTTCGCGAATTCGCTGTTCCAGATCGTCGTACGCGGCTGCCAAATACGCTGCTTTTCGCTTGTTTCCTGTTGTCACATCCGCTCTGGTCAACCGATGGAGCCGCTCAAGCTGTGGGCCAGCATCTGTGACATAACGGCGGACAGCCGCATCGGTCCACTGTTGCTCTCCATACCCGTGGAAGCGAAGATGTCCGGCCACCAGGTCGCTGACCGCCTGGGTGGTGGCCTTATCAAATCGCAATTCCTTCATGCGACGCCGGGTGATTTTAGCGCCGACAACATCATGGTGGTGGAAGGTGACCTTTTTGCCCTCGTAACGCCGTGTAGCCGGTTTGCCAATGTCATGCATTAGGGCGGCGAATCGAAGGATAAAGTCCGGTCCGGGTACCGGGCCATCCGGGCCGGTTTCTAAGGCCATTGCTTGTTCGAGGACGGTCAGGGTGTGTTCGTATACATCTTTGTGGCGCCCATGCTCGTCCACGGTTTCTACTAGATCTGCTAGCTCAGGGATGACGTATTTGATCGCACCGGTGTAAACCAGCAGTTCAAGTCCGCGGCGCGGAAAAGGGCTGATGATCAATCTCTTTAACTCGGTATTGATTCGCTCCGCAGAGATGATCTCAAGTCGGGCTGACTCTTCTTCCATCGCTTTGATGACGCCATAGTCCACATCCACGCCGAGCTGAGCGGAAAAACGGGCCGCTCGCATGATCCGCAAAGGATCGTCCCGAAAGGACTGTACGGGTGAAGCAGGAGTGCGCAGGATTCCTTCTGCTAAATCGCTTAGGCCATCGAAGGGGTCAACCAGCGCTAGTTCGGGAAGGCGCAACGCCATTGAATTCACCGTGAAATCGCGCCTAGAAAGGTCACCTTCTAGCGTCTTGCCGTATTCGACTACCGGTTTGCGCGAGTCTTCCTCATATTCTTCTGTCCGATAAGTCGTGACCTCTACTTCGACATTCCCACGGCGGCCCGCAATAGTGCCGAACTGTTTGCCGACCGTCCACACGACATCGGCCCAGTCCTGCATGATCAGTTCAGACTCATCTGGGTGAGCGGATGTTGTTAGGTCAAAGTCGTGGGCGGGTACACCCAAGAAAGCATCTCTCACGGGGCCGCCAACAAGGGAGATCTCATGCCCGGCATCAACGTACTGGCGGGCAAGCTCGACAACCTCTTCCGGCAGTTCACTCAGGGTCCGCATTCCCGCCGCTAAAAGCGCGGCCACGTCACCGCACCCCACTAGCGAGTCGGCTGCCTCGGTTGCATCCATCCCGGTCCCCTTCCGTCCTCATTATGCGATCTTCGCTACCCATTGAACCGGACAACTGGCAAACAATCGGGATACTTGACCAGTCACCCTAAGCTGTGGGTATGCACTCCTCTAAGAGCGTTCGTGGGGCAGCCTATCCGGTGCCGCGGCGTCCGATCGCCCGCCGGAGTGTTACTGTGCGCAAAACCGCGGCGAGAATGCCCGCGGTCCATGAGACGAGCGCCGGTGGTCTGTGCGTAAAGGTAGAGGACGGTGCCGCTCACGTAGCGGTGATCCTGCGGCGCAATCGTGCTGGTCACATGGAATTATGTTTACCCAAGGGACACTTAGAGCCCGGTGAGACGCCCGCCGAAGCGGCTGTTCGGGAAGTTCAAGAAGAAACGGGGGCCAGAGGGTCGGTTATCTGCCGACTCGGCACGGTCGACTACTGGTTCTCGGGAACTACCACCCGCATTCATAAGGTGGTGCACCACTTCTTGATGGAGTATCTAGACGGGGAGCTAACCGTGGAAAACGATCCCGACCAAGAAGCCGAAGATGCGGCATGGATTCCCCTACTAGAAGCATCCAGTCGCCTGTCGTATCCAAATGAGCGGCGGGTGGTGGCCGCGGCCATCCGACTGCTCTACCCGTCCGACACTAACGGCTAGAAATTAGTCCCATGTCCTTCATCCCTACGCGACGGAAACATTCAAACAAGAAGTGCCCGGTTGACAAGACCAAAGGCATTAGGGGTTTTACTGCCCTCCTCATAGCTCTAGTCGCGTTTCTGTTCAGCTTCGACCTGTATGTCCCTGCTGCCGTGGCGCAGCCACCAACCGGCGGACCCACTGTGGCCATCACTACCTTGAGTCCGGAAATTCTGGAAGAACAAGAAGAGGTAAGTTTTAGTCTCGAAATCGAAGCTGCCACTCAAGAACAGCTGGTTGGGGCTCGCGTCGGACTGTATGTACATGCCGATCCGTTTACTTCTGCAGCCGAGGTCGATTCTTTCCTCGAGCATGGACGTACTGACAGCTGGTCCATTGAGGAAGTGGCGCTGACCGAGGAAGAGGCAAAACAGGGCGCATCCGGTGGGCTGAGCATACGAATGACGATTCCCGTGGAATCTCTTCCACTTTGGAATGAAAATGCCTGGGGTCCCTACGGTGTCACAGTTCGGATCTTGCCCCCAAGTTACACCTGGAATGAAGACCTGCCTCAAGCTCGCACACTCCTGCTCTGGTATCCAGAGGGCTCTTCCGGTACCAGCCGGGTAAACGTGACCGTTACGGATATTGCTGAAGCATGGGAACCGACCCAGTGGGGATCACTATCAGACCCCGGGGTTACCCTGGCATTATCGCCCGGTGATCTGGCGGCTGGTTTAGAGGCCGGAGCTCCCCAGAATCTAGAGGTTGCTTCTATTCCGGATGAGGGCGCATCTTTGTCGCTATTGGCGGCCACCGAACAGAAAGAGCTCTACGACCTTGCCGCTAAGTCGCGTTTCCTGCCTGACAGTGCGGTGGAAACGAGCGCGAACTCTGGAAACACTGAGTCTGCTCAACCGCAATCTGATCAACAGAGCGGTGACGCGAACGGAAAGACACAGGAAAAACAGTTTGCAGATGCACTCAGATCTGCCCGAATTAGTCTGATTGAGGACGTTATCATCGCCGATAAAGACTGGTTTGACCTGCGACTCTTGAAGGCCAGCAAGGCCAGCACTGTGCTCACCCCTCCCGAAGGTCTGCGGGAGCTATTCACCTCCGCCGTCACCCCGTCATCGCGCTTTCTAGTAGACCCGCAAACCGGACTCATGACGCCAGGGCAGGGTGGAATCAGTAACGGCCCTAATCTGACTGCCACTCTGCTTGACTCGTGGAATGAAGCCAGCAACGCACTGTCCGACAAAGGTCGGATTACTGGGAACGAAGTAACAGACCGGCAGCGCGTTCGCGCCATATCTTCGATAGCGGCCCGACACTCCGACGGCACGTTGTCACTGTGGACAAATGTGTCTGCCGAATCTCTAGGCGAACACCCCCGTTCCCGGCTTAACGAACTTCTCAATGCTCCCTGGGTAACGCCTGTCAGCCTGCGCACCATGTTGTCGTCGCCGCTATCTTCGGTGATGCGCCAACCGATTCAGAACTACGACTCAGTTTCGCTGCGCAAAACGCGAGAACAACTCATTCCCTTGACCGATGAACTGTTGGATGCACAGGCCGTGCTGGAAGCACGCATTGTTGACTCCACACCCGCGGATGCTGGAACAAAAGCAGTCTTGCGAGCAACCGCCGCCAACCTAAACGAAACAACACGGCAAGAGCGGATCAGCAAAGCGATCGTGGAGCTCTCAGAGCTAACCGACTCGATTCACATACTGCCGTCCGGCACCATCAACATCGTCGGACGCAACGCGCCCTTCCCGGTAACTTTGAAAAATGAGGGTCCCTACCCTCTAGAGGTCGAAGTTGGCTTGCAGGCATCAGACCCCCGATTGTCCACCAGAAGGTGGACGACGGTGGCGATCCCGAGCGAAGGTTCTGTTTCCACACAGGTTCCTGTCGAAGCGGTCGGGACCGGCCAGGTGACGGTAAACGTCCTCGCCCAAACGCGTTCCGGGACGCTCCTTGACACATCCGCTCCGATCACTGTGCGGGTTCGCGCCGGGTGGGAAGGTCCGGGTATTTGGATAATCGGGGGCCTGTTGGCAGCAGCTTTCCTTGTAGGACTCACTAAAACCATTAAGAAGGGACAGCGGCGCATGTCCACTCCCCAACAGACTTCACCAAGGAGTGACGTATGAGCGATACCCCTTCGCAGATAAGCCCCAGTGAAGAGGAACAGGGGCTGGCACCCAAAGAGCAGACGTTACTGAAATCTTCCATCGTCATGGCCTCTGGGACGCTGGTGTCCCGCGGACTTGGATTCGTCCGTTCTGCCCTGCTGGTTGCCGCTCTGGGATCCAGTGCAGGGGCGATGGCATCCTTCCAGGTGGCGAACACCCTACCGAACATGGTGTACAACCTGCTGGCAGCCGGGATTATCGACGCTGTCTTAATCCCGCAGATTGTTCGCGCCCTCAAAACTAAGTCTGGGAATGAATACGTCAACAAGTTGTTGACCGCGGCCGGAACGCTTTTGTTCCTGCTAACCATTGCAGCCATGGTGGCCACGCCGGTGATTGTCACCATTTTGGCTTCGGCTTTCAGTCCGCAGATGAGGGCCTTGACAATCACTTTTGCCCTGATTTGTGTGCCGCAAATCTTCTTCTACGGCCTATATAACCTGCTGGGTGAATTACTGAATGCTAGGGGAATCTTTGGCCCCTACATGTGGGCGCCCGTGGTCAACAATGTTTTCGGCATCGCCTCTCTCATACTTTTCTTGAGTCTGTGGGGCAAGGCTGGAGATGTTCGACCCGCAGAATCAATGACCGCCGAACAGATAGTGGTGGTGGCCGGACTCTCGACACTCGGGGTTATCGCCCAAGCCTTGGTGCTACTAATCCCCATGCGAAAATCCGGTCTGAAACTGCGGTTGGATTTCCGCCTACGCGGAACCAGTTTCGGATCGGCCTCAAAAGTTGCGTTTTGGACTTTCGCGACTTTGATACTCAGCCAGTTTGCGGTCGTATCAACGTCTCAGATTGCCACGAGAGCCGATGCCTATACGGAAATGACCGGCACGTTAGTTGCGGGCAACCCGGCGTACCAGTACGCATTCATGATTTTCATGGTTCCCCAGTCGCTGATCGCGCTAACACTGGCAACGGCAATCTTCACCCGGTTGGCTAATGACGTATCCGACGGGAACATCCGTGGCGTTGCTGAAAACTATCACCGCGGAGTCGAACTGATCGTTCTGCTCTCTTTCTACGCGGCTGCCGTCCTGACCGTCGCTGCTACCCCGATCATGCAGATCATCATGCCGGCACTATCCACCCATAGCGCGTCGTTATATGGCATGGTGCTGGTCGCCTTGGTATTCGCCCTTCCCTCAGCTGGCCTGAGCATCATGTCTCAGCGCGTCTTTTTTGCGTTCGAGAATGCGCGTCCCGTCTTCCTTATCACTATTCCCCCGATTATCTTGCAGGTAGTTGTGGGTTGGACTGTCTACTTCCTCGCTGACCCACAGTGGTGGACGGTTGGGGCAGCCGCAGGGGAAACAGCGTATCGAGTCGCACAGGGATTCATCGCCCTAGTGTGGGTGGGTGTTGTCGTCCGGCAAATCAACGTGGGCCGCATCGTCGTTTTCTACCTGCGCAGCCTAATTGCGTTCGCTCTCTCGGCGGGGGCTGCGTGGGCAGTACTGCATTTCATCGGACCGGGATCCGTGGCTGACACAACTCTTGGGCGGTTCGTAGATGGCACGTGGAAGTCAATCCTGGTTGCCTTGGTCGTTGGTGTCGTCTACTTCGGCTTCCTCCGTCTAGTTGACCCCAGCGGCACCTCCCAAGCAGTAGAAGCGCTGGTTGCACGCATCCGTCCTCGACGACCAGCCCCTGCAACGTTACCGGCAGGCGAAGAGATAGACAGTGAGGATCAACTCGAAGAGGCACTGGCTGAGGAAACCACGAAGCCAGATTCGCAGCGAGATGACGACGAGGACGTGGATGAGGACGATTTCGAAGGAACGGCCTCGACCGAAAAAGTGGGCAGAGAGCTTCCACAGGCTGAAACATGGGCGGAATCACCACCTACCTGGGACGACATCTTGTCCAGAGCCGCCTTGGAAGCGGAAAGTGCTACCTTCGCACTGAATCGGAGCAACTCGACCCCGGACTTACTGTCAACCGGGGCGATACCGCTGCTACCTGCGCAACGTTCAACGCCCGGGAAGCAAGTTCCGGCGCCCGGCCAGCCCAGCGTGCCGATTGTAGTTGCAAATCAAGACGCCAACGGCGAAGACGCAATCGCAGAGGATGCAAGCCGCGGTAACGTTGAACCAGTCGTGTCGAGGAAGGACCTGGATGTGTCGTCCAATAACGGGCAAGATCGCCGGATCTTAGAGGTTAGTTCACCGCGTTCTGGGAAATTTAACCCAACTGTGCCGGCCATCGTCATAGGCCTAGTCCTGCTGATCGTCGCCGGATTCTGGGCGTTCCGCAGCATCGCTGGATCCTATCCTTCTGAACTCTTGTCCGATATTGGAATAAGTGTGGATGTGACTGGGCAAAGCAGTGGTGACGAGGACGGAGCGGCCGAAGAAGA
>CAYFWE010000008.1:0-20458 GCA_964346745.1 uncultured Actinomyces sp. | reverse complement strand
GACGAGGACGGAGCGGCCGAAGAAGAGGTTACCGTCAAAGAACAACCGTCAGCAGGCAAGCCGGTAATAACCAGCGCCACCGTCTTCTCTTGGAGTGACGACGACGGCGACCATCCGGAACTCGTTTCTGCCATGTTGGATCACGATCCGACAACGACCTGGCGATCACGCTATTTCACCGACAATATCTTTGCCGAAGGATCGGAAATAGCGATCCTCCTATCCCTTTCTGAGCCGGCTGTCGTCTCAGAGATAACGCTCAATATTTTGGGTCAGGGTGGAGAGATCGTAGTACGTGACGCCAGTGGCGGTAATCCGCGCGCCGGGGACGTCCTCGCAACGGCCACAGCTGATGGAGATACCACAATCAAGCTCGCTCAACCCACAGAGATGTCGGCGATAGGCATAGTCTTTAGTAGTCTCCCAGTGGATGATGAGGGCGTTAACCGCGCCAAAATCGCGACAGTATCAGTCAGGTAGGAAAAATGAGCAACGAAGTAGAAGATTTAGTAATACTCGGGTCTGGACCGGCCGGCTACACGGCCGCCATTTACGCCGCAAGAGCGGGCTTGAACCCTCTGGTGGTGGCTGGCGCACTCGATGCTGGGGGCGCCCTCATGACCACGACTGATGTGGAGAACTTCCCCGGCTTTCCAGACGGAATCATGGGCCCAGACCTCATGGACAATATGCGCGCCCAGGCAGAAAAGTTCGGAGCACGCGTCGAATACGACGATGCGAGCGAAGTAGACCTGAGTGGTGATAACGCCAAAATAACGCTATACGACAAAGTGGTTGAAGCGAAGTCTTTGGTGATAGCAACCGGTTCGGCCTATCGAAAACTCAATGTTCCAGGGGAAGAAAAGCTAAGTGGCCACGGTGTTTCTTACTGTGCCACGTGCGATGGGTTCTTCTTCAAGGACAAGGATCTGGCAGTAGTCGGTGGCGGCGACTCTGCTATGGAAGAAGCGATGTTCCTCAGTCGTTTCGCCAGCAAGGTGTTCGTGATCCATCGCCGAGATGAATTGCGAGCTTCAAAAGTTATGGCTGAAAGGGCTAAAGCTAACCCAAAGATCGAATTTGTCTTGGATTCCATCGTCACACAGGTGGCTGGCGACGACAGTGTTACGGGCGTTGAACTGCTGAATGTGAAGACAAACGAGGAAACGCTTCTGCCAGTTCAGGGTGTCTTCGTCGCTATCGGACACGACCCTCGCAGTGCTCTGTTCGACGGTCAACTCAAGATCAAAGACGGTTACATTGAAGTGGAAGAGCCCAGCACGAAGACCTCTCGCCCGGGCGTCTTCGCATGCGGTGACGTTGTCGACCATACCTACCGTCAAGCAATCACTGCAGCCGGAACAGGATGCCGCGCTGCTCTAGATGCGCAGCATTATCTCGAGGAAACAAACTAGCTAGAACTGCGGCATTGTCGCCCGCGGACAGGATTCTCATGACGAACCAGAGTGCAGATCACCAACAAGCGGGTTCGGCGTCACACCATGCCACCACTACCCCTTGGGCACACCTCCTGTCGGAGGATGGCCGGAATCTGCAAGAGTCTGAGATCCGAGCGTTGTTCTCTGTCGTGTCCCGCCCCGAGGTGGTCTCCCTCGCGGGTGGGATGCCGAACCTACGTGACCTTCCATTGACCCATATTGCCGAAATGACCTCGAAACTACTCGAAACGAGTGGAATGCAGGCGCTTCAATATGGAGACGGCCACGGCTGGAATCCCCTGCGGGCCCAGATACTCGAAGTCATGGCTAAAGAAGGGATCGAAGCGAACCCTTACCAGATACAGGTAACCACAGGCTCACAGCAGGCACTCCAGTTGGTTGCTGAAGTCTTGCTCAATCCAGACGACGTCGTCTTGGCAGAGTCGCCCTCTTATGTTGGCGCATTGGGCGTTTTCAGGACGCGCAGGGCGCACGTGGAACACATTGCCATGGATGAGGACGGACTGATTCCAGAGGCTCTGGTCGAAGCAATAGCTCAGGTCCGTGAGTCTGGGCGGGAAATCAAATTCCTCTACACGATACCTAACTATCAGAATCCCGCGGGCACATCCGTGTCGCCACAGCGCCGGCAAGAGATTGTCAAAATTTGCCGCGACGCCGGAATTCTTATTGTCGAAGACAATCCATATGGTCTCTTGGGGTTCGAAACAGAACCAACTCAAGCAATGCAGCCTCTTTGGCCCGAGGGCATTATCTACCTGGGGAGCTTTTCTAAGATCTTCGCGCCTGGCTACCGAGTTGGCTGGGCACTCGCGCCAGAGGACCTCTACGAAAGACTGGTATTGGCTGCGGAATCCGACATACTCAGTCCATCAATGATGGGTCAGATGTCGATCAGCAAGTACCTTGAAGACTTTGATTGGTACTCGCAGGTACGTGAGTTTGCCAAAATGTACCAAGGTCGCTGGGAAGCGATGAGAAGTGCCTTAGAGGAAGAGATGCCTGAAGGGTGCACGTGGACGATTCCTGAAGGTGGTTTCTACACATGGGTGACCCTACCTCCGGGAATTGATTCAAAGGCCATGCTTTCGCGAGCCGTAGAAGGTCTGGTTGCTTACGTTCCTGGAACCGCCTTCTACTACGACGGTCGAGGCCGTGATCACCTGCGACTCTCGTTCTGTTACCCCGACGAGGATACGATCCGCTTGGGCGTTCATCGACTAGCTGAGGTGCTGCGCAAAGAAATTGCTGCAGCCCAAAACTAGGGCGTTTAGCTGGATTCCCTGGGGAACAGGCGGCAGCATTTCCCAACGAATGTTTCACGTGAAACATCTCAGAGTCGCCAAATCATTGACGTCCCCATCTATCCCTGGCGCTCAGCATTAGTGATCCTAGCGCTGGTGCAGCACGGGACTCCTCATGAGCATAGGTTCTTTCTATGAGGTAGTTCGCGCACTCAGTAGAACTGGGCTAGCGGGCTGAGATAATAGGTTGCTTGTTCTGGAGCGTTGATGTCCAAAAGCCGCCGGGGCAAAGCTAGTAACGCTCGTCCCTCATCGCTGCGTTACCGCTTGGTCAGGTCTGCGATCTCGCTGCCGGGTAGTGAACGCGCATATCGATTAGCAGATAACGCTACTTCTGGAAGTACATCCGACAGAGGTTTGACCCACGCATGTGTGCTTGAACGTCTATACCGCGTGGTTTGAGTAATGCCGGGGCTCCGGCTCTCTAAATGTTTCACGTGAAACACTTCGGGTCGATCTGGCTACCAACCCTGGGGCTACTTGCTAGTCAGCTGCCCAATGCAAACCGAGTTCGCGGGCGATCCGGTCTAAATCATCCTTATCCGCAAACTCAATGACGAGACGGCCCTTCTTTGCACCGGTGGAAACTTTTACGGTCGTTGAGAGCTTCTCCGCGAACAGTTCAGCAATAACCTGGGCTTCCGCACTTGGCGGGCCGGCCTGTGGCCGCGACGTCCGACCGCGGACACGGCCAAACTTCACCGCTTCCTCAGTTGCTCTTACGGAAAGTCCCTCTTGCACAATACGCTCTGCAAGAGCCTGCATCTGAGCTGGGTCCGATAGTCCAAGAAGCGCTCTTGCGTGGCCAGGGGTTAAAACACCTGCATCCAAGAGCCGTTGGACACTACCCGGCAGATTCAGCAGGCGCAAGGTATTTGCCACTTGAGATCGAGACTTAGCTACTTTCTTAGAAAGCTCGTCCTGCGTGTAGCCGAAGTCTTCCATCAGTTGCGCGTAGGCGGCCGCCTCTTCTAGCGCAGTCAGTTGCACGCGGTGAATGTTCTCGACAAGCGCCTCGCGGAGCAGGTCGTCTTCAGTGCTCTCTCTGATGATCAGAGGAATGGTCTCGAGACCAGCAAGCTGCGCCGCCCTCCATCGCCTCTCACCCATAATCAGTTCGTAGCGAGCCTCTGGCTGTTCTGTGAGTGCTGCCTGAAGGCGCTCCGCTTGGCCCTCTTCCTGCAGCACATCTTCGGTAATCCGACGGACTACTACAGGCTGGAGCATACCCACTTCGCGTAAGGATTCGGCGAGCTGCTCTAGTTCTGTCGCGTCAAATATTTGCCGTGGCTGTTTCAGGTTGGGGATGACCCAATCGGGTGATGCATTGCCGAACGCAGCGCCGGGAACAGAGCGCAGCTCGGCGTTTGGTTCAGTATCCTTGGCGTTTGTTTCACGTGAAACATTTTCTTCTGTTTCACTGGGCCGGTCCGCGGGTACCTTCTTGGCAGACATCTCCGCAGACTTGCGGCGCGGAGACAATAGATCACGCGCGGATCCGCCTCTAAGAGCTCCGGCATTTCCATTAGACCCTTGTAGATCTGGGAACAATATGTCCAGCGGCTTCTCAGACTTAGCTCGTTCAGGCTCTGCGTCAGGGATCAGCGCACCGAGACCCTGCCCTAGACCACCGCGCGCTCTAACGGGCCGCCGACTCCTTTGGCGCTTTGTACCAGCACCTTCTGTATCTGCCACGTTGCAACCCCCTAGCTAAGAGCGGCCGCAAGCTCTCTCGCAGCCTTACGGTATGCGATCGCACCCGTACCACGACCATCGTAGGTAAGCACTGTTTCGCCATACGATGGGGCTTCGGAAATGCGTACAGATCTTGGTATTTCCGTATCGAATACAGAACTGCCAAAATGTGAACGTACCTCTCGAGACACCTCCGAGCTTAGCTTCGTTCGACCATCAACCATGGTCATGAGGATCAGCGGGTCCTTGAGGTTTTCGTTCAGTGTCGAGCGTATTCGGTTGGTGGTATTCAAGAGAAGCGAAAGCCCTTCCAGGGCATAATATTCAGCCTGCACTGGAATCAGAAGCTGTGTTGCCGCTACGAAGGCGTTTACCGTCAACAAACCAAGTGACGGGGGGCAGTCGATGAGGATGACATCAGGGCGCCACAGATCGGGCTGTGGGTCTTTCTCTCCACCATCCGCATCGGTGAAGGAATCTAAAAAGTCATCGATAGCATAAGAAAGTAGTTGAGCACGGTCTGGCTCTGCCACCAGCTCTACCTCCGCGCCGGCCAAATCAATCGTGGCCGCGCAGACTTTCAGCCCGGGCAACAGCTCGCATTCTTGAAGAGCATCTTCTAGTTGTGTGTGACCGAGTAGCACTTCGTAAGTCCCCGGTGTGCCCAGATCGTGGCGGACGCCGAGTGCGGTCGATGCATTTCCCTGCGGATCAGCGTCTATAACCAACACTTTCAGTCCGCCCATAGAGAGCGCCGCGGCGAGATTAACTGCCGTAGTCGTCTTTCCGACACCGCCCTTTTGATTTGCAATGGCGAGCACATGCTGGCCTCTAGGCTTCGGAAAGACCGCACCCTCAAGTTCCTGCAGCTCAGAATAATTACGCGTCAAACGATCGGCGATAGGGGAGCCCCCACCAGCTAACTGTTGCACTGGACCACCTTTCAACCCAGCCAGTTTAGTTCTGTGTGGGTCCATAGCGAGGAGTACACCCTCAGACAGTTCTTTTACACTCCACGACGTACGTCACTTCGCCGTCCATCACTGAAACAACTTCATGTACTTCTGCGCTCAGATGTCGGCGCTTCAGTTCTAGAGCCGCATCCTCAACTTCGTCGTACGCTCGTCTGCCCTTAAGCGCCAAGAGTCTGCCTCCCGGAGCGATCATCTTGGATGTCAAACGCAACAGTTTTGGCAGTGCTGCAACAGCTCGGGCAGTGACCACGTCTGCTCGAAGTTTCTTGCCAATGTTTTCCGCCCGGTCACGGACGATCGTAACGTTATCTAGCCCGATAGTCTCTGAAGCCTCGAGAAGCCATTCGCAACGACGTTCCATCGGTTCCACAAGCGTCACATCCAGATCGGGCCGAGCCGCTGCGATTACCAACCCTGGAAGACCCGCGCCGGAACCCACATCTATGACGGTTCCTCTTCTTGGCAGGAATGGCAAGAGAGCAGCGGAATTTACGATATGTCGCGACCAGATTCTCTCTGCTTCGCGCGGTCCGATGAGACCCCGTTTTTCGCCTTCTGCGGCGAGCAGATCTGCAAATATCTGCACAGTCGAGGCGGATGTACCAAACAATGACAGTGTTATTTCACTGGGTTGTTCTTTCATCCCTCTTCAGTCATTTCCATCGCAACTACGTCAGCATCAATACCCGTACCGTCATCGACGGCCTCAGCGCTTGCCTCTGCGCTGATCTCTTCGCCTTCCTCATCTGGCAGGGAGATGACGACGCAGCGTTGCGGCTCCGCGCCAGCAGATTCGGAATGTAAACCCGCCTCCGCGGCCACATCGTGACAGACTTTGCGCTCAAACGGGTTCATCGGCTCCAGCTGCACTGGTCGGCCAGTCTCTTTGACTTCCTCAACCGCTTCCGCCGCGATCTGCTGCAACTCAGCGCGACGTGCGGCCCTGTACCCGGCAACATCAAGCATCAGCCGTGAACGCTCACCCATAGAGGTTTGCACCGCGAGACGAGTTAGTTCCTGGAGTGCCTCGAGAACTTCACCGTCCTCGCCTACGAGACGCGAAAGAGAGGATCTCGGGTGATCACTGACGATCGCAACGGAGGGCCGATCATTCTCCACGTCGATTTCAATGTCGCCATCGAAATCCATGATGTCCAGCAATTCTTCTAAGTAGTCTGCTGCCACCTCGCCTTCTTCTTCGAGATGTGTCAGTCGGCTCGCTGCATCTTCCGTGTTAGACATGGTTCCTCCGGTAATCGCAATGGTCGGTCAGGGATAGGAAACGCCCGCAAAGTACTCCGGTCACTCGTTTCCCTTATTTTGCTGATTCTGTCGTGCTTGGCGCCGACGTTCTTGGCGTCGTTGTTGCCGACGTCTTTCAATCTCTTCTTGCGTCAGGTTTCCCTTTGGTGAAGCTGATTTCGCCGCATTTCGAGCAGCTCGTTTCGCGGCCGCCTGCTCTTCCATCCGTTCCCGCTCAGCCAATCGCTGACGCTGCTCACGAGAGAGCTTCTTCGGACGATTCTTTCGGGCTGCCTGCACCTGCTCTCGGCTCTTCTTCGCTGCCACCATCTGCTTCATCCAAGCCTCGTCTGGCAGTGTCTTCCACGGCTCCATCGCCAGCGTGCGATACGCCGAGAGCTTCTCGCTCATCGTCCAGTCTTCTGGGAACTTGGAGTAGACCTTTTGTCCGCGCGCATGGCGCTCCACCGTCGCCAAAGTGGTCGACTGGAGCTGCTCGAGGGCGGGGGCATCGCCTTTGTCAGCCTGATATTGCTCGTCATACTGCTCAAACTCCGGCTTAGCCCACTTTTGATATGCAGTTTCACGCTTGTCGAGCAACTCAACAAATGCTGGCGAACCCGGTGTAGGCATGGTGCGGTTGACCCAAACCTGCTGGAAGAAGCCGAACACGGTAGTCGTGACCATGTAAACGAGCAGGCCCATCTGGAAGATCATGCCGGTGAAGACGAACATCAACGGCATTAGGTACATCATCGACTTCTGGCTGCGAACCATCGGGTTGTTTGGATCTTGGTTCGGCGCCATGTTCCTGCTCATGGACAAACGCATAGTCAAGAACTGCATCCCCACCAAGACAGCAATGAGGACAATGAAAACCGCTTTTCCAGCCACATCGGGGGTCGTTCCCAATGTCTGGGAGAGCCCAACTCCAAATACCTTGGACCCGTTAATATCGGTGGCAACCGTCTGGGTTAGGGGGCCTAAGTTTTCGTACTTGTAGTTGCCGTCTTTGATCTGCTGAACCGCAAAAATTACCCGGTACAGACCGAAGAGGATCGGCATCTGCACCAAAAGGGGCAAACAAGACGCGTACGGTGACGCGCCATGTTTCTTGTAGAGCGCCATCATCTCTTCGCTTTGGCGCTGGCGCGATACGGAGTCTTTCTTGCCCTTGTACTTGGCCTGGATCTTCTGCAGTTCTGGTTGCAAGACCTGCATGCTGCGCATCGAGCGGATTTGCTTGAGATACAGCGGCAGGATTGCAAACCGGACGAGGACGGTCAGCAAGACGATAGAGAGTACCCAGCCAAGGCCTGGTCCGGCGGGCACGCCGATGAGCATGAGGCCCTTGTGTAGGTAAACCCAAATCCACGCAAAGGCAACGATGATCGGGTGCAGTATCGCGTCCACTCAGGACTCCTTAACCACAGACAACAAAAAACAAACGGTCTTCAAATTAGCGCCTGGTGAATCTGGGAGGTTCGCCCTCTTCGATATCATGTCCAGCCCAATCGTCGGGCGGAACCCATTCTGGGGCACGCCAAGCCCCTTTGGGGGGAATATGGTCTACGCCGCCGCGACTCCACGGGTTACACCGAAGTATTCGGGCTGCACTCAAAGCAGTTCCTTTGAAGATGCCGTGAGTCTGAACAGCCTGTATCGCGTAGGCAGAACAAGAAGGATAGTAACGACACCGAGGTGTCAGCAGCGGAGAAATGAATCGCCGGTAGGCATGCACTGGCAGCAGTACGATCGTCACGAAGAACCCTTTCATCGCGCGCCCGCATCTTCCGGGAGTGACTTCTTCAAGGCCGCGACTAACAGGCGATCCAAGTACGACGCCAAATCGCGGCTGGGAACATCGCTGCTAGCAGCCAATGCCCGCACGACGATTCTGGTCCCCGCAGGTAAGGCTGAGAGGCGCTCAGCGATTAGATGTCTGAGACGCCGCTTTACTCGGTTCCGTGCCGTGGCCTTGGGAATCTCTCTCTTTCCCACAACGATGCCCGCTTTTGCGGCCTCATTCGAAGAAGTGCGCAGCAGAGACACCACCAAGACACGATTGCTGGCCCGCGTCCCTTTTTTGAGGACGGGGCCAAACCCATCTTGTCTGGTTAGTCGACTCTCAACGCGCAACACTTCGACAATGAGGCCGAAACAAGATCACACGGAGATCTTGGCGCGACCCTTACGGCGACGGTTCGAGAGGATCGAGCGGCCGGCACGGGTACGCATGCGCAAGCGGAAGCCGTGCACCTTGTGGCGGCGACGGTTATTCGGCTGGTAAGTACGCTTCGTCATCTGAGTTCTCCTATAAAGGACAGCACGCTGCTGCCAGGTCAAGCACCGATCCTCTAAACGAAACCGGCACAAATACGCCAAAACAGGTTACGCCCAAGCGTTCACAGGGGTCAATTGTCTAAACCCCACTACCTGTTACCCCCAGTCTTCCACAGCTGTGTAAATCTCCGTGGATACTCGGTGTGATTCATCCCCAGGTCGCTGTGGACTACCATGGGATAAGCAGGCACAATTGTGTTGTTCTAAGCCAGAATTCCGCTTAGTTACAACGATGTAAGACAGGCAAATGTTGTCCACAGTTTTTTCCCCAACACGTAGACTAGCGTCTGATAACCGGATTTAGAATCTCCAAGCAAGGCGAGCCGGTGTGCAATGTCACTGGGAAAACGCCGTCACTACACAGAGAGGGACCGTCTATGCAGGGTTCGATGCTCACATCCGCCTGGGAGAAAGTGATCCACCAGGTCAACCCCGATGAGCTAGGGCCCGCGCACGCTGCCTTCCTTCAACTGGTGAAGCCTTTGGGTGACATTGAAGGAACCATCTTGTTGGCGGTTCCCAACGAGTTCACCAAGTCCTATATCGAAAACCGCATGTCGGACCGGATCACTGAGGCACTTACCCTCACATTGGGTAAACCCGTCCGGATCGCGGTGACGGTAGACCCCTCTTTGGAGCCGAAACCAGAGCCCACACCCTCACCCACTGCGGCTCATCCAACCTCAACCCCAACAACAGGTTCGAGTACACATCCTCTCGCCGAACCTCCTCCACTATCGGAAGCGTCGCGGCGGCAACTGCTGAATACGCCAACACAGCGAATCGCCCTCAACCCGAAATACCTTTTCGAAACCTTCGTTATTGGAAGCTCGAACAGGTTCGCCCACGCGGCTGCCTTAGCGGTCGCCGAAGCTCCCGGGCGTGCGTATAACCCTTTGTTCATATACGGCGACTCGGGTTTGGGAAAGACACACTTGTTGCACGCGATTGGCCATTACTCGCTGTCGCTTTACCCGCACTTGAAGGTCACGTACGTCAATTCGGAAGAATTCTTGAACGACTTCATCAGCGCCATTGGCGAGGGAGGACGGGATGCCTTCAAGAGACGGTACCGACAAAGCGATATTCTCTTGATTGACGATATCCAGTTCATACAGGGCAAAAAAGAAACTGTGGAGGAATTTTTCCACACGTTCAACGCGCTCAACGATGCGGGCAAACAGATCGTCATTACCTCCGACCTGCCCCCGAAGGAGTTGGGTGGCTTCGAGGAGCGACTGCGAAGTCGGTTCGCATCGGGTCTGACCACCGATGTTCAGCCTCCAGACTTAGAAACCCGTATCGCCATCTTGCAAATGAAGGCTTCGGCAGAGGGAATCGCCGTGCAACCAGAGGTGTTGGAGTACATTGCTTCACGCATCTCAGCCAATATCCGTGAACTAGAAGGCTCTCTGCTGCGCGTCACTGCGTTCGCCAATCTGACAAACCAGGAAATTGACCTGCAATTGGCACAGATGGTTCTCAAGGATCTCCTATCAGACCCAGAGGACATTGATATAACAGCGGCGTTGATTATGGGGCAGACAGCTTCGTATTTTGGGGTAACCATCGAGCAACTGTGTGGGCCGGATCGATCCCGCCCCATGGTCGAAGCAAGGCAGATTGCCATGTACCTGTGCAGAGAACTGACCGATCTTTCTCTACCTAAGATTGGCGATGCTTTTGGCGGGCGTGATCACACCACTGTCATGCATGCCAACAAGAAAATCCAAGGGCTGATGGCAGAACGACGCGAAACCTACAACAACGTGACCGAAATCACCAACCGCGTGAAGAAACGTGCTCGCGGTGGCGGAGGGTTGCCCTAGAAGCAACAATCCACAGCTTACAAGCTTGTGATTCCCATCAAAACCTTGACGAATCGTGGTTCATGTGGATGAATCCGAGCGGAGCTTTGGATAACTACAAAAATCCGTGCATACAGCCCGGAAAGCTGCTGATAACAAAGCTAGCGTCTGAACGGATGTGCACAGAGCACCGAGGCCGTCCCCAGACACGTCCAGAGATCATCAACAGCCACTTTCCGCACACAGACGCGTAATTACGGTGATTTCCACAGCTTCCCCAGGTGCTACTACCACTACTAGCTCTTTAAGCAGAGAATTCTTGTAATCCCGCAGTAACAAAAATGGTCACCCCTGCGTCGATAGCGCAGGACATGTAAGCAAGTGAGTAAGAAACACCGAGCAAATGACACGCCTGTTGCGGGTACAGTTAAGAATCCCCGGATTGCCAATGGAGGAATAGTGAAGTTCAGACTGTCCCGTGAAGTCTTTTCCGATGCAGTGCAATGGACATCTCGTGCAGTTCAGCAAAGACCCACGATCCCGATTCTGTCGGCCGTGCGTCTAACCGCCAAAGACGATCAACTCGAACTGTCTTCCTTCGACTATGAAGTCTCCGCACGTTCACGCGTTGCAGCAGCCGTGTTAGAGCCGGGCGAAGCATTGGTTTCCGGCCGGTTGATTACCGAGATCGCAAAGGCACTTCCGAATCAGGACGTAATCGTGTCGACCAGCGCAAACAGGGTCGATATAGAGTGTGGGCGCGCCAAGTTTGCCCTGGGGGTTATGCCCCTCGAAGACTACCCAGACCTGCCCGTTCTACCTGATTTGGCTGGTGAAGTCGACGGTCGGGAACTGCAAAAGGCCATCAACCAAGTCACTATTGCTACGTCCAAAGATGAAACGCTGCCTTTGCTCACTGGCGTAAAGGTCGAAGTCACCGGGGAACAAATAACCCTGCTTGCCACGGATCGATATCGTCTGGCTCAACGTGAACTTCTATGGCAACCCACAGATCCGTCATTTGCAGCGGAAATCCTTGTTAAATCGCGCGTTCTAACCGATGTGGCTCGAAATCTGGGCGGGGGCGGGAACGTAAACGTGTTCTTGGGCAGCCCCGGTGGGTCCGATCGTGCCGCTATTGTCGCTTTTAGCGCCGGCGATCGCCAAGAAACATCCTCTCTCATAGATGGCGACTACCCACCGGTGCGAAAGCTCTTCCCTGAAAACACACCACTCGAATACGTCTGCAACCGCCAAGAACTGCTGGAAGCCGTCAAACGTGTGTCGCTAGTTGTCGAGGGTAAGACGCCAGTGCGGCTCATTTTCGAAGAAGGATCGCTAACACTTGAAGCGGGGCAGGGGGACACTGCTCAAGGGCAAGAATCCCTGGCATTGGTCACCGGTGCGGAACCTCTTCGCACGGCGTTTAACCACACGTACTTGCAGGAAGGTCTAAGCGCTCTGGATACAGAGTTCGTCCGTTTCGGATTCACCGATGCGAACAAGGCGGCCGTGCTTTTGGGCCAGGCAGAAGAAGATGGCCCGGCTGACCAAACGTTCAAATACCTGCTGATGCCCATTCGTTTCGGTGGTTGATGGTGAGGTGAAAGAGTCCCAGTGCATGTGACTCACCTAGCCTTAAACGACTACCGCTCATATCGGGAGCAAGTAGTTGAACTTCCACCGGGCGTCGTTGTGTTCGAGGGCGCCAACGGGAGGGGAAAGACGAATCTAGTAGAAGCTCTCGCATATCTCTCGACGTTTTCATCCCATCGAGTGGCTTCTTCATCCCCACTAGTCCGAATTGAGCCTAAATCGGATCAGCAGCCGGGAGGCGCGGTCATTCGCGCCCGAGTGCAAGAAGGCAGCCGGTCGACCTTACTGGAGCTCGAAATTGCTCGCGGACGGGCCAATCGCAGCCGACTAAACAAGTCCAACGTTCCCCCGCGTGAACTATTGGGCAGATTAAGAACCGTGGTTTTCGCTCCAGAAGATTTAGAGCTCCTCCGCGGTGATCCTGGTGTGAGGCGTCGCTTCTTAGATGAGGTGGTAACAAAGCTAAAACCGCACTACTTGGGTTTGCGCCAAGACTTAGAGAAGGTTCTGCGGCAAAGGGCAGCGGCCTTGAAACAACTCGGTCGCGCTAATCGATCGTTGAACTTGGAAGAAGAAGCTCTCTTAGACGTCTGGGATCATCAGCTCGCTTCCCTGTCTGCCCAAATCAGAGTGCATCGAGAGGCGGTTGTCACGGCGTTAGCCCCCCTGGTGGCGGCAGCATATAACCAGATCAGTGACGGTGACCGGCTAGCCGAAATTGAATACGCGTCGCATTTGAAGTCGTCGGAGCAAACCGAATCCGCAGAAGGTGGCTTTCAAGTCATCGACGGGCGGATCGAAGGCAATGCGGACAACGAGATCGAAGCTCTTACGAAGCAGTACGTCGAAGCACTCCAAGCATTGCGAACTGCCGAGCTGCGGCGGGGCGTCAATCTTGAGGGCGTTCACCGAGACGACCTGCTGATAACGCTTGACTCGCTGCCCGTAAAAGGTTTCGCCAGTCATGGCGAACTGTGGTCTAGCGCCCTAATGCTGCGCTTGGCTGAACTAGAATTGTTACGCCTCGATGGCGATTACCCAGTGTTGATCTTGGACGATGTATTTGCAGAACTAGATTCCACCCGTCGCCGCGGACTCTTGGAAGAGATGGAAAAAGTTGAACAGGTCTTAGTGACGGTAGCCGTGGGAACAGACCTGCCCGAAGAGCTCCAAGCGCACAATTTCCGCGTATACCGTGACGAAGACGGTGCCAGCCAGGTTGAGGCGATCACCGGTGACTAGCCAAGAAGATAGCCAGAAGCGTTCTGTTGCTGCCCGATCCGTATTCCAGAGATTTCGCGCCCGTGCTTTTGACCAAGGTAGCTACCCTTCTTCACCGCGCCCAGGTACGAAAATAGCGGACTTCGGAGTAAGGACGGATCAACGGGGCCGCCAAACTCAAAGCCCTGCTTCTAGTAGCCCCGTTGACGCTTCTCCTTCCAATAGTGATACCTCATGGCGCGCTCCGGTTGGAATCTACCGTTCTAAGACAGGCACTGGCCGATCCCGCTGGGATCCTCAACCTCTGGGCGATATCTTGGGCATTGAGGCAGACCGGCGGGGGTGGGACCTCACGTTACAGGTCGCTTCGGTCACCGGAGATTGGGAAGAAATCGTGGGACCCCACGTCGCACAACATTGCCCGATTGAGAGCTTCGAGGGCGGAACCCTAATCGCTCGCGCAGACTCAACTGCCTGGGCACAGCAGGTGCAGCTCCTGCTCCCGCATATCCACAAGCGTATAGATGAGCGTGTCGGGCCCGGAATTGTGGAAAAGATCGTGGTGCAACCTCCGCAAGCGCCATCATGGGTGAAGGGAAGACGCGTCTTTAAGGGTGGTCGTGGACCGAGGGACACCTACGGCTGATCTTGGGGACCAAAGGCCATTGCGGTATCTGTGCCTGCCCTAGACGCGTTTCACCTGGCTGCACGTGGGGGATAGCATGAAGAGGCGTTATCCTGCTTAGCGCAAGACTGGTAAGATTAGTTCAGGTTGTGATCTATAAATCGGGAGAGGGGCTCACGTTGGCTCCCCCGGCAATCAGATTAGGCGTTTAGGTGACGCGGTAAGGGGAGCAGTACGTGAGTGACGCTGCCGAGCAAGAAAATCGCGATAACAAGACCCGCGAGAACAAGACTAACGGAGTCGAATACGGCGAAGCGGATATCACCGTCCTCGAAGGTCTAGAGGCTGTACGTAAACGCCCGGGTATGTATATCGGTTCCACCGGTGAACGCGGTCTACACCACCTGGTTTACGAAGTCGTTGACAATGCGGTGGATGAGGCGCTGGCCGGTTACTGCGATCACATCAAAATCACGATCCTCGAAGACGGAGGGGTGCGGGTTGAAGACAACGGCCGCGGCATTCCGGTGGGTATCCACCCAACAGAAAAGCGTCCCACCGTTGAAGTAGTCATGACAGTCCTGCACGCCGGCGGAAAATTCGGTGGCGGTGGATATGCGGTGTCAGGCGGCTTGCATGGCGTGGGTATTTCCGTAGTGAATGCCCTCTCCCGCAGGGTCGACACGGAAGTTATGCGTGAAGGTCACCATTGGAAGATTGCCTTTGCTAACGGTGGAAAAACGGTTCAGCCGCTTCAGGACCTCGGGATGACCAACGTGACCGGCACGACGCAGACTTTCTGGCCCGATCCGCAGATTTTTGAGTCTGTCGAGTTTAACTTTGAGACGCTGCGCCAACGCTTCCAGCAGATGGCGTTCTTGAACAAGGGTTTGCGGATAACCCTGACCGATGAGCGCGTCCTCGAACCGGTAACCGGGGATGAAATAACCGGGGAAACCATCAGCGGGGACGTGCCTGAGTACGTTGATGCAGCCGACGCTATGACAGCGCGGCAAGTTTCGTACAAGTACGACCGGGGCCTACCCGATTACGTCGAGTACTTGGACACCACTAAGCGGGCCGCACCTCTGCATGAAGACATCATTGATTTAGAGGCTGAAAACGACGCGGGAACCATGTCAATGGAACTGGCGATGCGTTGGACCAGCGCCTATTCGGAAACCCTCTATACCTATGCCAACACGATCAACACCTCTGAGGGTGGCGCTCACGAAGAAGGGTTCCGCGCAGCTCTGACCACGATCGTTAACAAGTATGGTCGCGACAAAGCGCTGCTCAGGGACAGGGACGAGAACCTCACCGGCGATGACATTAGAGAGGGACTGACTGCAGTTCTCTCAGTGAAACTTACCGAGCCACAGTTTGAGGGGCAAACGAAAACGAAGCTAGGCAACACTGAAGCCCGCACCTTCGTACAGCAACAGACCTACTCTTTGATGGGTGACTGGTTCGACGCTCACCCGAACGAGGCCAAGGTAATAATCTCGAAGGCACAGGCCGCCCAACAGGCGCGTATCGCTGCCCGTAAAGCGCGGGAGGCAACCAGGCGGAAGAGTGTTCTCGACGCTGTCGCGCTTCCATCTAAGCTCCACGACTGCTCTTCTCGTGATCCGCGCGTATCCGAACTGTTCATTGTGGAGGGCGACTCTGCGGGTGGTTCGGCGGTTCTGGGTCGAAATCCGGACCGACAGGCGATCCTTCCCCTACGCGGCAAGATTCTGAACGTTGAGAAAGCTCGGTTTGATCGGGCTATGAACAGTGAGACGATTCAGGCCCTTATCGGCGCCCTCGGAACTGGAATCGGCGAAGAGTTCGACATAGATAAGCTCCGCTATTGGAAGATCATCATGATGGCAGACGCGGATGTCGACGGGCAGCACATCGCCACTTTGTTGATGACATTCTTCTTCCGCTACATGAAGCCTCTGGTTGAGGGCGGCCACATTTATTTGGCAACCCCACCTTTGTACCGACTGAAATGGTCGAACGCGCCCCACCAGTACGTATATTCGGACGCGGAACGCGATCGCATGCTCGAAGAGGGTGTGGACAAAGGGTGGCGTCTACCCAAACAGGGTGGAATCCAGCGCTACAAGGGACTGGGTGAAATGGACTACTCCGAACTCTGGGAAACCACGATGAACCCAGATTCGCGTCTTTTGAAGAGGGTCGAGGTCGGTGAGGCTGCCGCTGCTGATGAGATATTCACAATCCTGATGGGTGACGATGTGGAGTCCCGTCGCCAGTTCATCCAACGCAATGCGGCCGATGTCCGCTTCATCGACGCCTAACGGGATAGGGGAACACCAAGATGAGTGATGAAACCCGTAACGACGGTGAAAACGTGAGTGACGACAACATAAACAACGAAAATTTCGAGCCAGAAGAAATCGGTGAAGCTATCGCCGATGCAAGCCAAGACGCCCTCGAACAAGTTGATGTTGCCGACACTGTCGTGCAAGAGGGCGAGGGCGGCCGCGTAGACCCCGTCGACCTCGAAAATGAAATGCAGCGGTCCTATTTGGACTACGCGATGTCCGTGATTGTTGGGCGTGCACTGCCAGATGTGCGCGACGGACTCAAGCCCGTACACCGTCGGATCCTGTACACCATGTACGACGGGGGATACCGACCCAACGCCGGCTTCTACAAGTGTATGCGCGTCGTCGGCGACGTGATGTCGCACTTCCACCCCCACGGTGACGCATCCGTGTACGACGCGTTGGCGCGCATGGTGCAGCCTTGGTCTATGCGATACCCCCTGGTACTTGGGCAGGGGAACTTTGGCTCCCCAGGAAACCTCGGGCCAGCCGCTCCGCGTTATACCGAATGTAAAATGGCGCCGCTGTCCATGGAAATGGTGCGGGACATTGACGAATCGACCGTAGATTTCCAAGACAACTACGACGGCCGAAACCAAGAACCAACCGTCCTACCAGCGCGCTACCCAAACTTGCTAGTCAACGGGTCCGAGGGCATCGCAGTCGGAATGGCCACCCGCATTCCCCCACACAACCTGCGGGAAGTGGTTCAAGGCGTTCAGTGGTACCTAGACAATCCTGACGCCACGCGCGAAGAACTGCTGGAAGCATTACTGAACATCATCAAGGGCCCAGACTTCCCGTCCGGCGCCACGATCTTGGGACGGCGAGGCATCGAAGATGCATACCGGACTGGGCGAGGGTCAATCGTCCAGCGCGCAATCGTCGATGTGGAAGAGATCCATGGCCGCACCTGTCTGGTAATCAAGGCGCTTCCCTACCAGGTAAACCCTGACACCCTCAGCGCCAAGATCGCTGAACTGACTCGCAATGGCGAAGTCCAGGGGATTTCAGATATTCGTGACGAAACATCTGGTCATAATGGCCAGCGTCTGATCGTGGTGCTGAAGCGGGACGCGATCCCATCGGTCGTCCTCAACAACCTCTATAAGCGAACTTCTCTACAAGAGTCTTTCCCGGCAAACATGCTTGCTTTAGTCGACGGGGTGCCGCGAACCCTATCGATTGACGGCTTCGTCCACTACTGGGTAAAGCATCAGATCGAAGTTATCGTTCGTCGCACGCAATTCCGCCTCGCCAAAGCGCGCGAGAGACTGCACATCCTAGAAGGGTATCTGCGTGCCCTCGACATGCTGGATGAGGTTATCGCCCTCATTCGCCGCAGCCCGACGGTGGAAGAAGCTCGGCAGGGTCTAATGAACCTGTTGGACGTGGACCAGGTACAAGCGGATGCGATTCTTTCACTGCAGCTGCGCCGCTTGGCTGCGATGGAACGCCAAAAAATCTTGGATGAGCACGCCGAAATCACCGCTCGCGTCGAAGAATTACAGGGGATCCTAGATAGCCCCGCGCGTCAGCGGGAAATCATCGGTGATGAACTGGCGGAAGTGGATGAACGGTTCGGCGATGATCGGGTCACCAAGATTGTCCCCTATGGGCCAGAGATATCCATTGAAGAACTTGTTCCCCAAGAGGACGTTGTCGTCACCATTACACGGGAAGGATTCGCCAAGCGGACCAAGCTGGACCAGTATCGAGCTCAGAAGCGCGGCGGTAAGGGAATCCGCGGGACATCCTTGCGCACCGACGATGAGATCGCCCAGTTTTTCGTCACTAACACCCATGACTGGCTGCTGTTCTTCACCAACATGGGACAGGTGTACCGCGTCAAAGCCTACGAATTACCCGAAGGCGGCCGGGATGCAAAAGGTCAGCATGTTGCCAACCAATTGGCGTTCCGACCGGGAGAGACAATCGCGCAAGTAATGGCTATTTCGTCGTACGAAGACGCGGAGTACCTAGTGTTGGCTACAAAGAACGGGTTGGTCAAGAAAACCGTCCTATCCGCATATGATTCTCCCCGAAGTGCGGGCGTGATTGCGGTGAATCTGCGCGAGGACGAGGACGGAAATCCCGATGAGCTGGTTTCAGCGCGGATCGCCAATGCGGATGACGACCTGATTTTAGTCACCGAAAAAGGCATGTCCTTGAGGTTTGAAGCCAGTGACGAAGCACTGCGTCCCATGGGTCGAACCACCTCGGGCGTCAGGGGAATCCGGCTGCGCGAAGGGGATTCCGTCTTGACTATGGAAGTGGTCAAAGACGATGCAGACCTAGTGGTGGTAACCGAAGGTGGCTATGCCAAACGGACTCCACTGGCCGACTATCGCACCCAAGGGCGGGGCGGCTTAGGGATAAAGGTGGCGAATGTGCGGGCTGATCGCGGTGCACTAGTAGGCGCCCTCGTCACCGATGGGGACGAAGAAGTCTTGGCCATGACCGAAGGTGGGAAAGTCATTAGGGTTAGCGTCTCAGATGTGCGCCCCACCGGACGCAACACGGCTGGCGTGATTCTGGCCCGTCCCGATGAGGAAGATCGTGTCATTGCGATCACCCGTAACACGGAGGAAGACGAAGAAGAGACAGTAACTCCGGTAGAGTCAGGCACAGTTCAGGATGAGCCGGGCGACGCGCCAAGCGATGAGGAGAACGCTGATGACTGAGCAGATTGACGTCGAAGACGCGATCGTGGAAAGCCCGGTTGGGTACGAAGAAACTCAAGTGGATGTAGTTGAGTACTTGGACGAACCGCGCAGCGTGGAACTCACGGTTGCTCGCATTGATGCCTGGTCGGTCCTGAAAACATCGTTCCTCCTTTCCATCGCCTTGGCGATAGCCACGGTCGTCGGGGCTATCGTAGTGTGGTTCGTCCTCGACGGAATGAACGTTTTCGGGTCGATCGAGGATTTCTTGATGGAACTGGGCGCCGAACGGTTCCTCTCTCTACTGGATTACGTCCGTTTGCCGCGAGTAATTTCGTACGCGACCATCATCGGGGTGGGTAACGTCATCATCTTCACGGCGTTAGCCACACTGATCGCCTTGCTTTACAACCTGATAGCCACGCTTGTAGGTGGCGTCAAACTTTCCCTGATGGATGAGTAACTAGAGTTCTGGTGACCGGAATCGCACTCAGAAAATGGCTAACAAGTTTGGTTAAACCGGCGGTTGTTAGGTAGTCTTTCTGATTGTTGATGGGCCTATAGCTCAGTTGGTTAGAGCGCAGTCCTGATAAGACTGAGGTCGGTGGTTCGAGTCCACCTAGGCCCACCATCATGTCGAACCGAAAGGTATCCGATGGGATTCTTGAGGAAATCCGCGGCTGCTGCCGCGATCTTAGGGATCACGGTGCTCGCGGCCGCAATGGTCGTCGATATGATGGAAAACGAAGTCTTCTGGCATCGGGTTAAGCCCCAAGAGGGGAACTGATCTGCAGAAGCCGGACCCAGGGGGTGACCTCTGGATCCACCGCGGGGCCATGGCGCAATTGGTAGCGCACCTGCTTTGCAAGCAGGGGGTTAGGGGTTCGAGTCCCCTTGGCTCCACACAGAGTCAATAGCCGTTCTGGCAACGGCGCAGCGTTTTCTTGTCGCTCAGTAAGAGTTCGTGCTTCAAATCTTTAACGCTTCCACATTCCGTGCTACCCGCGCCTGCGGCCCGTGATAACGTCAGCATTGGTCACGGACCTAGCCACCGAGCGTGCCGACGGGGAAAACGCTGCCCGGTGGGACTGACATTGTCCCCGTTGCTTTTGTGGAGGTAGGGGCGGTGACGCAGCCAAGGCTTGCAGGGAACCACGTTGCCAATATTCTCGTGATTGTGGCAAT